>JAEWBU010000011.1 GCA_023390985.1 Pseudomonadota bacterium
GCCGGAGCCGGCACCGCCCGCGCCGGCCGCCGGTGGCGGTGCGAACGCCTTCAATCCGGCCATTTCGCTGATCCTCGGCGGTTCGTACACGAACACCTCGCGCGATCCCGGCGACTGGCACATGGCGGGCTTCGTGCCGTCCGGCGGTGAGGAAGGGCCGGGCGCGCGCAGCTTCAATCTCGGAGAGTCCGAGCTGACGTTCAGCGCGAGCATCGATCCGTATTTCTCCGGGCAGTTGACGGCATCCATCGACGGGGAGAACGAGATCGAAGTCGAGGAGGCGTTCTTCCGCACCACGGCCCTGCAGAACGGGTTGTCCATCAAGGGCGGTCGCTTCTTCTCGGGCTTCGGTTACCTCAACGAAGTCCACGCGCATGCCTGGGACTTCGTCGATCAGCCGCTGGTCTACCAGGCCTTCTTCGGTGGGCAGTACAAGCAGAACGGCGTGCAGGTGAAGTGGCTCGCACCCACCGACCTGTTCCTCGAGTTCGGCGCCGAGGGCGGCAACGGTGACGGATATCCCGCGACGCGGCTCGAGAAGAATGGTCTCAACGGCGTCACGTTGTTTGCGCACCTGGGTGGTGACATCGGTGATTACACCAGCTGGCGCACGGGCCTCTCCTATCTGACGCAGCGCGCCGAGAACCGCGTCGGCGGCATCGAGGACCAGGATGGCGTGCCCCTGTTCGACGGCTTCACGGGTGACTCGGACACCTGGGTGGCCGACGCGGTGCTCAAGTGGGCGCCGAGCCCGCGGCGCCAGCTCAAGGTGCAGGCGGAATACCTGCAGCGGCACGAAAGCGGCGACATCTTCGACGCGGCGGGCGACTTGTTAGCCGATAACTACCGCAACACCCAGTCCGGCTGGTACCTGCAGAGCGTGTACCAGTTCGCCGCGCGCTGGCGTGCCGGCGTCCGCTACGACTCGCTGGATTCGGGCACACCCGAGTATGCGTTCGCGCCACCCAACCTGCTCGACGCCAGTCCCGATCGCATCTCCGTGATGCTCGACTGGAATCCGAGCGAGTTCTCGCGCCTGCGCGCCCAGTACGACTGGGACAACGCGCGCGACGACGGCCAGACCGATCACATCTGGCGCCTGCAATACATCTACGGAATCGGCGCGCACGGTGCGCACAAGTACTAGGACATGAAAATGAAGACACTCATAAGATTGTTGGCCCTCGTGTCGATAGCGGCTGCCAGCCTGCCGGCCAGCGCCGCGCTCAAGGTGCTCGCCACCACGCCCGACTGGGGCGCGCTGACCACGGAGCTGGGCGGCGACAAGGTGAACGTGTACGTCGCCACCACGGCGCTGCAGGACGTGCATCGCGTCGAGGCCAAGCCGAGCCTGGTCGCACGCGCGCGCAGCGCCGACCTGGTCGTGGCGACCGGCGCCGAGCTCGAGATCGGCTGGCTGCCCGTGCTCATCCAGGAGTCCGGCAACGCGCACATCCAGCCCGGCGCGCCGGGCTATTTCGAGGCGGCGTCGGCGCTGCACCTGCTGGAAATTCCCTCGAAGGTCGACCGCTCGATGGGCGACATCCATCCGCTCGGCAATCCGCACGTGCAGCTCGACCCGCACAACATCCAGGCCGTGGCGCACGCGTTGACCGCGCGCCTCTCGCAGCTGGATCCGTCGCAGGCGGCGTTCTTCGCGGCGCGGGGCAAGGATTTCGATGCGCGCTGGGATGCGGCCATGAAGACCTGGGATGCCAAGGCCGCGCCGCTCAAGGGTGTGCCCGTGGTCATCATGCATCGTGACCAGGCGTACCTGTGCCACTGGTTAGGCCTGGTGGAGCTCGCGTCCATCGAGCCCAAGCCGGGCGTGCCACCCACCGCGGCCTACCTCGGCACGCTCGTGGGCAAGCTCACGACCACGCCTGCCAAGCTCATCCTGCTCAACGCCTACAACGATCCCAAGGCGGCCGAGTGGTTGTCCGAGCGGCTGCACGAACCCTCCGTGGTGCTGCCGTTCTCCGTCGGCGGCTCGCCGGAGGCCAAGGATCTCTTCGGACTCTTCGACGACACCCTGAACAAACTACTGGGCGCACTCAAATGAACGACATGTTCACGGACTTCAGCATCCTCGGGCCGGCGCTCATCGCCGGAATCCTGGTCGCCATCTCGCACGTGCCGCTGGGGCAGCAGGTGCTGTCGCGCGGCATCGTGTTCATCGATCTCGCCATCGCACAGGTGGCCGGGCTCGGCGTGATCGCCGCGGCGCATTTCGACCTTCCCGTCACCGGGTGGGGCGCGCAGCTCGCGGCGGGCGCCGCGGCGCTGGCCGGCGCCATCCTGCTCACCTGGACCGAGCGCAAGCGGCCCGAGGTGCAGGAGGCGCTGATCGGCATCCTGTTCGTGCTGGCCTCCACCGCGCAGATCCTGCTGCTCGCCAACGATCCGCACGGTGGCGAGAACCTCAAGGACCTGCTGGCCGGGCAGATCCTCTGGGTGTCGACCGGGCAGCTGGTGCGCACCGCCATCCTGACCGCCGCGTTCGCGCTGGTGTGGTTCATGTGGCGCGAGAAGTTAGGTCGCATCGGCTTCTACGTGCTGTTCGCGCTGGTGGTGACCGCGTCGGTGCAGCTGGTGGGCGTGTACCTGGTGTTCACCACGCTGATCGTGCCGGCCGTGGCGACGTATCGGCATGCGAAGAATCGGCAGCTGATGTACGGCTATGCACTGGCGATCGGCAGCTATGTCGTCGGTCTCGCGGTCTCGCTGATCACCGATCTGCCGTCGAGCCCGGTGATCGTGTGGGCGATGGGGGTGCTGGGCCTGGTGGTGCATCTCACGGGTCGCAGCGCGGTGCACGCGCACGCACATACCCATGTCCATGCCCACCCGACCGCGCCCGCGGAGGCGCCGCCGCGCGGGCACCGGGAAGCGGGGCGGACCGCCTGAGTCCGCCCCGGCTGACTCAGTCGCGCGGCAACATGAAGTGCGCGTACACGTATTCGGGCACGCGCACGCAGGTGGCCTGGCTGGCCTCGTTGTCGAACCGGTAGTGGATGCCGCCATAGACCCGGCTGTTCGCCTGGTCTTCGGCCATCTGCCAGAAGCCGGCGTACGGCCGCGTGACGTCGGGATTCCCGTTGCTGCCGACCCATGCCGCGTTGAACGGCACCGCATCCGTGCCGAAGAACAGCGCCAGCGCACGCGCCGCGCTCGCTCCCACGCAGGCCATGTTCCCCGAGTACGAGGGATAGGGCGGAGTAGTTAGTAGCGGAGTCCAGGACGGGTCCGCGTCGGTGAGCGGGTTCAGGTCCTCGTCTGCCCGGCGAATCGCCGTCACCGGGCGCCACAGCGCGTACACGAACTTGCTGCTGTGCGAAGTCTGCACGCCGTCGTGGATCGACACGTTCAGCAGCGCGAACAGCCGCGCCGTCTCCGGGAGCGACAGGTGGTGGTCGCGGGCCGTGTCGCGTGCCACGTGGTTCCACAATCCCCAGTGCACCGTGCTGCTGGTCACGCTGGCAAACAGCCGTGCGAGCTGGGTCTGCTCCGGCGTGCGCGTGATGCTGGTGGCCGAGCCGATGCTCTTCACCTCGTTGAGGCCCTGCGCATACGCCTCGCTGTCCAGCGCCGGCGGGCGGCGTGGCAGGTATTGCGTCGGCGTCAGCAGTGCGAAGGGCAGCGTGGTCGGAAACTGGGTGAACTGGGGCGGCCCGAACGCCGGCGGTGTGGGTTGATAGAGACCGGGAAGTGGCGGCAGCACGAAGGCGGGCGGCGGATTAGACCAGCCATCGTTCTGCCGCCAGTCGAGGACCAGTTTTGCGACGGCCTTGCCCACGCCGGCGCCGAGTTTTGCGCGATACGGGTTGATGCCCGCGAGCCTGGCCTGCAGGGCGGCGTCGAACTTCGCCACCGAGTCCGCAGCCGGAAACTGCGCGACCAGGACGTCGTGCGCCGCCTGGGCGGCGGCAGCCTCGGACGAGGCGCCCGGCACGCTCCAGACGTTGAAGCGATAGCGGCCGTAGCTGTGTTCGATGGAATTGACCGCGTCGAACATGGCCACGTGCATCATCGCGTAGTACCGCGGCGGCGACAGCCCGCCGGCCGGAACCACCGATTGCAGGAGCTCGTTCCACTCGATGACGACCTCGGCGTCCGGCCTGGCGGGAGTTGCCTGCGCTGCAGCGGTGAGCAGGATGAGCAACAGCGACGTGCCGACCCCGGTGATTGTTTTCTTTCGGTGCATGACGGTTTCCTCTGGTAGTTGGCCCCCCGAACCACACCAAGGTCGAGCCGGGAGCCGCCACCGGCAAGCGGTAAGATGCGGCACGGGCCTGCGAACCG
>JAEWBU010000069.1 GCA_023390985.1 Pseudomonadota bacterium
ACTTGCGGGGAGGCGGAGGGCGGACCCAGGCGCGCGGGGAAACCGGGGCGGCGCGTCATCGCGGACCGCCGGCCAGGCGGCCCATGCGCGACGACCAGTCGGCCAGCGCGTCGTGGTCGGTGAGGTCCACCTTCAGCGGCGTGACCGACACGCGTCCGTGGGCGGTGGCGTGGAAATCGGTGCCGTCCGCACCGTCCTTGGGCAGGCCGGCGCCGCCGATCCAGTACATGGTCTGGCCGTGCGGGCTGGGCTGCGGGATCACCTTCTCGGCCGCGTGGCGCCGGCCGAGACGGCACACCTCGAAGGGCCCGAGCTCGCTCGCGGCGCGGTTGGGGATGTTCACGTTCAGCAGGAACGGCCGCTCGGCATCCAGGCCCTGCTCCAGCACGCGCTGCACGAGCTCGCGCGCCTTCTTCGCGGCGGCGTCCAGGTGGCCCCAGCCTTTCTCGACCTGCGAGAACGCGATGGCGGGGATGCCGAACAGGTAGCCCTCCATGGCGGCGCCCACCGTGCCCGAGTAGATGGTGTCGTCTCCCATGTTGGCGCCGTTGTTGATGCCGCTGACCACCAGGTCGGGCCGCCAGTCGAGGAAACCGGTCAGCGCGATGTGCACGCAGTCGGCCGGCGTGCCGTTCACGTAGCGGAAGCCATTGGCGCCCTCCTGCACGTACAGCGGCGAATGCAGCGTGAGCGCGTTGGACTTGGCGCTGTTGTTGTGTTCCGGGGCGACCACCTCGACATCGGCGAGGTCGCGGATCGCTTCGTGCAGCGCCACCAGGCCCGGTGCCTGGTAGCCGTCGTCGTTGGACAGGAGGATCTTCATGCGGACAGCCTGCCGTCGATTGTAGGGCTGGGGTCGCGGCTGGGACTGCGCGCGGCGGCGTCCTGCCTATGATGGGCCGCTTTGCGCATCCAAGGAAGGAGACCGCCATGCAAGCCTGGCTTTGCGAGAACCCCGTCGGCGTCGACGCGCTGCAGTGGAAGGAACTGCCCACGCCCCAGCCCAGGGCCGGCGAGGTGCTGGTGCGCATCGAGGCGGCGAGCCTGAACTTTCCCGACCTGCTGATCGTGCAGAACAAGTACCAGCACAAGCCGCCCCTGCCCTTCGTGCCGGGCTCGGAGTACGCGGGCGTGGTCGAGGCGGTGGGCGAAGGCGTCACGCACCTGAAGGCGGGCCAGCGCGTCGCCTGCCTGTCGGGCACCGGCGGCTTCGGCACCCACACCATCGCGCCCGCCGCGCTGTGCATCCCCCTGCCGCCGGGCTTCCCCGCGGTGGACGCGGCGGCTTTCATCATGACGTACGGAACCTCGCACCACGCGCTGGTCGATCGCGCCCAGCTCAAGGCGGGCGAAACCCTGCTGGTGCTGGGCGCGGCGGGCGGCGTGGGCACGGCCGCCATCCAGATCGCGAAGGTGGTCGGCGCGCGAGTGATCGCGGCGGCTTCGTCCGACGAGAAGTGCGAGCTGTGCAAGTCCATCGGGGCCGATGCGACCATCAACTACAGCCAGGGCAACCTGCGCGATTCCATCAAGGCCGCCACCGACGGCAAGGGCCCCGACGTCATCTACGACCCGGTGGGCGGCGACTTCGCCGAGCCGGCGTTCCGCTCCATCGCCTGGCGCGGCCGCTACCTGGTGGTGGGCTTCGCTTCCGGGCCCATCCCTTCGCTGCCGCTGAACCTGCCGCTGCTCAAGGGCGCCTCGATCGTCGGCGTCTTCTGGGGCGACTTCGCGCGCCGCGAGCCCAAGGCCAACGCCGCGATGATGGGCGAGCTGGCGCAGTGGTACGCGCAGGGGAAGATCAAGCCGGTGATCGACCGCACGATGCCGATGGCGCAGCTCAAGGAGGCCTACGCGCACATGGGCTCGCGCGGGGTCAAGGGCAAGCTGGTGATGGTGAACGGCTGAAGACGGACGCCCGCGCTTGCCTCAAGCGCAGCGGTTGATCTCGATCGTGGCGTGCACGACTTCCTCGTGCACCGCCAGCCGCTCGCGGATGGCGTCGGGCGTTTCCGCCTCGCTGTGCGTGACGACGCTGATCGCGCAGGCGTAGGCATTGCGGCCCACGCGCCAGACGTGCAGGTCGGCGATGCGGGTCTCGCCCGGTCCGGCTTCCACCACTTCGCGGATCTCATCCACGACGGGGTGGTCCATCTCGCGGTCGAGCAGCACCGCGCCGGTCTGCTGCATCAGGCCCTTGGCCCAGACCGCCACCAGGGCCGCTCCCACGATGCCCATCACCGGATCGAGCCAGGTCCAGCCGAGGAACCAGCCGCCGACGAGCGCGGCGATGGCGAGCACTGAAGTCGCGGCGTCGGCCAGCACGTGGACATACGCCGAGCGCAGGTTGAGGTCCTTGTGGCCGTGGTCGTGGCCGTGCTCGTGCTCATGCCCGTGGTGATCATGATCATGGTGATGGTGGTCGTGGCGGCCGGCCCGGGCCAGGACCAGCGCGCAGACCACGTTCACGACCAGGCCCACGATCGCTACGGCGATCGCCTCGGCATACGCGATCGGCTGCGGAGACAGCAGGCGTTCGATCGACCCCACGACCATCAGGAGCGCGACGCAGACCAGGAGGACGGAACTGGTGAAGCCGCCGAGCACCTCGATCTTCCAGGTGCCGAAGGCGAACCGGCTGTCCACCGCATAGCGGCGCGAGGCGCTGTACGCGAACGCAGCCAGGCCGATGGCGAGCGCATGCGAGCTCATGTGCCAGCCATCCGCCAGCAGCGCCATGGAGTTGAACCACCAGCCCGCGGCGATCTCGACCCCCATCGTGGCCAGCGTGATCCACATCACCAGCCGGGTGCCGCGTTCGGCCCGGGCGTTGCCCTCGCTGAAGCGATGCGAATGCGTCCAGCGCGAAAGGTCGTGGGTGTGCAATGGACTTCCAAAAAGCGAAAGGCCCCGAAGGGCCTTTCAACTCGACAAATTCCTGGGGTGGCTGATGGGACTCGAACCCACGACGACCAGAATCACAATCTGGGACTCTACCAACTGAGCTACAGCCACCGTCGAAGACCGCGATTATAGCCCGCGCCGAGCGCGGGCTCGGCATCAGCGCTGCGCCGTGGTGTTCGTCTCGGGCGCCGGCTTGGGCGCCAGGATCTGCACCTTGAAGCGATCGCGCAGCAGCTGGTAGTAGGCCAGCGCCTCGGCCGAGGTCCACAGGCGCGTGTACTGGCCGATCTCCTGCTGAGCCGCCTGCGCGGCGGGCGCCTCGCGGCTCAAGGCCTTGTTCACCTTCACCACCGCGTAGCCCTCGGAACCCAGGTCCACGCCGGTGAACTCGGGCAGCTTCGTGGGATCGGCACGCAGCGCGGCTTCCACCACCTGCTGCGGCTGCCTGGCCGGATCGATGCGCGAGACGACGACGCTGGCCGACAGGTTGGCCGACGCGGGATTGGCCTTCCACGCCTCCAGCTTCTCCATGCCTTCCTTCTTGGCCATCTCCGCGGCGCGCGTGGCGACCAGGCGCTTGCGCACTTCGTCCTGCACTTCCGCCAGAGGGCGGGTGCGGGCCGGGCTGTACTGCACGATGCGGGCCGAGGCCAGCTGGCCCGGGCCGATCTCCACGGCTTCCGTGTTGCGCTTCTTCTCGACGCTCTCGGGCGAGAAGACCGCGCCCAGGAAGCGGGCGTTCGCGAGCGGGCCGGTGGTGCCGGGCGGCGGCGTGCGGCCCACGTTGGCGGCCGTCTGCACTTCCACCTTGAAGCGCTCGGCCACCGACTTGAAGCCGTCGGCCGCTTCGTACACGGCGTTGCTGAACGCGTCGGCCGATTCGGCGAACTTGCGCTGCGCCTGCTCCTTGCGGACCTGCGCTTCCAGCTCGGGACGCATCTGCTCGAAGCTGCGCTGCTGCGGCGTGCGCACGTCGGTGACCTGCACCACGTGCCAGCCGAATTCGGTCTCGACCAGGTCGGTCTCGCCCTTCTTCAGGCGGAACACAGCGTCCTCCAGCGCCTTGCTGGCATAGCCGCCGCGCGCGGCCCATTCCAGGTCGCCGCCGTTGGCCGCGGACACCGGGTCGTCGGAGTTCTTCTTCGCCAATTCGGCGAACGCCTGCGGCGACTTGCGCACGGTGTCCAGCAGCGTCTCGGCCTTCGCCTTGGCCTTTTCGCGCTCGGCGGCGGGCGCGCCCTTGGGCACCTGCACCAGGATGTGGCTGGAGCGGCGCTCTTCCTGGCGCGCGAGCTGGGCGAGGTTCTGTTCGTAGTAGGTCTTGAGGTCCGCCTCGTTGACCGCGATGCCCTTCTGCACCGCGGCCTGGTCGAGCACCACGTACTCGATCGAGGCCTGCTCGGGCGCCTGGAACAGCTGCGGGTTGTCCTTGTAGAAGGACTCGATCTCGGCGGCGGTCGGATTCACCTTCGCCTGGTAGGCGGCGGCGTCGAAGCGGCCGACCTGCACCTCGCGGCGTTCGAAGAACGCGTCGAGCGACACGCCCGCCTGCGCCGGCGTGGTGAGGCCCGTGCCGATGACGCCGGCCAGCACCTGGCGATGCGCGATGTCGGTGCGCACCTGCTCCTCGAACATCTGCGGGCTCAGGCCCTGGCGGGCGAGCACCGCCTTGTAGGCTTCCATATCCAGGCGGCCATCGGGACCGCGCAGCGAGGCGATGACCTCGTTGCCCTGCAGCTCGCGCGCCAGGCGCTGGTCGCTGGCGGTCAGCCGGCCCTTGGCGGCGGCGGCGGCCAGCACGCGGTCGCGCACCATCTGCTCCAGCGTGGCGTAGCGCGCCTGCGGCGTGTCGAGCAGCTTGATGTCGACGTTGGGGGCCTGCTCGCGCATGCGGTCGATGCGCCGCTTGTGCTCGGTGTCCCACTGCTGCTCCGTGATCGCCTGGCCGTCGACCTTGGCGACCGTGGCGCCGCGCTCGTGGTAGCGGTTGTAGCCCTCCAGGCCGAACAGCACGAACGAGGGCACGATCAGCACGAACAGGGCGACCTGCATGATCCTGTTGTGCTTGCGGACGAAATCAAACATGCGCGACTCTCAATCAATGAACGCGGGGCGCCCTAGAAATGCGAAAGGCGAACCTTGCGTTCGCCTTCGCTGGGGTTTGGTGGGTGCTGACGGGATCGAACCGCCGACCTACGCCTTGTAAGGGCGCCGCTCTACCAGCTGAGCTAAGCACCCCACCGGCAAACCGCCATCAGTTCAGCGCATCCTTGAGCGCCTTGCCGGGACGGAACTTGGGCACCTTGGCAGCCTTGATTTTAATCTGCGCGCCCGTGCGGGGATTGCGACCGCTGCGGGCGGCGCGCTTGCCGACCGCGAAGGTGCCGAAGCCCACGAGCGACACGGAGCCGCCTTTCTTCAGCGTCGTCTTGACGGCGCCGATCATCGATTCCAGCGCACGCGTCGCAGCCGCCTTGGAGATGTCGGCGTGCTTCGCGATGTGCTCGATCAGTTCGGTTTTGTTCACAGGTGCCCCTCGTTGAGAGATTGATTGGTATTGGACGGTCGGTCTTCTAAAAAATTTTTGTCTCCCGCCCCTGAAGCCCGCCGTCGCGAGACCGTTGCCAGGAGGATGGGAGACTTGAGCGCGGCCTTGGGCCACTGCAGGCGATTAAAGCCACGGTGTTTCACCATGTCAATAAGGCTCGCAGGTTTACAACAGCCGGGCGCGCATTCTAGGCCGCGCGCCAGGCGTGGTGCGGCTTGCGGGGCTTTCGCCGCACAAACTATGTCACGCCGATCGCCGGCGCGACATGCCTCAAACGGCTGATTCGATCGCCTTGCCCAGATCGCTCGTGGAGGCCTTGCCGCCGATGTCCGGCGTGCGCGGCGCACCGGACTTGGGATCCAGCACCTTCTCGATGGCGCGCAGGATCGCGTCGTGCGCGTCCTTGTGGCCCAGGAACTCCAGCATCATCGCGCCGCACCAGATCTGGCCGATCGGGTTGGCGATGTTCTTGCCATAGATGTCGGGCGCCGAACCGTGCACGGGTTCGAACAGCGAGGGGAACTTGCGGTCCGGGTTCAGGTTGGCGCTGGGCGCGATGCCGATGGTGCCGGTGCACGCCGGGCCCAGGTCGGACAGGATGTCGCCGAACAGGTTGCTCGCCACCACCACGTCGAAGAAGTCCGGCCGCTGCACGAAGTGCGCGGTGAGGATGTCGATGTGGAACTTGTCGGTCTTCACGCCGGGGTACTTCTTCGCCATCTCCGCCACGCGCTCGTCCCAGTAGGGCATGGTGATCGCGATGCCGTTGGACTTGGTCGCGCTGGTCAGGTGTTTCTTCGGGCGCGAGTTGGCCAGCTCGTAGGCGAACTTCAGCACGCGGTCCACGCCCACGCGCGACATCACGGTCTCCTGCATGACGATCTCGCGCTCGGTGCCGGGGTACATGCGGCCGCCGATCGACGAGTACTCGCCCTCGGTGTTCTCTCGAACGATGTACATGTCGATCTCGCCCGGCTCGCGCTTGCTGCCGTCCTTGCGCACGACGGGCGCGACGATGCCGGGCATCAGGCGCGCGGGACGCAGGTTCACGTACTGGTCGAACTCGCGGCGGAACAGCAGCAGCGACTGCCACAGGGAGATATGGTCGGGAATCTTGTCCGGCCAGCCCACCGCGCCGTAGTAGATGGCATCGTGGCCGCCGATCTGCTCCTTCCAGTTCTCCGGCAGGTACTTGCCGTGCTTCTCGCAGTATTCCCAGTTGCCCCATTCGAACACGTCGAACTGCAGGTCGATGCCGAACTTGCGCGCGGCCGCTTCGACCACGCGCATGCCTTCGGGCATGACTTCCTTGCCGATGCCGTCGCCGGCGATGACTGCGATGCGTTTTTTGCTCATGGGGTGCTCCTGAAGAAGGCGAGGGTTTCGTCGAGCAGAAGGGCCGGGGCCTCCTCCGCGATGTAGTGGCCGCACGGCAGCGCGCGGCCGGAGAAATCGGTGGCGGCCGCGCGCCAGAGCGCGGGCACGTCGAAGCAGCGGCCCACCGCGCCGTGCTCGCCCCACAGCACGCGCAGCGGCTGCGTGACGCGCCGGCCGGCGTCCATGTCGGCCTGGTCGTGCGCCAGGTCGATGCCGGCGCCGGCGCGGTAGTCGGCGCAGATGGCATCGGCGGTGCCGGCGATGGTTGCGCAGCGCTCGTACTCGGACAGCGCTTCGGGCGCGAAAGCCGCCAGCCCGGCGTGCCGCGCGCCCATCACGCCGCGCACGTAGCGCCGCGGGTCGGAGTCGATCAGCGCCTCGGGCAGCGGCGGCGGCTGGATCAGGAAGAACCAGTGCCAGTAGGCGCGCGCGAAGGCTTCGCTGGTCTGGCGATACATCGCCAGCGTCGGCGCGATGTCCAGCAGCAGCAGTCTCTCCACGGCCGGCGGGTGGTCCAGCGCCAGGCGATGCGCGACGCGCGCGCCCCGATCGTGGGCCAGCACCTGGAACCGCTCATGGCCGAGGCGGCGCATCACCTCGATGGCGTCCAGCGCCATCTCGCGCTTGGCGTAATTGGCGGACTGCTCGCCCGCCGCCGGCCGGCCGGAATCGCCGTAGCCGCGCAGGTCCATCAGCACGACTTCGAAGCGCTCGGCCAGCTTCGGCGCGACCAGATGCCACATCGCGTGCGTCTGCGGATGGCCGTGCAGCAGCAGCAGCGGCGCGCCCTGCCCCGCCCGGCGCACGTTCAGCGTGACGCCGTCGCGCTCGATGCGCAGGGATTCGAAGCCTTCCAGCATGGCCGCGATTCTGGCATCCGGGAACAGGCCGAGCCAGCAATAATCCGGCAAGCCATTCTTTCCGATCGAGCAACGATGAAACCCGAACTGGAGCGTGCCGACCTCGAGCTGCTGCTGGCGATCCGCGAGCACGGCAGCCTGGCCGGGGCGGCCGCCGCGGCCGACGTCGTTCCCTCCGTCGTCACCAAGCGCCTGGCGGCGCTGGAGGCCCGGCTGGGGCTCAAGCTGTTCCAGCGGACCACGCGCCGGGTCGTGCCCACGGCGGATGGCGAAGGCCTGTGCGATCGGGCGGTCGGCCTCCTCGCCGGCTTCCAGGCCATGGAGGCCGAGCTGCAGGAGCGGCACAAGGACCCGGTGGGCCGCATCCGGCTGGCGGCCACCTTCGGCTTCGGCCGCGTCTGGCTGGGGCCCGCGATCGCCGAGTTCCAGCAGCGCCATCCGCAGCTGGAGGTGCAGGTGCAGCTGACCGAGCAGCTGCCCGACCTGGCGGTGGAAGGCTTCGACGGCGCCGTGTGGCTCTGGGCGGTGCGCGGCCAGCGCGCCACCGAATGGACCGGCCGCCGCCTCGCGCGCAACCAGCGCGTGCTGGTGGCCTCGCCCGGCTACCTCCAGCGGCGCGGCACGCCGGCCACCGTGGAGGAACTGGCGGCGCACCACTGCCTGGTGGTGCGCGAGAACGAGCGCTTCGACGTCTGGCGGCTGCAGCGCGAACGCGACCGCGCCGAGGTGCGCGTGCGGGTGGGCGGACCGCTCTCCAGCAACTCCGGCGAACTGGTGCGCGACTGGTGCCTGGCGGGCCACGGGATCATGCTGCGCAGCCTGTGGGACATCGCGGGCGCGCTGGCCTCGGGCGAGCTGGTGCGCGTGCTCCCGGGTTACGCGATGACCGACGCCGACATCCACTGGCTGGCGCCGCACACGCCCACCACGCCCAAGCGCATCCGCCTGCTGGTGGACTTCCTCGCCGAGCGCTTCCGCGGCGAGCCCTGGAAGGTCGTCAGCGCTTCGCCGGCCGCACCACGAGGCTCACGCCCACGGCGGTGAGCGCCATGCCGGCCACGATGGTGGCGGTGATCGGCTCGCCGAACAGCACCCAGGCCATCAGCGCCGTGGTCGGCGGCACCAGATACATCAGGCTGGTGACGGTGGTCGCGGCGCCGCGCTGGATCAGCAGGTACAGCAGCGAACTTCCGCCGAGCGTCAGGCCGAGCACCGACCAGGCCAGGGCGCCCGTGAGTTCCGCATTGATCCTGCCGTCGGGCAGCGTCCAGCGCATGCCTTCGGTTTCCAGCAGCGCCAGCGGCAGCGTCACGGCGAAAGCCGCGGCCAGTTGCACGAGGTTGGCGGTGCGCACGTCGCAGGGTTGCACGAAGCGCTTCTGGTAGAGCGTGCCGGCCGTGATGGACACCAGCGCGATCAGCGCGAACGCCAGGTTGCGCGCGTGCACCTCGCCCATGCCCAGCTTCTGCCAGACCACCAGCAGCAGCCCGGCCAGCCCGAGCGCCAGGCCCATCCACTGGCGCCGGCCCACCTCGCCGCCGCGGCGCGACACCCAGAAGGCGGTGAGCACCGGCTGCAGGCCGACGAGCAGCGCCGACAGGCCCGCGCCCATGCCGTCCTTGACCGCGGCCCAGACGCCACCGAGGTAGCCGGCGTGCATCAGGATGCCGGTGATCGCCAGGTGGCCGACCTGCGTGCGGTTGGCGGGCCAGGCCGCGCGGGCGACGAGCGCCCAGGCCAGGAAGCAGGCGACCGAGAGCACATAGCGCATCGCCAGGAACTTCATCGGCGGCGCATGCGGCATGCCGTAGCGCGCGACGATGAAGCCGGTGGCCCAGACCACCACGAAGACCGCGGGCATCGCCCGCACCAGCAGGTCCTGCCGGTCGTTGCCGCTCATGTTCCGACAGCGCCCTACTTCACCCGCTGGCGGATTTCCGGCAGGGCCTTGCGCAGGTAGTAGACCATCGACCAGACGGTGAGGATGGCCGCGACCCAGATCAGCCAGCGGCCCCACAGGCCGGTGTCGACCACGCCGAACAGCTGCCCGTCGTACAACAGGAACGGGATGGCCACCATC
>JAEWBU010000310.1 GCA_023390985.1 Pseudomonadota bacterium
GCTGGATCCGGCCGGATGCCGCGGCCGCGGACCTGCCCGCCGTCGGCGGCCACGCCGCGGTGCTCTCGGGCTCCTGCTCGACCGCCACCAACGCGCAGGTGAAGCACTGGCTCGACGCCGGCCGGCCGGCGCTGCAGATCGATGCGCTCGCGCTCGCCGAAGGCCAACCGCTCGCCGAGCGCGCGCTGGAATGGGCGGCGCCGCGATTGGGCGAAGGGCCGGTGCTCGTCTATGCGACCGAAGCGGCGGACCGCGTGCGCGAAGTCCAGTCCACGCTCGGCGCGGGACGTGCCGGCCAGCTGGTCGAGGAATGCCTCGCCGAGGTGGCCCGCGGGCTGGTGGCGCTGGGCGTGCGGCGCCTGGTGGTCGCCGGCGGCGAAACCTCCGGCGCCGTCGTGCAGGCCCTCGGCGCGCGCCAGCTGCGCATCGGCGGGACGATCGCCCCCGGCGTGCCCTGGACCCAGGTCGAGGGCAGGCCCCTGCTGCTCGCGCTGAAGTCCGGCAACTTCGGCACCGTGGACTTCTTCGACAGGGCGCTGGCGCAGGTCGGCTGAGGAAGGGCAACGCCGCGGGACGGATTGGCCACAATGGCCCCATGCCGCGCCGCCCCGTCAACCTCCATCCCGCCTACCACGCCCACGTCTACTTCGATGCCGGCACGGTCGGCCAGGCGCGTGCGTTGTGCGAGGAAGCCGGGCAACGGTTCAAGGTGGCGGTGGGGCGCGTGCACGAGAAGCTGGTCGGGCCGCATCCGCGCTGGAGCTGCCAGCTCGCCTTCTCCGCGGCCGAGTTCGACCGCATCGTGCCCTGGCTCGACGAGCACCGGAACGGACTGGACGTGTTCGTGCACGGCCTGAGCGGCGACGAGCTCAAGGACCACACCGACCACGCCTACTGGCTGGGCGAGGAATGGCCGCTCGACCTGCGGATGTTCCGCAGGCCCTGAGCGACCAGATTCGGTCAGCGCGGCAGCGAAAGGTAGGGCAGCACGCTGCCGGAGCCGCTGCCCGTGCGCTGGCCCGCCGGTTGCAGTGGTTGCTTCCTGGCCGGCGCCGTCCCGGCGGGCTGCTGCGTCGGCTCCGCCGGCCGCGTGCGGATCGGCGGAACCGGCCCGGGACGCCGCGCGACGGCGATCACGACGCCTCCTTGATCTCGGTGGCCTGCCACTGGCCGTTCACGAGGACGGCGTGCACTTCCACCGTCGGCGTCGCTCCGGTCAACCAGTTGAGCACCTCGATCGGCGTGGTCAGGCCGTAGGTGAACAGGCGCCCCTGCACGGTGAAGGTGCGCGTCAGGATGTTGAGGCCGGACACCGGTCCGATGAAGACGAAGTCCTCCGGCTGCGGCAAGCCGCGGGTCTTGACCTCGACCCGGGTCGCGACCAGCACGCCGCCGCGCATCGAGCCCTTGGCCTTCACGACCGCGCCCAGGACCAGGCCGGCGACGGCGGTGACGCCGGACGCGTCGACCGGGATCCCGTTCACGCTGAACGACGCGCCCGACCCGAGGGCCGTCACCGTGCCCTCGACCTCGGCCTCGTCCTGTTCGCCCGGCTCGACGCCGGCGAGCACCTCGCGCACCCGGATGCGCCGCGCGGGCCACGCGCCCGCCACCTGCGTCGTGCCGAGCACCACGCGCACCAGCAGGCCGTCGGTGAAGCCGGCCGGCAGTGCCACCGCCGCGTCGTAGCCGATGAGGGCCGTGCCGATGCGGAAGGTGCGCGCGGCCGTGTCCAGCGATGCGACGCGGCCGCTCAGGCGGAACGAGGACGGCGCGCCGGCGGACACCTCGACCAGCGTGGCCAGCAGGCGCGCGGTGCCCAGGTCCAGATAACCGTGCACTTCGACGAACTGGCCGACGGCCAGAGCGGACAGCTGCGTCGCCGCGCCCTCGATCACCGCCGAGGGCGGCACCTCGATGGTCTGGCCCAGAACCGTCACCGTGCCGGCCGCGGTGTCGACCGCGTCGATGCGGCCGACCCATTCGCTGGCGTAGCTGATGCGAAGCGCCGTCGCGTTCGCGAGCGTCGCGCCCGGCTGGGCCGCGGTGACGGCGGTGGCTTCGATCGCCACCACCATGCCGGGCCGGATGCTGCCGACGACGCCGTCGTCGGCGCGGCTGACGGCGGCGCGGCTGTCGTCGAAACGCACGCCGCGCACGATGATCGAGCCCAGGCCGGATACCGTGCCCGTCGTGAACGAACCGGTACCGCCGCTGGTGAGGCCGGCGACTCCGCCGACTCCACCGCCTCCTCCAGCGCTTGTGCCTCCGCCGCCGCAGCCGTGCAGCCACGCTGTGCCGGCCGCGATCGCGCCGAGCGCGAAGCGCCGCGACACGGTTCTGGAATCCGCTCCCGCTTCAGGTCTTTTCATCATCTTCTCCCGTGCTGTTTCGTGAAGGCGGCGGCGCCTGCATGGGGCGCGACCAGGAATAGAGACCGATCCGCAAGGCCTGGTCCTGCGGGCGGCCGGCCTCGCGGTCCTGCGCCATCAGTGCTTCCAGCTGCGGCCCGAGCTGGGTCAGCAGCGAACGCCACTGGTCCGTGATGAGTTCGCGCGCCTGGTGGACCGACTCGGCCGACAGCTCGTCGGCGAACAGCGCCTGCTCGAAATGCTGGCTGCCCGCGCCGAGCACGTTGCGCACGGCGCCGCGCAGGTGGTCGCCGACGTTGTCGCCGAGGAAGCCCAGCATGCGCGGCAGGTCGTCGCGCGGCACGAACGCTTCCACCAGCAGGCGCACCGTGTCCTGGTCCTCGTCGTGCTCCACCAGGTGCAGCCGCTGCATCTCCGCCAGCAGCGAACGCGGATGCACGTCCCGCGTCACCGACCCGGCCAGCTGCTCGAAGCTGGGGGCGGCCCCGGCGCGGGGGATCACCAGCGGCTTTCCGCGCCGGGTGTACTGCGGCGCGCTCAACCAGCGCGTGAGCAGGTCGGTGGTCAGCGAGCGCGTGGCGGGCAGCTCCTGGGCCGCGACGGACCGCAGGCGCGCGACCTCGCGGCGCGTCAGGCCGGTCATGGTGCTGATGCGGCTGGTGGCGACCTCGTCGGAGCCGCAGACGCGCTGCGCCTGGTCGACGAACGCCTGCCGAAGCATCTCTTCGACGGCCTGGATGGTCGCGCCGCGCGCGATGCAGAGCTCCGCGATCGGCGCCAGCAGCACGCCGACCGCGCCCAGGACGGCTTTCAGGTCGGCTTCGACGGGGCCCATGGCTGGGATATTAAATGTGCAACTTGCACATTTGCAATCCCAAGCTCACCCATATCGGGTTACGAACCGTATCGGGCCCATCAGCGGCCCGCGCGCGCCACTCCGCTTTCCTTGCCGTCCGACCGCGCCGCGATGAACGACAGCACCGCGGCGACGTCGTCGGTGCCCAGTTCCACGTTGGGCATGCGCACCTGCTTGTACTGCCGGAACAGCCCGGTGGCGATCGGGTCGCCCTCGGCCAGCATCTTCTCGGGCTGCGCGACGTAGCGCGTGAGCCAGGCGGCGTCGCGGCGATGCGTCACGCCCTTCAGGTCGGGGCCGATCTTGTCGCCGCCGCCGATCGTGTGGCAGGCCTCGCAGCGGCTCTGGAACAGGAACTGGCCCTTGTCGATCGACAGCGGCTTCGCCTCGGCATAGCTGCGGTCCGCCGTCGTCCCGCCCTTCCAGCCGAGGAAGTTCGAGATCGTCGTGACCAGGAACTGCGGGTTGTCCATGGCCGAGTTGCGCATCCACATCCCGCTGTCCACGTTGCCCACCATGAGGCTCGCGCTGTGGCCGTCCTTGCTGACCGCGTCGCTCGCCCGCGAGAGCCCCAGCTTGCGCGTGATCTGCTGGATGTCGGCTTCCTTCCCCGAGAGGAACGACCATCCCGGCCCCACGCCGAACTTCTGCGCGTACGCCTTGTTCTCCTTGGGCGTGTCCCAGGGATCGATGGCGATGGAATAGAAGAAGATGTCCTTGCCCATCCGGTCGCCCAGGAGCTTCTGCACCTGCACCAGGTTGGCGGTCTCCAGCGGGCACACGTCCTGGCAGCCCGTGTAGAAGAGCAGGATCGCCACCGACTTGCCCTTGAGCAGGTCGTCGTAGAAGCGGACGGTCTTGCCGTCCTGGGTGGTCAGGGGGACATTGGGGAAATAGTCCGGTCCCCAAGGCGTCGCCGCCAGCGCGGAACCGCCGGCGAGGACCGCGAGCGCGGCCACTCGCCACAACTTGTCGATCATGCTGCAAGCCTTTCGAAAAGCGGATTCAGGAAGGCGGATTCGGCTCGACCTTCACCGGCGTCAGCTTCATTCCCCCGGCCTCGCTGAACCGCACGCCGAAGGAAGCGAGCGCCGAACGGGCCTGCGTGACGTCGCCTGCCGGCGCGAAGGAGATGCCCACCTCGATCTGCTCGAACGGCTGCAGCGGCCGGCGCACGATGGCCTGGCCCTGCACCTGGTACGCCCGCCCGGAACGCGTGCCACGCGCCGTGACGCCGCCCAGGTCGACGATGAGCTCCATCACCGGCGGCGCGCCGAAGTCGGTGTCGTGGATCACCCGGCCCGTGACCAACGCCTGCCCGCCGAAGACCACGGGCTCCAGGGCGCGTTCCACCACGGTGCCGGTCACCGGGGCCTGTTCAGCGGCGAACGAAGGCGCCGACCACCCCGTCGCGGCGGCCAGCACGGCGGCCAGCAGAACGGGGACGAGTTTCCGATTGCGCGTTGCCATGATCGTCTCCATCGTGGGGGTGCTCATGCCGTCCTCAGGACCTGCGTGGGCGGCCTGAACGTCACGCCCTGCGGCGTCGGGATCGGTGTCGGCAGCGGCCGCAGGAAAGGCGCGCCCGAGTCGTTGATCTCCCACCGCAGCAGCATCGCGTTGTCCTCGTGCACGGTGTTGTGGCAGTGCTCCATGAACATGCCGCCCCAGTCGCGGAACTGCATGGTGATCTTGAGCGTGCCGCCGGGGCGCAGCCGGTACACGTCCTTGCGGCCCCGTTCCCAGGGCGGGACGTTGGAAGCGCTGCCGTCGCGCTCGAGGATCTGCCCTTCCTCGAAATGGATGTGGATCGGATGGTCCCAGCCGCCGCCGCCGTTCTTGATCGTCCACACCTCGCGGGTGCCGAACCTCGGCGCGGCGGAAACGCGGCCGAAATCGGCGGCCAGCATGTCCTGGCCGTCCACCTTGACACCCCAGGGACCGAAAGCGGACGACACCGGATCGTTGGTGTTCTTGCCGGCACCGCGCCCGAACTCGAATGTCCGCTCGCGCGCCACGGGGATGCCGGACAGGTTGGGGTTCGGGATCAGCACCGGCGGCACCTGGCTCTTGTCCTCGCCGGTCTTGGCCAGCACGACGCGGAACTCCAGGAACCGGCCGACGCAGGGATCCGGCGAGTTGCCCGACTGGGCCTCGGCCAGGCTCAGGTCTTTCGCGACGCGCCGGCCGTCCTGGTGCTCGGCCAGGTTGACCATCCAGACCTTGGTGCCCTGCGTGTAGCGCGAGAAGTCGATGACGACGTCGTAGCGCTCCGCGATGCCCATCTGGTCGAGTTGCGTCAGGACCACCGGGCTGGGCAGCAGGTTGCCGTCGTTGGCGATCTGGATCATGGGCGAGCCGTCGCTGAGCGCGAGCTTGAAGAAGCGCGACACCGAGGCATTGAGGATGCGGAAGCGGTACTTGCGCGGCTCCACGTTGAAGAACGGCTTCCAGGCCAGGTTCACCGTCATCTGGTCGCCCAGGAAACCGTCCAGGTCGAAGATGTCGAACTGCATCTGGCCGTCGGCGTTCCACGCCTTGTCCGCCAGCATCACGTTCACGTCGTAGTCCAGGTTCCCCCACGGCTTGGAGCTTCCGCTGGGCAGCCGCAGGTTGACGCCGTCCTCGATCGCTTCATTGCCGCGGTCGATGGCGCTGTAGATGTTGAACATCGCGGCCACGCCCTTGTACACGTTCTGCGAGGTGAAGCTGAACATGTGGTCGTGGAACCAGTGCGTGCTCATCGTCTCGTGCCAGTCGCCGGGCACCAGCTTGATCTTGCCGTCGTCGGTCGGCGACCCCGCCTTCGGGTCGGTGGCGTCCTTGTTGATGGTGCTGAAGCCGGCCAGCACGATCGGCCAGTGGTAGTCGTAGAACTGTCCCGGATAGAAGTAGGCACCGGTGAAGCCGTCGTTCTCCGCGCCGTGGTGGCCGTTGTGCTCGTGCGTGGAGATCGTGTGGATGCCGAAGCCGGCGTTCTTGGTCCGGTCGGGGTCCAGCCCGTTGTGGTGGCGGAACAGGATCGGCTCGCCGTAACGGCCGATCACCAGCTTGGGCGGCACGCAGCCGTTGAAGGTCCAGAAACGGTCGACGTTCTGCTGCGGAAATTTCGAATGGAAGAACGGCGGGCAGGTCGAGGTGGCGGCGTCGAAGTCGCAGTTCAGGCGGTTCGACACCTCGGGCCGGTAACTGCCGGCGGGGTCCACGTGGCAGCCGGACTGCGTCATCTCGATGGCGATCTGCGGCTTGAAGCGCGGATCGTCCCAGCCTTGGTGCGCCCAGATCGGCCCCGGGGGCCGGCCCTCGATCGGACCGGTTCCGCCGCCCAGCACGGCCGGCACCGGCTGCTGCGTGGTGTTGGCCTCCTTCGTCGGCGCGGGGCTGAGCGAGCCGATGGAGTTGCGCGGGATGACGTCGAAACGCAGCATCGGGAAGGTGAACGGCTGCGCGCCGAACAGGGGACTCGGCGGCACGCCGGTCGGGATCGCGCCCCACGAGTTGCTCACGAACGGACTCAGGCCGTTCTTGGCGGCCAGCAGTCCGCCGGAAGTGAAGATGCCCCACTTGATCAGGTCACGCCGCGACACCTGGCCGTGCGACAGGCACTGGATGATCTCGAGGCGATTGCGCCTGGCCCTTTCGGCTTCGCGCAGCACGGCCGCCGATGCGCTCTTGGTGAGAAACATGGATCGCTCCCTGCGATGAAATCACCCGAAACGTCGGGTGCCCGCAGGTTTACATGCGTCCAAATTCAACTTCCATAGCCATTACGCAGTTTCCGCGTTTTCACGCGCGGAAACAGGCTGCGGGACGGTTCCCGGCGGAGTGGTCATCCGGGCGCCGGCCGCGCGGATGCGGGCCAAACGCTGATGGGCGCGGCGCGCTCGGTGGGTCGGCAAACGCAAGAGGCATCCTGATTTGTCAGGACTCGCGCGTGCAGCGCGAAACGGCGCCGACGCAGGCGTTATCTGACTTGCGCCTGACCTGGGCCGAGTAAAGACGCGACGCGATCTCGCGCGGAGTGCCCCAATATTTCACCCGGGTGATATTGACTCCACTAATTTAACCCGGGTATATTTCGGTCCATGGACGACATGGATCCGAACCCGATGTACACGGCCTTCCAGGGCACCCGGCGCCTCGCGTCGGGCTCCCTGGAAGACGTGGCGGTCGCCGCGGCCCGCGCGACCGCGCGCGGCCACCAGCCGCTGGTGTTCAGCGACGCGACGGGCATGCAGCTCGACCTCGACCTGCGCGGCGCGGAAGACGAGATCCGCGAACGGCACCGCCCTGCCCCCGCAGCTCCCACC
>JAEWBU010000313.1 GCA_023390985.1 Pseudomonadota bacterium
GCGCGGCACGGACACGCGCGCGGCCGCCGGTGCGAACGCGGCACCGGCTCCCGCCGCGCCCGCGGCCCCCACGGACGCCGCGCCCCTCGCGCTGCTGCAGAAGAACAACTGCACCGCGTGCCACGCGGCCGGCCAGCGCATCGTCGGACCGAGCTGGGCGGAGGTTTCGCAACGCCATGCCGGCAAGGCCGACTACCTTGCAGGCAAAATCAGGGGTGGAAGCTCAGGCGTCTGGGGCAACGTGCCCATGCCGCCGCAACCCCTGGACGAAGCCGCCGCGCGACGGATCGCCGACTGGCTGGCCGGCGGCGCGAAGTAGCCGCACCCCCAGGGGGAAAATCCCCATGCGCAAGCGTCGAGCTTTTATTAGTCTGCACTGATTGATTCCGGAGACCCCAATGAAGACCACCCGTCGACAGACCCTCCAGCACAGCGCCGCGGTCGCGGGGCTGCTGGCCACCAGCGGCCTGTTCCCGCAGCTGGCGCATGCCTGGACCAACGCCGCGTTCGATGCCAAGACCGTGGCCGACGCGCTCAAGGCCTACGGCGGCGGCGCGCCCACCGAGAGCAAGGACGTGACGCTCACCGCCCCGGACATCGCCGAGAACGGCGCGGTGGTGCCCATGGGCGTGGCCACCACGCTGCCCAACGTCAAGCACCTGCTGGTGCTGGTGGAGAAGAACCCGGCGCCGCTGGTGGCGAAGTTCGACGTCAGCGATGCCGTGGACGCCAACTTCCTCACCCGCGCCAAGATGGGCCAGTCGTCCGACGTGTACGCCGTGGCCATCACGCGCGACGGCAAGGCCCTCTTCTCCAAGAAGGAAGTCAAGGTCACGCTCGGCGGCTGCGGCGGCTGAGAGCGACGGCAACGAACACAAGGAGCAAGAACATGGCAGATCCGATGCGCATCCGCGCACAGGCCCAGGGCAGCGGCGCCGTCGTGCGCGTCCTCATGAGCCACGAGATGGAGACCGGCCAGCGCAAGGATGCGTCCGGCAAGACCATCCCGGCCTGGCACATCACCGACGTCACCGCCTCGCACAACGGCAAGCAGGTGCTGGCCGCCGAGTGGGGCCCGGCCGTGGCGAAGAACCCCTTCCTGCAGTTCAACGTCAAGGGCGCGAAGGCCGGCGACAAGATCGCCGTGACCTGGAAGGACAACAAGGGCGACACGCGCACCGACGAAGTCACCGTCAGCTGACGCCCGCGGCCGGCCCGAGAGGGAGCCGGCCTTTTCTTTCGAAGAACATCGAAGAGGAGACATGCAGATGAAGACGAGGACCCTCGCGGCCCTCGCCGTGGCCGGCCTCGCGGCAGGCCTGGCGTCGGCACAGACCCCCAAGTCGACCACGCAGTCGATCGAGGAATACCGGGCCATGCTGGCCGACGGCAACCCCGCCGAGCTGTTCGAGGCCAAGGGCGAAGACCTCTGGAAGAGCAGGCGCGGACCGAAGAACGCGTCGCTTGAGCAGTGCGACCTGGGCAAGGGCCCGGGCGTCGTCAAGGGCACGTTCGTGGAGCTGCCCCGCTACTTCGCCGACACCGGCAAGGTGCAGGACCTGGAATCGCGCCTGGTCACCTGCATGGAGCGCCTGCAGGGCCTGAACGGCGCAGAGATCGCCAAGACGCCGTTCGGCCGCGGCGAGATGGCCAACGTGACCGCGCTGGCCACCTGGATCGCCGCCGAGTCGCGCGGCCTGCCGTTCAACCTGCCGCAATCGGCCCCGCAGGAGCGCGTGGCCTATGAAGTGGGCAAGCGCCTCTTCTTCATGCGCGGCGGCACGCACGACTTCTCGTGCGCCTCGTGCCACGGCGAGGACGGCAAGCGCATCCGACTGCAGGACCTGCCCAACCTGACCAAGAACCCCGGCGACGGCGTCGGCTTCGCGGCCTGGCCCGCCTACCGCGTGTCCAACGGGCAGATGTGGAGCATGCAGCTGCGCTTGAACGACTGCTACCGGCAGCAGCGCTTCCCGTATCCGGAGTTCGGCAGCGACGCGCTGACCGCGCTCTCCACCTACCTGGGCGTGAACGCCAAGGGCGCGAAATCCGCGGCGCCCTCCATCAAGCGCTGAAAGGACGCCCCATGAAGAAGATCAATCGCAAGTGGCTGGCGCTCGGCGCCCTGGCGGTCGCCGCCGCGGTGGTGGGTTGCGCCAGCCTCGCGCCCCTGCCTTCCACGGCCGACCTCGACAGGACCGCGCAGGACATGGTCAAGGCCAGCTTCCGCGGCCAGGGCATCGCCCAGGTCGAACGCGTCACCGACATCGACGAGACGCTGCGCCTGTGCAATGCCGCCGACGTCGCCGGCAAGCCGCTGGACGCGGCCACCGCCAAGCGCATCGAGGAAGCCAACCTCAAGACCGTGAAGTGGCCCGCGGGCGGCAAGTTCCTGGGCGACTGGAAGCAGGGCGAGCAGATCGCCCAGAGCGGTCGCGGCCAGACCTGGACCGACGCGGCCGGCACCGTCAACGGCGGCAACTGCTACAACTGCCACCAGATCAGCAAGGAGGAGATCTCCTTCGGCACGATCGGGCCCAGCCTGTACCAGTACGGCAAGCTGCGCGGCGTCACCGACCCGAACAGCGCGGCGGCCAGGCCGATCGTGGAATACACCTGGGGCAAGATCTGGAACGCCAAGGCCTACAACGCCTGTTCCAACATGCCGCGCGCCGGCCACATGGGCAACCTGACCGAACAGCAGATCCAGCACGTGATGGCGCTGCTGCTCGATCCGCAATCGCCGGTCAACAAGTGAACCTCGGCAAGCGCGAATTTCTGCAGGTGCTGACGGCCGCCGGCGTCGCCGGCATGGGCCTGGGCCGCTGGTCCGAGGCCGACGCGGCCACTGCTTCCGACAAGCTGTACGACCTCCCGAAGTTCGGCAACGTCTCGTTCCTGCACATCACCGACTGCCACGCGCAGCTGCAGCCGATCTGGTTCCGCGAGCCCAGCGTCAACCTGGGCGTGGGCGCGATGGCCGGCAGGCTGCCGCACCTGGTGGGCGAGCAGCTGCGCAAGGCCGCCCACCTGCCGGCCGGGTCGGCGGAGAGCTACGCCTTCACCTGCCTCGACTTCGAGAAGGCCGCGCGCCGCTGGGGCAAGGTGGGCGGTTTCGCGCACCTTGCCACGCTGGTCAAGCGGATGAAGGCCAGCCGCCCGGGCGCGCTGCTGCTGGATGGCGGCGACACCTGGCAGGGCTCGGCCACCGCGCTGTGGACCCAGGGCCAGGACATGGTCGACGCCGCCAAGCTGCTGGGCGTGGACGTGATGACCGGCCACTGGGAGTTCACGCTCGGCATGCAGCGCGTGCAGGAGATCGTGGAGAAGGACTTCGCGGGCCGGGTCGACTTCGTCGCGCAGAACGTCAAGACCACGGACTTCGGCGACCCGGTCTTCAAGCCGTACGTGATGCGCACCATCAACGGCGTGCCTTGCGCCATCCTGGGCCAGGCGTTCCCGTACACGCCCATCGCGAACCCGCGCTACTTCGTCTCCGACTGGACGTTCGGCATCCAGGACGACCAGATGCAGAAGATGGTGGACGAGGCCCGCGCCAAGGGCGCGCAGGTGGTCGTGCTGCTGTCGCACAACGGCATGGACGTGGACCTGAAGATGGCCACGCGCGTGCGCGGCATCGACGCCATCTTCGGCGGCCACACGCATGACGGCATGCCGGTGGCCACCGTGGTCTCCAACGCGGGCGGCAAGACGCTGGTGACCAACGCGGGGTCCAACGGCAAGTTCCTCGGCGTCATGGACTTCGACGTGCGCGGCGGCAAGGTGCAGGACTTCCGCTACAAGCTGCTGCCGGTGCTGTCCGACGCGCTGCCGGCCGATCGCGAGATGCAGGCGCTGATCACCAAGATCCGGGCGCCGTACGAATCGAAGCTGAGCGAGAAGCTCGCGGTGACGGAGGGAACCCTCTATCGCCGCGGCAACTTCAACGGCACCGGCGACCAGCTGCTGCTCGATGCGCTGATGGACGTGCAGGGCGCGCAGATCGCCTTCTCGCCGGGCTTCCGCTGGGGCACCTCGCTGCTGCAGGGCGAGACGATCACGCGCGAATGGCTGATGGACATGACGGCCACGACCTACTCGCACGCCACCGTCAACTCGATGAGCGGCGAGATGATCAAGACCGTGCTGGAAGACGTCTGCGACAACCTCTTCAACCCCGACCCGTACTACCAGCAGGGCGGCGACATGGTTCGCGTGGGCGGCCTGCAGTACACCTGCCACCCGCTCGCGCCCATGGGCCGGCGCATCCAGGACATGCGCCTGGACGGCAAGGCCATCGAGGCCGGCAAGCAGTACAAGGTGGCCGGCTGGGCACCGGTGGCCGAGGACGCGAAGAACGCGCCGGGCGTGCGGCCGGTGTGGGAAGTGGTCGAGGAGTGGCTGCGTGCGCGCGGCGGCGTGGTGAAGGCGCGCCAGGCGAACGTACCCAAGCTGGCGGGCGTGCTGCCGAATCCGGGCTTCGCCGACGCCTAGCCGCCGTCATCCCCGCGCAGGCGGGGACGACCGGTGACTAAGCCCGTTCCCGCAGCCAGTTCGCCGCCTCTTCCGCCCCCATCCGCTGCGCCGCTTCGCGCGCGCTCGTGCCCGAGGCATCGCGGTGCCGCAGGTCGGCGCCGCGTTCGGCCAGCAGTTCCATCACGTCGACACGGTTGAACATCGCCGCGAAGATCAGCGCGGTGCGGCCATCGTCGCCGTGGCCATCCACCTGCGCCCCGCCGTCGAGCAAGGCTCGCACCACCTCGACATAGCCCCTGAACGAAGCGCCCGCCAGCGGTGTCTGGCCGCGGTCGTTGGCCACCTCCGGATCGGCGCCCGCGCGCAGCAGCGCACGCACCAGCTCGTGGTGGCCGTGGTAGCTCGCCAGCATCAGCAGGCTGTCGCCGCTCTCGTTGCGCAGGTTGGGTGGGAAGCCATGGTCGAACAGGGGCTGCAGCGAGGCAAGGTCGCCTTCGCGGACGCACTGGAACACCTGCCTCGCCAGCCGCAGCGTGCCCTCGTCAAGCTCGGGCTTCTGGACAATCGAACTCGTTTCCATGCGACTACCATAGCCCGCACCCAACGCATCCGTATGACAGCCATTTCCCTCTCCTGTGCCGCCGAACCGAAGTTGCAGTTTTTTGCGGAGCTCGCCGTCGAGGTGGGCGCGCCCATCGAGGTCGGACGCACGCCGCGCGGCCTGCGACGCATGATCCCGATCACCGGCGGCCAGGCGCGCGGCGATGGCTGGACCGCGCGGGTGCTCCCCGGCGGTGCCGACTACCAGCTGGTGGTCAGCGACACGATGGCCGAACTGCAGGCCCACTACGTCCTCGAGACCGATGCGGGCGACCTGATCTACGTGCGCAACCAGGCGATCCGTCAGGCCAGCGCGGAGGTGACGGCCCAACTGATCCGCGGCGAGCCCGTCGATCCTTCGCAGGTCTACTTCCGCTGCCTGCCGGCGCTCGAAACCGCCGCGCCTTCGCTGCGCTGGGTCAACGAGCGGCTGTTCGTGGGCTCGGGCGTTCGCCGGCCCCGGCAGGTGGAGATGAAGTTCTTCCTGCTGGACTGAGCGACCCGCGCACCGAATCGATCAGCGGCAGCACCTCGTCCGCGCGCTCGAACCTCACCAGCAAGCCCATCGCCAGCATCGCGAGGAATCGCTCGGCCTGCTCGGGCCCGACCTCGCCCAGCGCCCTGCACAACGCGGTGTAGGCGACGTCCAGTTCCTGCTCGGTCATGGGTTCACTCCTCGTTGCTTCAGCTCGGCGCGCGCGGCGTCGAGGTCGACGCGGTCCCAGCGGCCGAACACATAGCCGTCGGGCCGCACGACGACCAGCGCCTTGGAGCCCGGGGCAACGCCATAACGCTCGGTCGCCTGGCCTGCGGGCAGGTGCACGAGCGTGAGGCCGGGCACCGGCTCGATGCGCGCAGCCTCTCCGTCACCGCCGAACACCAGCCCGACGAAGCCGCGGCCGAAGCACTGCGTGAGATGGAACTCGCCCCCGTCGCCGCGCACCCGCGCTTCCGGCGCGGGACGTCCGGGTGCCGCCAGGTCCGAAGCCCAGCGCCCGACGTCAGGTCCGTTCAGCGGCGAGCCGACGTAAGCGATCGGCGCCGACTGCCGCGGATTGATCAGCGGCCGCACCCGTGGCTCGTCGAGCGCCAGCCGCAGCACCGCATCGCGCATCAGCGTGAAGGCGAAGTCGGGCGGCGCCATGAACTCGGTGCTCTTGCTGCCGTACGCCAGGTTCTCGTGCGTGGCATGCAGGCGCTCGGCGGTGTAGGAATCGAGCAGCGCTTCTTCCGCGCGGCCCTGCAGCACGGCTGCCAGCTTCCAGGCGAGATTGCCCGCGTCGTCCAGCCCCGAGTTGAGCCCGCGCACGCCGAAGATCGGCACCAGGTGCGCCGCGTCGCCCGCGAACAGCACGCGGCCCCGGCGGTAGTCCGGCAGCGTCAGGCACTTGGCGTTGTACATGGACGCCCACAGCATCCGCCACGGCTCGCGCTCGCCGATCATGTCCAGGTGGCTCCGGATGCGCGGCACGATGTTCTCCGGCGCCAGCGCGGCCTGCGCATCCTCGCCCTCGCGCAGCTGGTAGTCGATGCGCCACACGTCGTCGGGCTGCCGGTGCATCAGCAGCGTGGAGCCGGGGTTGGACGGCGGATCGAACCAGGCCAGCCGCTCGACCGGCCGCCGCGTCTTCTGCTCGATGTCGACGATGACGTAGCGGCCCTCGTACTGCGTGCCCTCCAGCGCCAGCCCGAGCTGCTCGCGCACCGTGCTGCGGCCGCCGTCGCAGGCCACCAGCCATTGCGCGCGGACCGTCCTGCGACCCGCAGGTCCTTCGATGCCGACTTCCACGCCTTCGTCGTCCTGCCGCACGCTCGCGACGCGATGCGACCACGCGACCTGAACGAGTCTTCGGTCCAGCGCCTCGTCCACGAAGCGCTCCACGTAGAACTGCTGGATGTTCACCATGGGCGCGAAGCGCTGCGCCGGTTCGTGCGGCATCTGGAAGTGCAGCACCTCGCGGTCACGCCAGTAGCTGCGGCCGCCGGTCCAGGGCAGCGACTTCCCGCGCATCGCGCTTTCCGCGCCCGCCCAGGCCAGGATCTCGAGCGACCGGCGCGAGATGCAGATCGCGCGGCTGCCGGTGCAGTACGAGGCATCGGCTTCCACCACCAGCGACGGCACGCCGTGCGCGGCCAGCAGCGCGGCGCAGGTCAGGCCCACGGGGCCGCCGCCCGCGATGAGCACGGGCACTCGTTCGGGAAGGGGTTCGGCGTCCATGCGCCGAGTATGTCAGTCCGTCGCGGGCGCCTCGGCGTTCAGGAACACCGGTCCCACGACCCGGTCGCCCTCGGCGATGCCGTGCTCGTCGAACCAGCCCTGCGGCACCTCCAGCACGTAGCGCACCGGGTACTGGCTGCTGTGCGAGTCCAGCGAGTGCGGCTCCATGTGGTCGATGTGCAGGATGGAGCCGTCCTCGTCCAGGAAGGCGATGGACAGCGCCACCGGGGTGTCCTTCATCCAGAAGCTCTGCACCGCCACTTCGTCGCAGACGAACAGCATGCCCTCGTTCGGCCCGAGCTCGTTGCGGTGCATCAGCCCGAGTGCGCGTTGCTCTTCCGTCCGCGCGACGTAGGTCTCGAGCTCATGGTCGGCGATGGTGAACTTGCAGCGAACGAGATTCATGCCGGCATTCTGTTGGGCCGTGACGCCTGCGGCTGAGCGCCGCGGCCGCATCGCGATGTAGGAGGCCTACTTCGGCCGCGGCCGCGACAGGCGCGCATCGGGTTGCCGCAGCTCGCCTTCGCGCAGCTGCTGCACGGCGGTCACCACCGCATGCGCGGCGTTCTTCACCTCGACGTGCAGCGCGGTATCGGCGTCCAGCGTGTCGTGGCTGGTGGCGTAAGGCTCGTAGTAGCCGATGAAGCGATCCAGGCGCGCCTGCGAACCCGCGTCCACCAGGCCCATCCAGTCGAGCCAGTCGCACAGCGCGCGCCGCACCGACTCGACCCCCGCCACGTCGCCGTGCACCACCACGCCGTACGCGCGGCCGGCCAGGTGCTTGGGATAGTCCCAGCCCTTCAGTTCGAGCGCCTTGGCTTCCTCCGGATGCTTGCCGTGGGTGCTGGTCGGATCCGGGTTGCCGCCGTCGGCGCACACCATGCGGTCCATCATCAGCTTGAGCGGGCTGGCGGCCTGGTACCAGTGCACGGGCGTGACGAGCAGCACGCCGTGCGCGCTGACCCAGCGCTCGTAGATCTCGTTCATCCAGTCGCCGGTCTGGCGCTGCGCATGGTTGGGATAGCAGCTGCACGGCCAATGGCACAGCGGCATCGCGGTGGACACGCAGCCCTTGCAGGGATGGATGTGGCGGTCGTAGTCGGAGGTGAGCAGGCTCAGGTCCAGCACGTCGCATTCGATGCCCGAATCGGCGACGACCGCGCGCGCCATCTGCGTGAGCCGCCAGGTCTTGGACATCTCGCCGGGGCAGGTGCCGTCGTTGCGCGGCGAAGCGCACACGATGAGCACGCGCGACGGCGTCGCCTTCTCGCCCCAGCGCCGCTGCGCCTCGATCAGCTTGTCGCGCGTGGCGCGCCATTCGACCGACAGGTCGTAGTCGGGATCGGCGAAGCCGGGTCCGGCCTTGGCCGTCACCGGCGCCTTGCGGCCCTGCTGGTAGGCGTCCCAGGCGATCGCTTCGAGCCGCTCGATCGCGGCGGACTCGGCCTGGAACGCGGGGTCGAAGAACGAATTCAGGAATCGCTCACGGAACTGGTCGCGCGGCAGCATGGGCCCTGCCTGGCCTTTGCGGACGGATGTCATCGGGCCAGTGTAGGAACGATGGCGCCGCGGCGGGCCAGCGCAACGTTACACGGTCGAGTAGGCCCAGGACTACAGACGCGTCGGATGGGCCTGTCGATAATCTCCACTGCAGTCCGGGCGAGCTCTAGCATGGCCCGGCGCGCTTTTTTTCCGGCAGCGTTGCGCGCCGGTCCCGAAGGTCCGGCACGCGATGCCCGGGCCGCTCCACGAATCCCCACGCCGCGGCTTCCCGCCGGCGCCTCAAGGAGAACCGCGCGTGAGTATTCGCGTCCTGCTGGTCGAAGACGTCAAGGCCACCCACCAGCTCATCACCGAGCTGATCGATTTCGTGGGCGGCTTCGAAGTGGTCGGCACCTGCGTCACCGAGTCGAATGCGCTGGCATGGCTGCACGACCATCCCGGCGAAGCCGATCTCGTGATCCTCGACCTGATGCTGCGCGAGGGTTCGGGCTTCTCGGTGCTGGCGGGCGCGGCGCGCGAGCAGCCCGCCGACGTGGTGGTGTTCAGCGACTTCGCGTCGCCCGCGGTGGTGCGCAAGTGCCGCAGCCAGGGCGCGCTGGACGCGATCTCCAAGTCGGACTACCGCCAGCTGCGCGTGTTCCTCGAGAACTACCGCGGCAAGGTGGCGGAAGCGGCCTGACCGGGGCCGACCGAAGGGACGCCCTCGATCCCCGCCTTCGCGGGGATGGCCAGGGCATTACTGCGGCTCGATCTTCGCGTCCTTGATCGCCTTGGCCCACTTGGCCGTCTCGGCCTTCGTGCGCTGTGCCAGCGACTCGGGCGTGCCGGGCTCGGTGACGAAGCCGATCGGCGCGAACTTCTCCTGGATGTCCTTGCTCCTCGCGGCCGCGTTGAACGCGTCATTGAGCTTGCGCACGATCTCCGGCGGCGTGCCCGCCGGCGCGAACACGGCGAAGTACGCGATCAGCTCGTAGTCCTTCAGGCCCAGCGCCTCGTTCACCGTGGGCAGGCTGGGCGCCGCGGCGGAACGCTGGGTCGACGTCACCGCCAGGCCGCGCACCTTGCCGCCGTTCACCTGCGGCAGCATCACCGCGAAGTCGGCCGTGAACATCATCACCTGGCCGCCGATCAGGTCGGTCATCGCGGCGGGGCCGCTCTTGTACGGGATGCTGTTCATCTGGATGCCGGCCATGCTGGCCAGCATCTCCGACGACACCAGCTGCGAGGTGCTGGCGCTCGCGAACGTCACCTGACCCGGCTTGGACTTCGCGAGATCGACGAATTCCTTCAGCGTCCTGGCCGGCACGTCGTTGTTGACGGCGACGATCAGCGGCACCTGGCCCAGGTAGGCGACCGGCGCGAACGCGGTGTCCTGGTCGTAGGGCAGCTTCTTCATCAGGCTCTTGAGCGCCGCGTTGGTGCTGTTGGTGCCGACCATGATGGTGTAGCCGTCCGGCGCGGCCTTGGCGACCTCGGAGGCGCCCAGCATGCCGTTGACGCCCGGCTTGTTGTCCACCACGAAGGTCTGCCCGAGCGACTCCTGCACCTTGGCGGTGAACGCGCGCGTGATCTGGTCGGTGGCGCTGCCCGGCGCGAACGGCACCACCACGCGGATGGGCTTGTTCGGGTAGCCGGCCGCGGAGGGAGCGCCCTGGGCGAAAGCCGTCGAGGCCGCGAGCAGGGCCGCGGCCACGAGGGCGCGCCGGCGGGTGGTGGATGGCATGGTTGTCTCCTTTTCTGTCGGTGGTGGAAGCAAGAGGAATTCAGGCCATCGGCGGCAGGCCGTGCCGCGCATTGTGTTCGCCCAGGCGCGGCGCGATGGAACGAGGCAGTGGCCGCTGTCCGTCCACGGTGAACGGCAGTCCGGTGAGCCGCACGTCCGCGCCCGGCAGCGCCTGCAGGATGCCGAGCGCCTGCACCTGCGGGTGCGCCGCCGCTTCCGGCAGCGAATGGATGGGCGCGCAGGGGACGCCGGCGCGCTCGAAGCGGTCCAGCCACTCGGCGCGCGTGCGCGACTTCAGCAGCGGCACCAGTTCCTCGAACAGCGCGGCCTTGTTCGCCAGCCGCGCGCGATTGGTGATGAAGCGCTCGTCGCCCGCCCACCGCGGCCGGCCCAGTTCCTGCGCCAGCTTGGCGAACAGGCGGTCGTTGCCGCAGCACACCAGGAACGGCGCGTCGGCGGCATCGAACGCTTCATAGGGCACGAAGCCGGGATGCCCCGAGCGATGCCGCTCGGGCTGGCGGCCCTCGTTCACCAGCGCATCGACCTTCTGCGCGTTCCAGCCCATCGCCGTTTCCAGCAGCGAGGTGGCGACGATGCCGCCGCGGCCGGTGTGCTGGCGCCGCTGCAGCAGCGCGAGCGCGCCGATCACGGCCCACATGCCGCTGCCCTGGTCGCACAGCGAGGAGCCGGCGCGCATCGGCGGATCGTCCGGGCCGCCGTTGGTGGCCGACAGCCCGCTGAACGCCTGCACCAGCGGCTCGTAGCCGGGGCGCAGGTTCATCGGCCCGGCGGCGCCGAAGGCGGAGATCTCGCAGTACACCAGGCGCGGATGGCGCTCGCAGACGGAGGGACCGTCGACGCCCAGTTGCTTCGTCACGCCCGGCCGCAGGTTGTGCACCAGCACGTCGGCGCCTTCCAGCAGGCGCTCCAGCGCGGCGCGCCCCGCCGCGCTCTTGAGGTCCAGCGCCACCGACTGCTTGCCGCGGTTGAACACCTGGAAGATCAGCGAATCCTCCTCGAGGAAAGCCGGTCCCATGCGGCGGGCGTCGTCGCCGCCGTCCACCCGTTCCACCTTGACGACCTCGGCGCCCAGGTCCGCGAAGATGGCGCCCGCGAAGGGCGCGGCCAGTACCTGGCCGAGTTCGATGACGCGAAGGCCGCGCAGCACGTCTTGCATGGGCGGCCAGTCTAGGCAGGCGGCACTGATCTGGGAATTCGAAGATTTGCATTTCTCTGATCACAATCGCGGATCAGTGAAAAATCCCGCCCCCTCCGATGCGCATCAACCTCACCCTCCAGCAGCTGCAGTCCTTCGCCGAAGTCGCGCAGCGCTGCAACTTCCGTGAAGCGGCGGCGGCGCTCAACGTGTCGCAGCCCGCGCTCAGCCGCACCATCCGCATGGCCGAGGAGGCGCTGGGCACGCGCCTCTTCGACCGCGACACGCGCCGCGTGCAGCTCACGCCCGCCGGCCGGGAGCTGCGTCCGATCGCCCAGCGCATCCTGGCCGAGTTCCACGGCGCGTTCAGCGACCTGGCCGGCTTCCTCGCGGGGCGCAGCGGCCAGGTGGCGGTGGGCGCCCTGCCCTCCATCGGCGTGTCGGTGCTGCCCGCGCTGATCGCGCGCTTCCAGTCCGAGCATCCCCAGGTGGGCTTCAGCATGGTCGAGGCGCCGGCCGGCCCGCTGCTGCAGGCGGTGGACGACGGCAGCGTGGACGTCGCCGTCACCGTTCGTCCGGAACCGGACGCGCGGCTGCGCTACCAGCACGTGCTGGACGACCCGTTCGTGCTGCTGTGCCGCCGCGACGATCCGCTGGCCCGCCGGCGCACCGCTTCCTGGCGTGCGTTCGCGGACCGGCCCTTCATCGCCGCCTTTCCCCAGAGCAGCATCCGGCCGGTGACCGACGCGGTGTTCCTGCAGCAGGGGCTGCAGGTGCATGCGCCGCTCACCTATCCCAGCATCGCGGCCGCGGGCGCGCTGGTGCAGACCGGGCTGGGCATCACCGCGCTGCCGCGCATGGCGCTGCGGCTGATCGCGAACGATGGCCTCGCGGCGGTGCCCCTGCAGCGGCCGGCGATGCACAGGCCGCTGGGCCTGGTCACGCGCATCGGGCGCACGCTGTCGCCGGTGGCGCAGGCCTTCGTGCCGCTGCTGGCACGCGCGCTGAAGGCCGAGAGCGGTCAGCGCTGGGGCGGTTCTTCGCCGGAAAGCCGCCCGAGCGGGATGGAAGGATCGGGGCGGCGCTTGTAGTGCGCATAGTCCTTGGAGGGATCGGCCACGCCGGCCTGTCCCACCGACTGCGGCAGCTCCGACTGGATGGCGACGTGGCTGATCGCCTCGCCGGCACGGCGTCGCGCGCGCAGCGACTCGGCGAACTTCAGCGCCTCGCCGAGCTGGTCCTCGGCGAAGGTGGAGAAGCGTGCCTGGGGTGCGCCGGTGGGCGCCTGATGAAGCCAGTAGACGACGATCACTCCGCCATTCTGCTTCAGGCAGCGACCTGGGCGCAGGCGTCGGCGCACCGGCGGCAGGCTTCGGCGCACTGCTGGCAGTGGTCGTGGTCGTGCTTCGCGCATTCCTCGCCGCACGCGCGGCAGGCCTTGGCGCAGACCGCGCACAGCGCCGGCGCGAACTCGCTGTCGCCGGCCATCAGGGCCACGCACACCTGGCACAGCTGCGCGCAGTCCATGTCCAGCTCGATGCAGCGCACCATCATCTTCACGTCCGGTTCCTGCAGGCAGGCGGCGGCGCAGTGCTGGCAAGCCACCGCGCAGGCGTTGCAGGCGGCGATGCAGTCGAGGTAGCGGTTCAATGGATCCTTGGCCATGGGGATTCTCCTTGGAGGTGGACGATCAGGTCTGGCGCGCCGGCATGCCGGAGTCGGCGCCCAGCGGCGCGGGCTTGAACTGCGCGCGCGCCGGCGCCAGCCCCACGGTGGCGTCGCCCGCGGGCCAGCCCTCGTCCGGCGCCATCACCTTGTCGGGCGTCATCGGCGTGGTGCGCACGCGGCGGCCGGTGGCGTGGAAGATCGCGTTGGAGATCGCCGCGGCCACGCCCACGATGCCGATCTCGCCGACCCCCTTGCTGCCCATGCGGCTGACCACGCGGTCGTCCTCCTGCACGAACAGGACGTCGATGTCGTGCACGTCGGCGTTCACCGCCACGTGGTACTCGGCCAGGTTGTGGTTCATGAAGCGGCCCAGGCGATGGTCGGTGAGCGTTTCCTCGTGCAGCGCCTGGCTGATGCCCCACACCACGCCACCGATCACCTGGCTGCGCGCGGCCTTGGCGTTGACGATGCGGCCGGCGGCGACGGCGCTCACCACGCGCGCCACGCGCACGGTGCCGAAGTCCTCGTCCACGCGCACCTCGCAGAACAC
>JAEWBU010000317.1 GCA_023390985.1 Pseudomonadota bacterium
GGCTCCGGCCCCACGGTGCTGATGCTGCACGGCATCGGCGGCGGCCACCTGTCGTTCGCGCCGCAGGTGGAATCGCTGGCCTCCAGCGGCTATCGCGCGGTCGCCTGGGACATGCCGGGCTACGGCCACAGCGCGCCGATCGAGCCCTACACCTTCAAGGGCCTGGCCGAGAGCTGCATCACCTTGATCGAAGGCTTGCGCTGCGAAGACGTGGTCCTGGTCGGCCACAGCATGGGCGGCATGGTCGCGCAGGAAGTGGTGGCACGCCGGCCCGGGCGGGTCAGCCGCCTGGTGCTGTGCGGCACCTCGGCATCGTTCGGCAAGCCCGATGGCGACTGGCAGCGCGAGTTCATCGCCGAGCGCACCGCGCCGCTGGACGCGGGTCGGACCATGGCGCAACTGGCGGAACAGCTGGTGCCGCAGATGGTCGGCCCCGGCTCGCTGCCCGAAGGCGTGCGTCTCGCGCAGCACTGCATGTCGCAGGTGAATCCGTCGACCTACCGGCGCGCACTGGAGGCGCTGGTGACGTTCGACCGCCGCGCCAACCTGGGCAACATCCACGTGCCCACGCTGCTGATCGCGGGCGAGCACGACCGCAACGCGCCGCCGGCGGTGATGAAGAAGATGTCGCAGGCCATCATCGGCAGCACCTTCTTCGAGATGCGCGGCATCGGCCACCTGCAGAACCTGGAAGCGCCGGACGAGTTCGACGCCGCCATCCTCAACTTCCTCGCCTTGCCGCGGCAACTGCTGCACTGAGGGGCTCGACCATGGAAGCCGTAACCTCGCTGGGCTTCACGCCCGCCGTCGGCGACACCGACCTCACGCCGCAGCAACGCTCGCTGCTGTCGCTGGCCCACGAGCTGGGCCGCACGAAGTTCGCGCCGCGCGCGGCCGAGTGGGACGAGAACGCCAGCTTCCCGTTCGCCAACTACGACGACCTTCGGGAAGCCGGCCTGCTCGCGATCTGCGTGCCGCAGGCCAGCGGCGGCGCCGGTGCCGACTTCGCCACCTACATGATGGTGGCCGCCGAGATCGGCCGCTTCTGCGGCGCGACGGCGCTCACCTGGAACATGCATGTGTCGTCCACGATGTGGACCGGCGTGCTGGCCGACGGCATCCCGATGACGGACGCCGAGCGCGCCGAGCACGCACGCCGCCGCGAGCTGCATTTCCGCCGCGTGGTCAAGGACGGCGCCATCTACGCCCAGCCGTTCTCCGAAGGCAGCGCCGCCGCCGCGGGACGCGCGCCCTTCGGCACCACCGCGCGCAAGGTCGAAGGCGGCTGGGTGGTCAACGGACGCAAGATCTTCGCTTCGCTCTCCGGCGCCGCGAACTACTACGGCATCCTGTGCACCGAGGACCGCGACGACCATCCGCACGATCCGCGCGACACGCTCTACCTGGCGGTGCCCGCCACCAGCGAAGGCTTCGCCATCAGCGGCGAGTGGAACCCGCTGGGCATGCGCGGCACGGTCAGCCGCAATCTCACGTTCAAGGAAGTGTTCGTCTCCGACGACGAGCAGCTCATGCCGCGCGGCGTGTACTTCAAGGGTGCGCAGACCTGGCCGGCGATGTTCTTCACGCTGGCGCCCACCTACATGGGCCTGGCCAACGCCGCCTACGACTTCACCGTGCAGTACCTGCGCGGCGAAGTGCCGGGCGAGCCGCCCGTGAAGCGCCGCATGTACCCCACCAAGCAGGTGGCGGTGGCGCAGATGCGCATCCAGCTCGAGGGCCTCAGAAGCCTCTTCCTGCGCGCCGTCCGCGAAGCTCGGCCGAATCCCTCCAAGGATGAGCGCATGCGCCTGTACGCCGCGCAGTACACGGTGATGGAAGGCGCGAACGACATCGCGCGCCTGGCCATCCGCACCTGTGGCGGCCAGAGCATGATGAAGCACCTGCCGCTGGAGCGCATCTACCGCGACAGCCGCTGCGGCTCGCTGATGCTGCCGTGGACCGCGGAGCTGGTGCTGGATCGGATGGGCCGCGAGACGCTGTACGAGCCGGGCGAGCGCGACGAGTGAGTGCCGGGCACAATGCCCGCGCAACTCTCTCCTCGAAGGACTTCCCGATGAGCGCAGACCTCCTGAGTTCCGATGCCGTGGGCCGCTTCGGCAGCGGCCGTGCCGTCCCCCGCATCGAAGACGAGGGTCTGCTCAAGGGGCAGGGGCGCTTTACGGATGACGTCCAGGCGGCCGGCCAGCTGCGTGTCGCGTTCGTGCGTTCGCCGTATCCGCACGCGCGCATCCTGTCGATCGATGCGACGGCTGCGCGCGGCATGCCGGGCGTCGAGCTGATCGCCACCGGCGCCGACCTGCTGCAGTCGAAGACCAAGCCGCTGCCGGTCGATCCCAACTTCAAGCGCTCGGACGGCCAGCCCAGCGTGTCGCATCCGCGCGCGGTGCTCGCGCACGACACGGTGCACTTCGTCGGCGAAGCCGTGGCGGTGGTCGTCGCCCAGACGCTGGAACAGGCTCGCGACGCGGCCGAGGCGGTCATGGTCGACTACGAGCCGCTCCCCGCCGTCGTGGACGTGCACGAGGCCCTGCAAGGCCAGGCGGTGCTGCACGAGAACGCGCCCGACAACATCGCCGCCGAGACGCGCTACGGCGACGCCGGGAAAGCCGACGCCGCGTTCGCGCAGGCCGCGCACGTCGTCTCGCTAGCCATCACCAACCAGCGCGTCGCCGCCTTCTCGCTCGAGCCGCGCGCGGTGCTGGCCTGGATCGCCGACGACGGACGTCTCACGCTGCAGATGAGCACGCAGATGCCCTCGGGCGTGCGCACCACCTTGTCCGACGTACTGGGGCTGCCGATCGAGCGGATCCGCGTGACGGTGGGCGACGTGGGCGGCGGCTTCGGCATGAAGACGGGCGCGTATCCCGAGGACGTGGCGCTCGCCTGGTGCGCGTGGCGCCTCAAGCGGGCGATCCGGTGGACGGCCGAGCGCGGCGAGGAGTTCCTGGCCTCGCACCACGGCCGCGACGTCCGCAGCCGAGCGCAACTGGCGCTTGCGGCCGACGGCCGCATCCTCGCGCTGCGCCTGCACACGCTGGCCAACGTCGGTGCGTATGCCACCGCCACCGGCCTGGTCATCCAGCTGATGATCGGACCGTGGGTGCAGACCAGCGTCTACGACATCCCGCTGGTCGACTTCCACTACCAGGCCGTGATGACCAATACCGCCCCGACCGGCGCGTACCGCGGCGCGGGCCGGCCGGAGGCGATCTATGCGATCGAGCGCCTGATGGACGAGGCGGCCCGCCAGAGCGGCATCGACCGCGTGCAGCTGCGCCGCCGCAACTTCATCCGGCCCGAGCAGATGCCCTATCGCAACCCGATGGGCCAGGTCTACGACGTGGGCCGCTTCGAGCACGTGATGGACCAGGGCCTGGCGCAGGCGGACTGGGCGGGCTTCGAGGCGCGGCGCCAGCAAAGCGAGTCGCGCAACAGGTGGCGCGGTCTGGGCATCGCCACCTTCCTCGAATGGACCGGCGGCAACGCGCTGCAGGAGCGCGTCACCGTGTCCGTGCTGGCCGATGGCGTGATCGAGGTGTTCTCGGCCGTCAACGCCATGGGCCAGGGCATCGCGACCACGCTGGCGCAGCTGGTGGTGGACGTGTTCGGCGTCCCCATGGACCAGGTGCGCGTGGTGCTCGGTGACACGGATCGCGGCGACGGTTTCGGCAGCGCCGGGTCGCGCTCGATCTTCACCGGCGGGTCGGCGCTGCGCGAGGGCGCGGAGAAGACGCTGGAGGAAGCGCGAAAGCTGGCGGCGCAGTCGCTGGAGGCGAGCGCGCAGGACCTCGAGTACGGGGGCGGGCGCTTCCGCGTGCGTGGCACCGATCTCTCGGTGGACCTGTTCACGCTGGCAGGCAAGCAGCCGCAAGGCCGCATTTTTCTGGAGAGCACCACCACGGTGTCGGGCCCGAGCTGGCCGAACGGCTGCCACGTGTGCGAAGTGGAAGTCGATCCGGACACCGGCACGGTGCAGGTGGTCGCGTACAGCAGCGTGAACGACGTGGGCCGCGTGGTGAACCCCACCATCGTGCGCGGCCAGCTCGATGGCGGCGCGGTGCAGGGCCTGGGCCAGGCGCTGCTGGAACAGGTGGTGTACGAGCGCGAGAGCGGCCAGCCGATCACCGGCAGCCTGATGGACTACGCCGCGCCGCGCGCCGACCTCGTCGCCTGCAACTTCGTGACCACGATGGACGAATCCACGCCCTGCAGGAACAACCCGCTGGGCGTGAAGGGCGTGGGCGAGCTGGGCACCATCGGGGCCACGCCCTGCGTGGTGAACGCGGTGGCCGATGCGCTCGCGCGGGCGGGCCACGGCACGGCGGCGCCGCGGCTGGAGATGCCGCTGACGCCGGCCCGGGTCTGGTCGCTGTTGAACGAAGCCGCGTAGCGTTCAGCTCGGCGGCGGCAGGTCCTCGCCGAGCATCCGCCGGCCCAGCCACGACAGGCCCTGTTCCAGGTCGACCCGCGCGCCCAGGTTCAGCGGCGGCACCTCCGACCAGGTCTCCTTCTCGCGCAACGCCACCAGGAAGTCGAAGCTGTACCAGGGCTCCTGTCCCATGCGCAGGTCGGTGATGAAGGCGCCGCCGTTCTGCGCGTGCACCTTGTAGAAGCCGCGCGAGAACCACGCCATGCGCTGCACGGCCCAGACGTCCCTCAGCGAACTTTCCAGGGCCCGGTCCGACGCGAAGTGCCGGAAGTGGATCGTGCGGCCGCGGTCCAGCAGCGAGTAGTAGCCCTCGTCGTAGCCGTCCTCGTGCATGGCGACCACGCGCCACAGCACGGTGTTGAAGGCGGTGGGCGTCACCAGCACGTGCTTCGCGGGCCCACCCTGCGCCGCGATCGCGTCCTCGGCCACGTCGCGCACATAGGCCTGCGCGAGCGCGCTCCACGCCAGGTAGCCGGTCGAGAGGATCAATCCCCAGCGGTTCCAGGCGAGGCCTGCGGGCGACCGGCGCGCGAGCGCCGCGACCACGCCGACGAGCAGCGGCAGCGTGTAGAGCGGATCGATGATGAAGATGCTGCCCACGCCGAACGGCCGATCCGTGAACGGCAGCAGCAGCTGCGTGCCGTACACCGTCATCGTGTCCAGCAGCGGATGGGTGATGAGCGCGAGCCAGATCGCCAGCCACCAGCGCCGGAACAGCTCGCGCTGGCCGTGCACGCGGCTCGCGATCCAGGCGATCGCGGGCGAGGCCAGCGTCTGCCAGAACAGCGCATGGCTCTCGGCGCGGTGGTACGTCATGTTGCGCACCGCATCGCCGTGGTCGATGAAGGCGTCCAGGTCGGGCAGGGTGCCGGCGACGGCGCCCCACAGCGCCGCCTTCCAGACGGCGGTGCGGCGGCCCATCACGGCCACGCCGACGGCGGCGCCCAGCGCCAGTTGGGAAAGGGAATCCATGAAGCCCGCAAGCCTAGCGGCGTGCGGGCCAGTGGTGGGGCCGTGGGGGCTTTGACGCGATCAGGCGGTGCGGGCGCGGAGCCCTTCGCGCGGGGCTTCGTAGCCGTGGAAGCCGAAGTCCAGCGCCGGCCGCTCGCCGCTGATCAGCTCGGCCATCGCCTTGCCGGAGCCTGCGCCGTGCGTCCAGCCCAGCGTGCCGTGCCCGGCGTTCACCCACAAGCGACCCACGCGGGTGCGGCCGATGAACGGGATGTTGGTCGGCGTGGCCGGCCGCAGGCCGGTCCAGAAGCGCGGGTTGCCGCCGTCCGCTTCGCTGCGCGTGTCGCAGACGCCGGGCAGCACCTGCTCGATGCGCTCGGCCAGCATGCGGCAGCGGGCCTGCGCGACGGGGCTGTCGAGCGAGGTGTCGTAGCCGTTCAGCTCGATGGTGCCGGCCACGCGCAGCTCGCCGCCCAGGCGCGAGATCGCGCACTTCACCTCGTCGTCGATGGTGCTCACGCTCGGCGCGGCCTCGGGCCGCAGGATGCGGAAGGTGGCGCTGTAGCCCTTGCCGGGATAGATCGGCAGGTCCACGCCCACGCTGCGCAGCAGCGGTGCGCTGTACGAGCCGCAGGCGACCACCACCTGGTCGGCCTGCAGGCGCCCGGCGGCGCCGGTGGCGCGGTCGCGCACCTGGACCGCGTCGATCGCGCCGCCCGATTTCTCGAGGCGCACGACGTCGTGCTCGAACAGGAAGCGCGCGCCTCGCGCCGCGCATCGGGCGGCCAGCGCCTCGGTGAACACGCGCGCATCGCCGCTCTCGTCGCTCGAGGTGTAGGTGCCTCCGACGATGCGATGGGCGAACGACCGGAACGCCGGTTCGATGCGCAGCAGTTCGTCGCGCGAAACCACGCGGCGGGCCACGCCGAAGTCCTGCATCAGGCGCGCCGCGTGCTCCGCGTCGGCGAAGGCGGCCTCGTCGGTGTAGTAGTGCGCGATGCCGCGCTGCAGCCGGTGGTACTCGATGCCGGTGGCGCGCACCACGTCCTTGAGCGCCGCGTGGCTGTATGAGCCCAGCGCCACCAGCTGGCGCACGTTGCGCTCGAACGCCGCGTCGTTGCACTCGGCCAGGAACCGAAGGCCCCATCGCCACTGGCGCCAGTCGAGCTGCGGGCGGAACAGCAGCGGGGCGTCGTTGCGGAACATCCACCTGAGCACCTTGGCCGGCGCCTGCGCGTTGGCCCAGGGCTCGCAGTAGCTGACCGAGATCTGCGCCGCGTTGGCGAAGCTGGTTTCCCGTGCCGCACCGGGCTGGCGATCGACGACGGTCACGGTGTGCCCGCGTTCGAGCAGGTGCCAGGCGGTGCTGACGCCGATGATGCCGGCGCCCAGGATCAGGACGTTCATGCGACGCAGTGTGGTCCGCGGTTTCGCGAAAATGAAGCGAAGTTAAATTTCCAGCGAAACCATCAGGAACGCTAATGAGCAGCTTCGACCCCGTCGCACTCGAATGCCTGGCCGCCATCGTCGAGGAGGGCGGCTTCGAGCGCGCCGCGCGGCGCCTCTCGATCACCCAGTCGGCGGTGTCGCAGCGGTTGCGCGCGCTGGAGGCGCAGGCGGGCACCGTGCTGGTCGTGCGCAGCCGCCCGCTGCGGCCGACGGCGGCCGGGCAGTTGCTGCTCAAGCACACGAAGCAGCTGCGCCTGCTGCGCGCGGACCTCGAGCGCGACCTCGGCGAGCTGGGCCACAGCTCGGCCGCGGCGGCCATGCGCGAGGACGAGCGCATCTCGATCGCCGTCAACGCCGACAGCATCGCCACCTGGGCCTTGCCCGCGCTCGGCGAGCTGGCGCGCGAGGGACTGCCGCTCGAGGTGATCACGGATGACCAGGACTTCACCCACGAGTGGCTGCGCGAAGGCCAGGTGCTCGGCTGCGTGACCACGCTCCGGCAAGCGCTGCGCGGCTGCCGGGTGGCCGGGCTGGGCGCGATGGAATACATCGCCATCGCCACGCCGCGGTACCGCGACGCGCACTGCCCGCGCGGCCTGACGCCGGCCAATTTCCGCGAGCTGCCCTTCGTCGCGTTCAACCGCAAGGACGACATGCAGAGCGAGTTCGTGGCCAAGGCGCTCGGGCTGCGGCGCGTTGTTTTGCGACAGCTGTTCGTGCCGAGCTCGGAAGGCCAGGTGCGCGCGGTGCTGGCGGGCTGGGGCCTCGCGGTGGTGCCGCTGCTGCTCGTGCGTGGCCTGCTCGAGCAGGGGCTGCTCGTCAACGTCCTGCCCGGCCATTCGCATGCGATCCAGCTGTACTGGCATTGCTGGAACCTGCAGTCCGAAGTGCTGGATTCGCTCACGCGCGCACTGCAGGAGAACGCTGAACGAACACTGACACAGCATTAGAATTTCCGGCATGAGCACCGTTGTCGCCCGGCCTTCCTTCAAGGAACAGATGCTGGCCGCGCGCGAAGAAGCCATCATCCAGAACGTCAATCGGCTGCTCGCCGAAAAAGGCTTCGACGCGATGACGGTCGATGAAGTGGCGGCCGCCGTCGGCATCGCCAAGGCCAGCCTGTACAAGCATTTCCCCAGCAAGGAAGATCTCGCGGCCGCGGCGATGGTGCGCGTGATGCGGCGCGCGCAGCAGTTCCTCGCCGGTATCGATGCGACCTTGCCGGTGCAGGAAAAACTCGAAGCGTCGGTGCGCTGGATGCTGCAGGTGCAGCTGGCCGGCCAGATGCCGTCGCTGCCCAGCCAGAACTCCTCGCTGCGTTCGGTGCTGATGTCCAACGGCGACTACCGCGAAGTGCTGGCCCAGATCAGCGACCAGCTCTGCGCATGGATCGACGAGGGCCAGCGCCAAGGCGCCCTCGATCCGCGCCTGCCGCGAAAGGCCGTGCTCTACACGCTGTACTCGCGCGCCTGCGATCCGGTGGTCGAATTCCTCAAGGGGAGCGGCGAGCACAGCGACGAGCAGATCGTCGACCTGGTGATCTCCACCTGCTTCAACGGCCTCAAGGCGCGCTGACGCCCGCCGGCGCGGCCGGCACTTCCACCATGAAATGCGGCAGGAAGCCTTCCTGCTCCCCCTTGCGCGCGTAGCCCAGGGGATTGGCCACCACGCGGCAGCCTTCGACTTCGTAATCGTGGTGGCAGTGCAGGTGCCCGTGCACCCACAGCTGCGCGCGCGGCAGCAATTCGTCCAGCGCGTTGCAGAAGCCCGCGGTGCCGGGCGTGAGGCCGTAGCGCGGGTCGGCGCTGCGCAGCGAAGGTGCGAAATGCGTGACGACCACGGTGGTCCCCTCGAACGGCCGGGCCAGCTCGTCGCGCAACCATTGCTGGCATTCGAGTCCGAGCTCGCGCCATTCCCCCGCCAGCAGCGGCTGCCCGCGCCGCGTGGCGCCGGTCTTGGGCAGGTAGAAGTTCGCCGCGCGGAAAGCCTTCTCCCGCTGCTTCAGGGCCCGCGTGGTGTCCGGCGCCTGCGCGGCGAGCGCGTCGAAGTCGGTCCACAGCGTCGTGCCGACGAAGCGCACGCCGTCCAGCAGCAGGGTCTCGCGTTCCAGCCAGGTGATGCCCAGGCGATCGCAGGTCTCGCGCAGTCGCGCGTGGGTGGCGTCGAAGTCGAGGTTGTCGTACTCGTGGTTGCCCGGGACGAACAGCACCGGCACCGGCCAGCCGTTGCGCGGCGAAAACCGCTCCAGGCCGAAGTCGTCGCCCGGCAAGGCACTGCCGGGCTGGTACGAACCGACGTCCCCGGCCAGCACCAGGAAGTCGGCGCCGGGCGCCGGCGAGCACTGCTGGTCCGGCTGGGTTTCGAGGTGGAGGTCGGACAGCAGCTGGAACTTCACGCCCTCATTGTCCGTGGCGGCCGGCTCGGCCTTATGTGCGACCGGGCCGCATCCCATGCGTACCCGGCATGGGCAAAAGCCCTGGCTGAGGTTGCGAAATGAGGGAAAACCCTTACTCTTGGATCATTCCTGTCCTACGCACCGTTGAGGTGCACATTCCATGTATCCCGTTTTCACTTCCATCGCCCGACTCTTCTCATTACCCGGCACTGCGCCTGCCGCCGATCCCGTGCAGCGTTTGCTGGAACAGGCCGCCGGCCGTGGCCCGAACCAGGCCAACGAACTGCGCGAGGCCGCCGCGGCCTGGCTGCGCGTGATCCGCTGAGCCCGCCCCCGTTTCAGAGCTTCACGCCCGCGCCCTTGACGGTGGGTGCGAGCTGGGCCACCTGCTCCTTGACGAAGCCGGCGAACGCCGCCGGGCTGACCGGCGAGGTGGCGATGCCCAGGTCGAGCATCTTCCGGCCGATGTCCGGCTGGGCCAGGATCTCGTTGCAGGCCGTGTTGAGCCGGGTGACGACCTCGGCCGGCATCTTGGGCGGCCCCGAGAGCCCGAAGAAGTTGTCCAGCACCAGGCGGCGCTGGCCGGCCTCGACGATGCTGGGCACGTCGGGGACGAGCGGCGAACGGTTCGCCGAGGTGACGGCCAACGGCACGATCTGGCCGCTCCTGAAATACGGCACGAACGCCGTGAGCACGTCGATGCCCACCGGCACCACGCCCGCGATCAGGTCCGTGGTCATCGGGGCGCCGCCGCGATAGGGCACGTGGACCATGTTCAGGCCCATGACGTTGCGCATCAGCTCGCCGTAGACATGGCCGATCGAGGCCGGGCCGCCGGAGCCGAAATCCAGCCGGCCGGCCTTCTTCGCGGCGGCCTCCAGGTCGGCGATGGTCTTCAGGCCCGATTTCGGGTTGGCCATCACCACGCAGGGCGCACTGCCGATCAGCGCGATGTGGGTGAAGCCCTCGACCGGGTCGTACGGCTGCCTGTCCAGCGCGAACGGGCCGATGGAGATCGGCGTGGAGTTCGACAGCATCAGCGTGTAGCCGTCCGGCGCGGCCTGGTGCACCAGCTGGCCGCCGACACTGCCGCCGGCGCCGGGCCGGTTGTCCACCACGAAGTTCTGGCCCAGCCGGACGCCCAACTGCTCGGCCATGACGCGGGCGACGATGTCGCTGGCGCCCCCTGCCGGAAAGGTGACGATGATGCGCACCGGCTTCTCGGGCCAGGCGGCCAGCGCCGGGAAAGCGGTGGCGGCCGCGCCGGCGGCCAGGGTCTTGAGGAAGCCGCGACGGGCGGCAGGGCAGCGGACGGACGGCATGGCGGTCTCCTGGTCGAGCGTGCCGGCCGGCACGCCGGCAGGCCCGTCGCAAACGCCGTGCCCGCGTCGCCCGCTACTCCGGTTCGATCTCGAACGCCCTGCGCGCAGCCGTCCACACCGCCAGCCGCAGCCAGGCGTGCTCGCTGCGCTGCCCCTGGCGGTGATGCCAGAGCGAGTCCACGTGCACCATCGGCACCTCGAACGGCAGGTCGCGCACCGCCAGGTCCGAGGCCATGCCGGTCTCGTCGACGAAATGCTGGGGCAGGACCGTGAGCAGGTCGGACCGCGTCACCACCCGGCCGGCGGTGAAGAACTGGTTGACCGTCAGCATCACGCGGCGCTTGCGGCCCAGCGCGGCCAGCGCCTCGTCGATGAAGCCATAAGGCCGGCCGGAGAAGCTCACCAGCATGTGGCGGGCCTCGCAGAACAGGTCCAGCGTCAGCCGGGCGCCGGCCAGCGGATGGTCGCGGCGCATCACGCAGCGGTAGTGGCCGTCGTAGAGCCGCTGGTGGTTGAAGGCCGGCATGTTGCCCGCCTGCGATTGCGCCGTCAGGTCCGTCACCACGGCCGGGAAGAAGCCGACCGCCAGGTCGATGGCGCCTTCGTCCAGCAGGGGACGCGGGTCGCGGGTGGTCAGCGGCACCAGCCGCATCGAGATGCCCGGCGCGTCGCGCTCGATGATCTCGACCAGCCCCGGCATGAGCTTGGCGGCCGTGGCGTCGGCCATGGCTAGGACGAAAGTGTTGTTGGCCTGCGACGCGACGAACTGGCCCGGCGAGAGCGCGCCCTCCAGCTGGCGCAGCGCATCGCTGACCGCCGGCCAGAGCGCCAGGGCACGCGGCGTGGGCTCCACGCCGTAGCCGCTGCGGGTCACCAGCTTGTCGCCGAGCGCGTCGCGCAAGCGGTTGAGCGCATTGCTGACCGCCGGCTGGCTCATCGCCAGGTTCTCGGCGGCCCTCGTGAGGTTGCGCTCAGCCATGACCTGGTCGAAGACGCGCAACAAATTCAGGTCGAAGGTCCGGAAATTCGGCACAACTATCAGTCTCCTGAATGAATCACATCACAACCCGTGATTTGAAAAATATCAGGGCGAACCCTAATCTACTCCCCGTGCCGGCCATTCGGCATTCGCAAGGAGGAATAAACATGACCCAGTTCGCACACGTTGACTACCCCACCCAGCACCCCGGCGTCGAGCGCATCGAGCGCGCCGCCTCGGCTCTGCGGCAGATCGCCAGCGGCTTCGACGGCGCCCGCGGTGCCGCCACCCTGCTGCTTGCGGCGATCGTGTCGGCCCTGCTGGTCGTGGCCAACCAGGTGGTGGACACCTGGACCGAAGGCCACCTGCTGGCCGCCTGGATCGTCCTGTGGACCATCGCCTTCGCCGGCATCGCCCTGTTCGCCGCGCCGGCCCGCCGCTTCGTGGCAGGCACCCGCGCCTATGCCAAGGGCGCCGCGCAATCCCGCCGCCAGAAGGCCGAAGACCGCAAGTTCTGGGACGTGGCCCTGACCGACGCCCGCGTGATGGCCGATCTGAGCCGCGCCATGTCGGCCGACGCCACCCGCGACGTTCGCGGCTACTACTGAAAGGGACGGCCATGCTGATGCTTCGCGCCGCCCGCCTGGGCTGGAGCGGCCTGCTGGCCGCGGTGCCCGGCCCGATGATCGCCCGCCTCGACGCCTGGGCCCGGCGTCACGCCCAGAAGCGCGCCCAGCGCCGCCTGCAGCGCCTCCTGGCCACCCAGCGCTGATTCCACCGGAATCGGTGCCATGAAGAAAAACAGCCGCCCTCGGGCGGCTGTTTTGTTTTGGGTTCGAGGCCCGATCAGGCGGCCAGGCGCTTCTCGATCTTCGTCTTGGTCTCGCCCAGCTCGCGCGGCAGGTGGTACGACAGCTGCTGGAACAGCTCGGAGTGCAGCTCCAGTTCCTTCTGCCAGGCGGCCTTGTCGATGCTGGTCACGGTCTTGAACTGCTCGGGCGAGAAGTCCAGGCCGGTCCAGTTGAGCTCCTCATAGCGCGGGCTGACGCCGAACACGTGCTCCTGGCCGTCGGCCTTGCCTTCGATGCGGTCGATCATCCACTTGAGCACGCGCATGTTCTCGCCGTAGCCCGGCCAGACGAACTTGCCGTCCTCGCCCTTGCGGAACCAGTTGGTCGTGTAGATGCGCGGCAGCGTGGCGCCCGCGCCCTGCAGCTTCTCGCCCAGCTTCAGCCAGTGCTGGAAGTAGTCGCTCATGTTGTAGCCGGCGAAGGGCAGCATCGCGAACGGGTCGCGGCGCACCACGCCCTGCTGGCCGAAGGCCGCGGCGGTGGTTTCCGAACCCATGGTCGCGGCCATGTAGACGCCTTCCACCCAGTCGCGCGCCTCGGTCACCAGCGGCACGGTGGTGGACCGGCGGCCGCCGAAGATGAAGGCGTCGATCGCCACGCCCTTGGGGTCGTCCCAGGCCGGGTCGAGCGCGGGGTTGTTGGTGGCGGCCACGGTGAAGCGCGCGTTCGGATGGGCGGCCTTGGCGCCGGTCTCCTTGGCGAGTTCCGGCGTCCAGTCCTTGCCCTGCCAGTCGATGGCGTGCCTGGGGGCCGGGCCCATGCCTTCCCACCACACGTCGCCGTCGTCGGTGAGGGCGACGTTCGTGAAGATCACGTTCTTGTCCAGGCTGGCCATGCAGTTCGGATTGGTGTCCGTGTTGGTGCCCGGCGCCACGCCGAAGTAGCCCGCCTCAGGGTTGATCGCGTACAGGCGGCCGTCCTTGGCCGGCTTGATCCACGCGATGTCGTCGCCGATGGTGGTGACCTTCCAGCCTTCGAAGCCCTTGGGCGGGATCAGCATCGCGAAGTTGGTCTTGCCGCAGGCGGACGGGAAGGCCGCCGCCACGTGGTACTTGCGGCCCTCGGGGTTGGTCACGCCCAGGATGAGCATGTGCTCGGCCAGCCAGCCTTCGTCGCGGCCCATGGTGGAGGCGATGCGCAGGGCGAAGCACTTCTTGCCCAGCAGCGCGTTGCCGCCGTAGCCGGAGCCGTACGACCAGATCTCGCGCGTCTCGGGGTAGTGGACGATGTACTTGGTCTTGTTGCAGGGCCAGGACACGTCCTTCTGGCCCGGCTCCAGCGGCGCGCCCACGGTGTGCACGCAGGGCACGAACTCGCCGTCCACGCCCAGCACGTCGTACACCGCCTTGCCCATGCGGGTCATGATCTTCATGTTCACCGCCACGTACGGGCTGTCGGACAGCTCGATGCCGATGTGGGCGATCGGCGAGCCCAGCGGGCCCATGGAGAACGGCACCACGTACATGGTGCGCCCCTTCATGCAGCCGTCGAACAGCGGCTGCAGGGTGGCGCGCATCTGCGCGGGATCCATCCAGTTGTTGGTCGGGCCGGCGTCTTCCTTCTTCTGCGAGCAGATGTAGGTGCGGTCTTCCACGCGGGCCACGTCGCTCGGGTCGGACCAGGCCAGGTAGGAGCCCGGGCGCTTGACCGGATCCAGCTTCTTGAAGGTGCCGGCGTCCACCAGCTGCTGGCAGAGGCGGTCGTACTCCTCCTGGCTGCCGTCGCACCAGTAGACGGATTCGGGCTTGCACAGCGCGACCATGTCGGCGACCCAGGCGATCAGCCGGGCGTTCCGCACATGGGGCGGGGTATTGAGGTTCAGTCCCTGCATCACGGGTGAGTTCATGGTCACAAAGCTCCTGAAAGTAAGAAAACCGGGTTTCAGGAAGGTGGAGCTCTGCAACGGGCCGAGCGCGCCTTCTTGAAACCAGGCTTGGCTCAGTCGGCGTACGGTGCGATCGGCGATGGCGGCAGGGTCGCTGCAAGGCCATCGGTCACGGGCCGCGGGTCGGCTGGAAGAACGGATTCTAGGGAGCGACCATCCCGCTGGGCTAGGACGAAGGCCCGATTCCATGCAAAACCTGCATGAGGTTATGCATGCTCCTAAGCCCCTCAGCAGAAAGCAAACAGCCCGGCCGCTCGCGCGGCCGGGCTGTCGGAAGAGGGGTCCGGGAAGCCGGATCAGGCCATGTAGATGGCGATGAAAGCCAGCAGGAACATCAGCACGCCGCCCACCACGGGCAGCACGATCGGCATCAGCGGAACGATACTCTCGACGGTGTCATGCGGTTCGGTGTCGCCGTGGCTGTGGCGGTGTTCGTGGGCCATTGCTGTGTCCGGTGATCGGGTTCTAAACCCGCGATTCTAAACGGCCGGCGCCGGTTCAGGCCCTACAGCAGGGCGTACGTGGTGCTGGCGCGGCAGACGCTCCTGCCGTCCTGCGCGCCGCGGATGTCGATCTCGCCGAAGGCCAGCGCCTTGCCCGCGCGCACCACCTTCGCCTGCACCAGCGCATCCTGTCCGGACAGCGGCCGCAGGAAGCTGGTGTTCATCTGCACCGTGGTGCAGGGCCGGAACTGGCCGAACTGGTTGATCAGCGCCAGCACCATCGCGGTGTCGGCCGCGGCCATCATGGCCTGGCCGCACAGCATGTCGCCGGTGCGCGAGAGCTGGTCGCTGTGCGGCAGCCGCAGCGTGACGCTGTCGGCGTCGAACGCCTCGGCACGCAGGCCCAGCGCCTGCACCCAGGGCGCGAAGTACCCGGGGAGGGCGGCTTGCAGCTGGTCGAGCGTCATGGGGCCGGATGATACGAGGCCCGCCGCGGCCCGCGCTACTGCCTCTCGGCCTCGAAGCCGGCTTCGCGCAGCTTGCCCAGCACCGCCTCGATGTGCTGCGGCCCGCGGGTCTGGATCACCAGTTCGATCTCCACGTTCTGGGCCGCCAGCATGGTGAAGGCGCGCTGGTGGTGCACCTCGTCGACGTTGGCGCCGGCCTCGGCCACCGTGGCCGTGATGCGCGCCAGCGACCCCGGCACGTCGCGGGCGCACACGCGGATGCGCGCCAGCCGGCCCGCGCGCGCCATGCCGCGCTCGATGATCGCCGCCAGCAGCATCGGGTCGATGTTGCCGCCGCCCAGCACCAGGCCGACGTTCCGGTCGCGGAAGCGCTCCGGATGCTTGAGCATCGCCGCCAGGCCGGCGGCGCCCGCGCCCTCGACCAGCGTCTTCTCGATCTCCAGCAGCAGCACGATGGCCTGCTCGATGTCGCCTTCGTCCACCAGCACGATGTCGTCGACGCAGCGCTCGATGATGGCCTGCGGGATCTTCCCCGGCGTGCCCACCGCGATGCCCTCGGCGATGGTGGACTGGCCCTGCGGCAGCTTCTCCTGCTTGATCGCGTTGTACATGTTGGGAAAGCGCAGGGTCTGCACGCCCACCACCTCGATCCGCGGACGGATCGCCTTCGCGGCCAGCGCCATGCCGGCGATCAGCCCGCCGCCGCCAACCGAAACCACCAGCGTGTCGAGCTCCGGCACGTCCTCCAGCATCTCCAGCGCCGCCGTGCCCTGGCCGGCGACGATGGCCTCGTCGTCGTAGGGGTGCACGAACGTCAGCCCCTGCTCGGCGGCCAGCTGCAGCGCATGGCCGCGCGCCTCGTCCAGGGTGTCGCCGAACAGCACGATCTCCGCGCCGAAGCCGCGCGTGCGCTCGACCTTCACGCCCGGGGTGAATCGCGGCATCACGATGACCGCGCGCAGACCAAGCCGCTGCGCGTGGTAGGCCACGCCCTGCGCATGGTTGCCGGCGCTCATCGCGATCACGCCGCGGCCCCTTTCCTCATCGCTGAGCTGGGCCAGCTTGTTGCAGGCGCCGCGCTCCTTGAAGGAGGCGGTGAACTGCAGGTTCTCGAATTTGAGGAAGACGCGTGCCCCGGTCAGCTGGGAGATCGTCTGCGAGGCAACGCACGGGGTGCGCAGGACCTGGCCCTGCAGGCGCGGCGCGGCGGCGCGGATGTCGGCGAGTTCGAGCATGGCCCATTGTCGTGCGGGCCGGCGCGCCCGCCCGGACAACGGTTACGAACGCCTTCCACGCGGGGTGAAGCCGAGTTATCGTTAGGCGCCGCGAGTCCCCTGAACCCCTGGAGCCCGCCCATGGTCAAGCGATCGGTCGATGTGCAGATGCTCCCCTCGCCGGGGCTGAAGGACGCGCCCGTGCTCGACCTGATGTGCTCGCACTTCGTGCTCACGCTGGCGGCCAAGCAGGGCGGCAAGTTCAACGTGCGGCGCGATCTCAATGGCCTGCTGTCGCTCTCGGGCCGGCACCTGGTCTGGCCCGCTCCCGCGCTGGCGCGCCTGCGCGAGTTCCTCGGGCGCCGCTGCAAGGACAACGAGTTCTGGCGCGGCCACGAGCAGCTGTCCACGGCCGAATTCCTGGAGCGCCACGGCGTCTGGCGCGGGCCCTACGAAGAGGGCACGCTGTTCTTCTACCTGGACGAATACGCCAAGGACCAGCCCAAGGACCTGCTGTCGGTCCTCACCGTCACCGGCGACTGGCTGACCCATGCGCTGAAGAAGCAGTCCACGCTGGTGGAAAAGAACATCGACGCGCTTTCCGGCCTGCTGCAGCTCAACAAGGCCGAGCGCGCGCTGCTGCTCTACGGCACGCTGGCGCGCTACCAGCGCGACCTGCGCAGCATCCTGGTCGAGTTCAAGGTGAACAACGCGCCCGAGGCCTACGCCGCCATCGCCGACATCGCGGGCGTGAACGCGGCCGACGTCGGCGAGGCGCTGCGTGCCGGCTCGCGGCTGGAACGCATCGGCCTGGTGGAGAACCTGATCTCCGAGCACAACATCACCGACCTCGCCGACCTCATGAAGGTCAGCGAGAAGCTGCCGCCGGTGCTGATGCGCGAGTACCGCGACCAGAGCGAGCTGATGGCGGTGTTCACCCGTCCCAGCGCCAAGAGCGAACTGGGCCCGTCCGACTTCGCCTTCGTGCAGGAGGACGCGCAGGTGCTGTGCTCGCTGCTGCGCAACGCGGTCGACCGCAAGGAGCCGGGCGTCAACGTGCTGCTGTACGGACCGCCCGGCACCGGCAAGACCGAACTCGCCAAGGTGGTCGCGCAGGCCGCGGGGCTGGAGCTGTTCGAGGTCGAGTACGCCGATCGGGACGGCAACTCGCTCTCGGGGCGCGACCGCTACCGGTCGCTGCAGATCGCGCAGGTGTTCCTGAAGGGCAGCGCGCAGGCGGCGCTGCTGTTCGACGAGGTCGAGGACGTGTTCCCGCCCATCAGCTCCGAAGCCGCGCAGCTGATCGCGCGCGCCGAGCAGGTGGCCGCACCGTCGAGCGGCAGCGTCAGCGGCAAGGCCTGGGTCAACCAGATCCTGGAGTCCAACCCGGTGCCCACGTTGTGGGTCACCAACCGCATCGAGCAGATCGATCCGGCGTTCCGGCGCCGCTTCGCCTACCACCTGGAGCTGAAGTCGCCGCCCCCGGGCGCGCGCGAGGGCCTGGTGCGCAAGACGCTGGAAGGCGTGGAGGTCTCCGACGGCTTCGTCGCCAAGCTGACCGAGCGCAAGGGACTGACGCCGGCGCAGATACGCACGGCGGTGCGCTTCGCCGGCCTGGCCTCGGGCGCCTCCAGCTCGATGGAGCAGTTGATCGAGCGCCAGTTGCGCAATGCCGACCAGGCGCTGGGCAATCGCGCAGCCGCCGCCGCGCGGCCCGGCGTGACGACCTACGACCTGGCGATGCTGAACGTGGAGAGCCGGTTCGAGGTGCCGCGCATCGTCGAAGCGCTCAAGGCGCGCGGCCACGGCACGCTGTGCTTCTACGGCCCGCCCGGCACGGGCAAGACGGCGCTGGCCGAACACATCGCGCGCCGGCTCGACCGGCCGCTGATGGTCAAGCAGGCCAGCGACCTCATGAGCAAGTTCGTCGGCGAGACCGAGCAGAACATGGCCGCGATGTTCCGCGAGGCCGAAGCCGAGAAGGCGGTGCTGCTGCTGGACGAGGCCGACAGCTTCCTGCAGGACCGGCGTGGCGCCCAGCGCACCTACGAGGTGACCGAGGTGAACGAGATGCTGCAGGGCATGGAGCGCTTCGCCGGCATCTTCATCTGCACCACCAACCTGCTGGACCGCATCGACCAGGCGGCGCTGCGCCGCTTCACCTTCAAGATCCGCTTCAAGCCGCTGCTGGCGGCGCAGCGCGAGGCGATGTTCGTGACCGAGGCGCTGAAAGGCGATGCCACCGCGTTGAACGACGACATCCGTTCAAGGCTGGCGCGCCTGGACCAGCTGTGCCCCGGCGACTTCGCGGCGGTCAAGCGCCAGGTGGACATCCTGGCCGCGGCCGATCTCGGCCCGATGGACTTCCTGGAGCAGCTCGAGGCCGAGCACCGCATCAAGCCCGAAGTCCGCGAGGCGCGCGGCATCGGGTTCACGGCCTAGACCCCGTCTCCCGTCATTCCCGCGAAGGCGGGAATCCAGTGCTTCCGTTTTCCACCCCTGCGCCCCCTGGATCCCCGCCTTCGCGGGGATGACGTGCAGGGGCTCAGACGGTCCCGAGCACCCGGATCACCTCTTCCCCGTAAGCCTCGAGCTTGCGCTCCCCGATCCCGCTCACGCCTTCCAGTTGCTCGACCGACGACGGCGCCAGCGCCGCGATGGCCGCGAGCGTGGCGTCGTGGAAGATCACGTAGGCCGGCAGGTTGTGCGAGCGCGCCACTTCCGCGCGCCAGGCCTTGAGCGCGGCGTAGCGCGCCTGGCCGCTGTCGGTCAGGCCCGCGGCCACCGCGCCCGCGGCCGGGGCGCGCTCCCTGCGCTTGCGGCCGCCTGGCTGCGCCACCGACTCGCGCAGCTGCACCTGCCGCTCGCCGCGCAGCACGGCGCGCGAGCCTTCCGTCAGT
>JAEWBU010000353.1 GCA_023390985.1 Pseudomonadota bacterium
GTGTTGAAGTCGTCCAGCAGGATGCGCACGCGCACGCCGCGGCGGGCGGCGGCCTTCATGCGCTCGAGCAGCACGGCGGTGCTGGCGTCCGCGTGGATCGCGTAGTACTGCAGGTCCAGGGTGCGCTGCGCGCGGTCGATCAGCGCCAGGCGGCTGGTGAAGGCGGCGTCCACGCTGTCCAGCAGCGTGAAGCCGGAGTCGCTGCGGGCGCGCGCCTGGGCGCGGCGGGCGTCGACCAGGCGGCCCAGGGCGGTCTCGTCGGGCGCCTCGAACGCCTTCGACGGCGTGCGCTGCACGTTGGCCGGCAGGCTGGCGCAACCGGCCGCCCAGGTCGACAGCGTGAGCAGGACCAGCAGGCGCCACAACCAGCCCAGGCCCAGGCCGGGAGAACGGAATGCGGGCGACGCGTACATGGCCAGGCCACTGTAGTGGCCGGCTCAGGCGCGTGGGGGCCTGCGCAGGTCAGCGGTGGCCGCCAGTTGGCGACGGCCAAGCCCTACAGCGCGCCCAGCGCCTCCCAGCGCTCGAGGGCGGCCATCAGTTCGTCCTCGATCTGGGCGCTGCGCGCGGCCAGCTGCGCCGCGCGGGCGCCGTCGCGCGAATACAGCGTGCCGTCGGCCAGCTCGGCGGTGAGGGCGGCCTGTTCCTGCTCCAGCGCCTCGATGCGGCCGGGCAGGGCTTCGAGTTCGCGCTGTTCCTTGTAGCTGAGCTTGCGGCGGGCCGCGGTTGCCGAAGCGGGTGCTTCGGCCGCGGGTTTCGGCGCGGCCGGTGCCGGAGCCGGGGGCGCAGACAGCGCGGCCCACTGGCGCGACCGCTGCGACTGCGCCAGCCAGTCCTGCACGCCGCCTTCGTATTCGCGCCAGCGGCCATCGCCTTCGAAGGCGATGGTGCTGGTGACCACGTTGTCGAGGAAGGTGCGGTCGTGGCTGACCAGGAACACCGTGCCTTCGTAGTCCTGCAGCAGGTCCTCGAGCAGTTCCAGCGTGTCGATGTCCAGGTCGTTGGTGGGCTCGTCCAGCACCAGCACGTTGGCGGGCCGGGCGAACAGGCGCGCCAGCAAGAGGCGGTTGCGCTCGCCGCCCGACAGCGACCGCACCGGGGAGCCGGCGCGCGCCGGCGAGAACAGGAAGTCGCCCAGGTAGCTCTTGACGTGCTTGCGCTGGCGCCCGATCTCGATCCATTCGCTGCCGGGGCTGATGAAGTCCTCCAGCGTCGCGTCGGGGTCCAGCGCCTCGCGCATCTGGTCGAAGTAGGCCACCTGCAGGTTGCTGCCGCGGCGCACGGTGCCGCGGTCGGGCTCGAGCTCGCCCAGGATCAGCTTCAGCAGCGTGGTCTTGCCGGCGCCGTTGGGCCCGATCAGGCCGACCTTGTCGCCGCGCAGGATGGTGGCGGTGAAGTCGCGCACGACGGTCTTCTCGCCGAACGCCTTGAACGCGTCGTCGAGCTCGGCGACCAGCTTGCCGCTGGGCGCGCCCGCCGCGACTTCCATCCGCACGCGGCCGACCGCCTCGCGCCGTTCCGCGCGCTGCTCGCGCAGGTGCTCCAGGCGCGTGATGCGGCCCTGCGCGCGCGTGCGGCGGGCTTCCACGCCCTTGCGGATCCAGACTTCTTCTTGCGCCAGCAGCTTGTCGGCCTTGGCGTTGATCACCGCTTCCTGCGCCAGCTGTTCTTCCTTCAGCGTCTGGTAGCGGCTGAAGTTGCCGGGGTAGGAGCGCAGCTGGCCGCGATCGAGTTCGACGATGCGCGTGGCGACGCGGTCCAGGAACGCACGGTCGTGCGTGATCGTCACCACGCTGCCGCGGAAATCCAGCAGCAGGCCTTCCAGCCATTCGATGGCATCCAGGTCCAGGTGGTTGGTGGGCTCGTCGAGGAACAGCACGTCGGGGCGCGCGACCAGCGCCTGCGCCAGGGCGACGCGCTTGCGCGTGCCGCCCGAGAGCGTGCCGACGATCGCGTCGGGCTCGAGGCGCAGGCGGTGCAGCGTCTCGTTGACCCGCTGCTCCCAGTTCCAGCCGTCCTGCGCCTCGATGCGCGCCTGCAGCGCGTCGAGGTCGCCTTCGCCGTGCGTGTAGCGGTGGATCAGGTCGAGCACCGGCGCGAGGCCGGCCTTGACGCTGTCGAAGATGGAGGCCTGCGCGTCGAGCGACGGTTCCTGCGCGACGTAGGCCACGCGCAGGCCTTGCTGCAGTTGCAGCGTGCCGTCGTCCAGCCGTTCGAGGCCGGCCAGGATCTTGAGCAGGGAGGACTTGCCCGCGCCGTTGCGGCCGATCAGGCCGACGCGCTCCTGGGATTCGAGCGCGAACTGGGCGCGGTCGAGCAAGGGGACGTGGCCGAAGGCCAGCTGGGCTTCCGAGAGGGTGATGAGCGCCATGGAGCGCGCGATTATCGGCGTGGGTGAAAAGCGCGCGGGCTGCTAGAGTGGCTCGACAACGGAAGAGGAGGTGCGCTTGCAGCTCACGATCAACGGTCGGACGGTGGAGGCCGACGCGGAACCCGCGATGCCGCTGCTCTGGGTGCTGCGCGACGTGCTGGGCATGACCGGCACCAAGTATGGCTGTGGCGTGTCGGCCTGCGGTGCCTGCACGGTGCGCGTGGACGGCCAGCCGGTGCGGTCGTGCGTCACGCCGGTGTCGGCGGTGGCGGGGCGCAAGATCCTCACCATCGAAGGCCTGGGTACCCCCGCCGCGCCGCACCGGCTGCAGGCCGCGTGGATCGCCGAACAGGTTCCGCAGTGCGGCTACTGCCAGAGCGGCATGCTGATGGCCGCCGCCGCTCTTCTGGAGCGCAAGCCCAAACCGTCGGACGCCGACATCGACGAGGCGATCACCAACCTGTGCCGCTGCGGCACCTACCAGCGCGTGCGCGCCGCGATCAAGCGCGCGGCGGGCCTCAAGGCATGAAGCGGCGAACGCTGCTGGTGGCCGCGGGCGCGACGACCGGCGCGCTGGTGGTCGGCTGGGCGGCCTCGCCGGAGCGATCGCGGCTGGGACGCGGGCGGCTGCTGAAGGCGGACGAGGGCGAGGTCGCGCTGAACGGCTGGATCAAGATCGCGCCCGACGGCGCCGTGGTGCTGGCGATGCCGCGCAGCGAGATGGGCCAGGGCGTGCATACCGCGCTGGCGATGCTGGCCGCCGAGGAGTTGGACGTGCCGCTGGCGAGCGTGCGCACCGAGCAGGCGGGCGGCGATGCGATCTACGGCAACGTTGCGTACTCGGTGGTGAACCTGCCGTTCCATCCGATGGAGATTGAGCACGAGGACGGCTTCGGACGCGTGAAGGCCAGTCGCTGGATCGTGGGGAAGGTGGCGCGCGAGATCGGCATCAATGCGACCGGCGGGTCCACCAGCGTGGCCGATGCCTGGCCGGTGGTGCGGCTGGCGGCGGCGACGGCACGGGCTTCGCTGGTCGGGGCGGCGTCCCTGCATTGGCGGCTGCCCGTCGACGAACTCGAGGTGCGGCGGGGCGTGATCTCGCATCCGTCGGGCAAGTCGGCGGGGTATGCGCAGATGGCGCGCTACGCGGCCGCCACCCCGCCGGGGAAAGTGGCGGTGAAGGAGCGATCGGCCTGGACGCTGATCGGGCGGCCCGCGCCGCGGCTCGACGTGCCGCGCAAGGTGGATGGCAGCGCGGTGTTCGGGCTGGACGTGCGGGTGCCGGGCATGAAGTTCGCGGCGGTGCGGTTGTGTCCGGTGCTCGGCGGATCGCCGGGGCGCATCGACGCCTCGCGCGCGCTGGCGATGCCGGGCGCGGAGCGCATCGTGCGGCTGCCGGCGTATGGCGGCTCGACGGCGGGCTTCGCGGTGATCGGGCGCACCACCTGGCACGCGCGCCGGGCGGCCGAGTCGGTCGACGTGGAATGGCAGGGGCGGCCGGCGGGCGCGCTGGATTCGGAGCGGATCGCGCAATCGCTGCGGGAGGCGGTGGAGACGCAGCGCGGGTTCACCTTCCACCAGAGCGGCGATGTGGACGACGCCGAGGGCCGGGCGCCGCGGAAGATCGAAGCCTGGTACCACGCACCTTATCTCGCGCACTCGGCGCTGGAGCCGATGAACTGCACGGCGCGGGTGGCGGATGGGCGGGTCGAGCTCTGGGTGCCGACGCAGGCGCCGCAGCTGTGCCGGGCCGCCGCGGCGACGGTCGCGGGCGTGGAGCCGGAAGACGTCGACCTGCACGTCACGCTGCTGGGCGGCGGGTTCGGGCGAAGGCTCGAGGTCGATTACGCGGTGCAGGCGGTGCGCGTCGCGATGGATGTGCCGGGGACGCCGGTGCAGCTGTCTTGGAGCCGTGAAGAAGACACGACGCACGATTTCTACCGGCCGATGCAGGTGGCGCGGTTGCGCGGCACCTTGGATGCGGAAGGGCAGGTGCTTTCGCTTCGGATCGATTCAGCGGGCGATGCGATCTCGCCGCGCTGGTTCGAGCGGGTGCTTCCGGTGGGCCTGCGGGCGACGCTGAGCGGGCTGCAGCTCACGGCGCCGGCGGTGCTGCCGGGTGTTTCGTCGTTGTCGGGGCCGCTTGACCTGCCTGACAAGACCGCGGCCGAGGGACTGTTCAACCTTCCTTATGGGATCCCGCACCAGCGGATGGACCACGTGGCCACGCGCTCGGGCGTGCCGGTGGGTTTCTGGCGATCGGTCGGGCATTCGCACAATGCGTTCTTCTCGGAGTCGTTCATCGACGAACTCGCGAGCGAGGCGAAGGTGGACCCGGTCGAGTTCCGTCGCCGGTTGCTGAAGAATGCGCCGAGGTACCGGGCCGTCTTGGATCTGGCGGCTCGCCAGGCGGGGTGGGGCGCACCGTTGCCTCCAGGACGGGCGCGCGGCGTTGCGCTGCATGAGTCGTTCGGATCGATCGTGGCTCAGGTCGCCGAGGTGGCGGTCGAACAGGGCCAGGTGCGCGTGCACCGGGTGGTGTGCGCGATCGATTGCGGCACGGTGGTCAATCCGCAGATCGTGGCGCAGCAGATGGAAGGGGCGGTGGTGTTCGCGTTGAGCGCCGCCCTCCATGGGCGCATCGACGTGAGGGATGGGGCGGTGCAGCAGCGCAACTTCTCGGATCAGCCTTTGTTGTCGATGAAGCAGGCCCCGCGCGTGGAGACCTGGACCGTTCCCAGTGAGCGTCCGCCTGCGGGTGTGGGTGAACCGGGCGTGCCGCCCCTTGCGCCTGCCGTGGCGAATGCTCTGTTCGCGCTGACTCATCGGCGGGTGAGACGCCTGCCGCTGAGTCCCTCCGCCGATGCGTAAGCAAGTGCATCGGTCGCAAAGGGCGCCGGGACAGTGCTATAGTCGCGGGCTTCGCTGACGACGGCGCCGCAGAAATGCGATGCCGAAACGGCAGAGAAAAAAAGAAGCGCTGAGTTGAATCCGAGGGTTTTCCCGGTATAGAATTCAAGGCTTCGCTGAAAACGAAACGCCGGGTGGCAACAGCGCCGACAAGCAGATCGAAGTTCAGCAACAACCCTTGAGGTTGACAGGCCTTTCAAAAGCATGTCATAATCGAGGGCTTCGCAGAAAGCGATTCGCAAGCAGCTCGCAAGAGCGGCAAGCGAAAAGAAAAAAGCGAAGGGCGTAGACAAGACGCTGAAAAATCTGTCATAATCGAGGGCTTCGCTGATCGCAGCGAGTCAGACGAAAGCAAAGGCGGTGACGCTGAGCGGAAGTCGAATCGGGTTCGTTAAAAA
>JAEWBU010000359.1 GCA_023390985.1 Pseudomonadota bacterium
AGCCGCCCCGGCGCATGCAGCTGCTGCAGCCGGGCCAGCTTGACGATCTTGCGCAGGTCGGTGATCACCTGCGCCAGCCAGCGGTTGTCCGCCAGCGTGATGATGGCTTCGTGGATGGCGAAGTTCACGGCGTAGTAGTCGTTCACCCGCCGCGCCTTGGCGTGCCGCGCCAGCCGGGCGTGCAGCTCTTCCAGGGCCTGCAGGTCGGCTTCGCTCGCGTTCTGGGCCGCCTCGTAGGCACAGCGGCCTTCGAGCAGCGCGATGACGGGGAAGATCTCGTCCAGGTCCTGCTCGGTCACCTCCGCCACGAAGCAGCCGCGCCGCGGCTCGTGCCGCACCAGGCCCTCGGCCGTGAGCACCTTGAGCGCTTCGCGCAGCGGCGTGCGGGAGATCGACAGCTCCTGCGCCAGCTGCACCTCGTCGAGGAAGGAACCGGGGGCCAGCTCGCCGTCGAAGATGCGCTGGCGCAGCCGGTCGGCGACCTCTTCATGCAGGGAGTTGTGGACCAGGCGCACGCCGTAATTTCCCGTAATTACGGAGAATTATGGAGGCACTGCGATCCAGCGCAAGGGCCTCCAGGGTAAGTCCGGGGATCAAGCGGTCGCCGTGCGGGCCGGGTGCCGCTGCGCCCACAGCCACAGGCCGATGCCGAACAGCACCATGGGCACGCACAGCCACTGGCCCATGGACAGGCCGGTCTGGTCCTTGAGCCAGATCAGGTGCGCGTCGGGTTCGCGGAAGAACTCGGCGATGAAGCGGAAGAGGCCGTAGCCGATCAGGAACGCGGCCGACACCTGCGCTCGGCGCGGCGCCTTGCGGGCATAGATCCAGAGCAGGATGAACAGCAGCACGCCCTCCAGCAGGAACTGGTAGACCTGCGAAGGATGGCGGGGAACCATCGACCCGCTCGTCGGGAACGCCATCGCCCACGGCAGCGACGGGTCGGCCGCCCTGCCCCACAGCTCGCCGTTGATGAAGTTGCCCACGCGCCCGGCCGCCAGGCCCAGCGGCACGCACGGCGCGACGAAGTCCATCACCTGCCAGAACGGCTTGCCGCGCGAGAACGCGTACCACCACTGCGAGGCGATCACGCCCAGCATGCCGCCATGGAAGCTCATGCCGCCCTGCCAGATGAAGAAGATCTCCAGCGGATGCGAGGCGTAATAGGCCGGCTTGTAGAACAGGCAGTAGCCCAGGCGCCCGCCCACGATGACGCCGACCACGCCGAGGAACAGCATGTCCTCGATGTCGCGCCGGCTCCAGAGGCCGGGGGTGTCGCCCTGCAGCGAGGCGTACGGCTCGTGCCGCAGCCGCCGCGTGGCCAGGAAATAGAACAGCGCGAACGCGGCCAGGTAGGTCAGGCCGTACCAGTGGATCGCCAGCGGGCCGAGGTGGATGGCGACGGGGTCGATCTTCGGGTGGATCAGCATGGCGGGATTGTGCCTCCGCCTCTCACGTCGAAAGATGCCGCCGGGCGAACTCCACGAAGCGCGTCAGCACCGCGCCGGGCGCGGGCCGCCATGCCAAGCTGGTCTCGCAGCGCGGCACCCTGAGCCCCTGCGCGCCGCCGAGCGTCCGATAGACCACGCCCGGGCGCTGGAACTGGCGCACGCTCTCGGGCACCCAGGCCAGGCCGAGCCCGGCCGACACCAGGTTCACGATGGTCTGCATCTGGATCGCCTCCTGCGCCACCCGCGGCTCGCGCCCGGCCGCGTGGTACAGGCCGAACACCGCATCGTGCAGCGAAGGCAGGATGCGCCGCGGGAACATCACCAGCGGCTCGTCCAGCACGCGCGCCAGCGCCAGGCCGCGCGACGTCGCGAGGGGATGCTGATCCGGCAGCGCCAGCACCAGCGGCTCGCGGGCGATGCGCAGGTGCGCCAGCTGCGGCGGCGCGAAGCCGGGCGAATGCAGCAGGAAGCCGGCGTCGATCTCGCCGCGCTGGATGGCCGGCAGCTGCACGTTGCCGGTGGCCTCGATCAGCTCCAGCCGCGTGTTCGGATGCTCGGCACGGTAGGCCCGCACCCAGGCCGGCAACAGGCTGAAGCCGACGGTGGAGACGAAGGCCAGCCGCAGGTGGCCGGCCTCGCCCTGCGCGGCGGCACGCGCCTGGGCCGGCAGTTCGCGCGCCCGCGCCAGCAGCGCCTGGGCCTGGGGCAGCAGCGCCGCGCCGGCCTCGGTGAGCTGGACGCTGCGCTTGGTGCGGTCGAAGAGGCGCACGCCCAGCAGGCGCTCGAGCTGGGCGATGCCCTGGGTCAGCGGCGGCTGCGTCATGTTCAGCTGCGCGGCGGCGCGGCCGAAATGCAGCGTTTCGCCGACGGTGGCGAACTGGCGCCACAGGCGCAGCTCGATGACGGGGTCGCTCATATGCCGCGCATATTAGTCCAGGCCCAAGAATGGATTGGAAGGAATCAGCGGGCGCCCGCATACTTGCGCCCTTTCCGAGCACCGATCCAGGAGACCCATCCGTGGCCGAACAACCGATCCGCCTGCACCTGCGCAGCGACAACATCACCCAGGGCAAGTCCCGCGCGCCCAACCGCTCCATGTACTACGGCATGGGCTACAAGGAGACGGACTTCGGCAAGCCGATGGTCGGCGTCGCCAACGGGCACAGCACCATCACGCCCTGCAACAGCGGCCTGCAGAAGCTGGCCGACGCGGCGGTGGAAGGCATCGCGGAAGCCGGCGGCAATCCGCAGATCTTCGGCACGCCCACCATCTCCGACGGCATGGCGATGGGCACCGAGGGCATGAAGTACTCGCTGGTCAGCCGCGAGGTGATCGCCGACTGCATCGAGACCTGCGTGCAGGGCCAGTGGATGGACGGCGTGCTGGTGGTCGGCGGCTGCGACAAGAACATGCCGGGCGGCATGATGGGCATCCTGCGCGCCAACGTGCCGGCCATCTACGTCTACGGCGGCACCATCCTGCCGGGCAAGTGGAAGGGCCAGGACCTGAACATCGTGAGCGTGTTCGAGGCCGTGGGCCAGAACGCCGCCGGCAAGATCAGCGACCAGGAACTCAAGGACATCGAGCAGCACGCCATCCCCGGCACCGGCTCGTGCGGCGGCATGTACACCGCCAACACCATGTC
>JAEWBU010000371.1 GCA_023390985.1 Pseudomonadota bacterium
GATCTTCATCACCTACGGCGAGCACGACATGGTGGACAACATCGTCCACCTGGTGCTGGCGCGGGTGGCCGGCGCGCCGGAAGGCGTCAAGGGCATCAGCCTGTTCGTCGTGCCCAAGTTCATGGTGAACAAGGACGGCACGCCGAGCGCGCGCAACGACGTGCACTGCGTGAGCATCGAGCACAAGCTGGGCATCAAGGCCTCGCCCACCGCGGTGTTGCAGTACGGCGACCACGGCGGCGCGGTCGGCTATCTCGTGGGCCAGGAGAACCGCGGCCTCGAGTACATGTTCATCATGATGAACGCGGCCCGCTACGCCGTCGGCGTGCAGGGCATCGCGATCGCCGAGCGCGCCTACCAGAAGGCCGTGGCGTACGCGAAGGAGCGCATCCAGTCGCGGCCGGTGGACGGCTCCATCGCCGCCAGCGCGCCCATCATCCACCACCCCGACGTCAAGCGCATGCTGATGACGATGCGCGCGTACACCGAAGGCTGCCGCGCGATGGCCACCGTGGCCGCGTCCGCGTACGACGCGGCGCACCACCATCCCGACGCCGAGGTGCGCAAGCAGAACCAGGCCTTCTACGAATTCCTGGTGCCGCTGGTGAAGGGCTACTCCACCGAGATGAGCCTGGAGGTGACGTCGCTCGGCGTGCAGGTGCACGGCGGGATGGGCTTCATCGAGGAGACCGGCGCGGCCCAGTACTACCGCGACGCCAAGATCCTGACCATCTACGAAGGCACGACCGCGATCCAGGCCAACGACCTGGTCGGGCGCAAGACCGCTCGCGACGGCGGCCAGACCGCGCGCGCCATCGCGGCGCAGATCGAGAAGACCGAAGCCGAGCTCGCGCGCCGCGACAGCGTGGCCGCGCGCGCCGTGGCGCGCCGGCTCACCGCCGCGCGCAAGGCCTTCCTCGACGTGGTGGACTTCATCGCGGGACAGACCAAGGGCAATCCGAACGCGGCCTTCGCCGGTTCCGTTCCCTACCTGATGCTGGCCGGCAACCTGGTGGCGGGCTGGCAGCTGGCGCGCTCGCTGCTGGTGGCCGAGGACCTGGCGGCCCGGGGCGAGGACAAGGCCTTCATGGAAGCCAAGATCGCGACCGCGCGCTTCTACGCCGACCACATCCTCTCGCGCGCGCCCGGCCTGCGCGACAGCATCGTGGAAGGCGCGGACAGCGTCACCAGCCTGGCGCTCGAAGCGTTCTGAAGAAGAAAGCGACCATGTCGAAGCTCCCACCCGCGCTGCGCAAGCTCGCCCTGCCGGTGATCGGCTCGCCGCTGTTCATCGTCAGCAACCCCAAGCTCGTGATCGAGCAGTGCAAGGCCGGCATCGTCGGCTCGATGCCGGCGCTCAACGCGCGCCCGGCTTCGCAGCTGGACGAGTGGCTGCACGAGATCACCGAGACGCTTGACGCGCACGACCGCGCGCATCCGGACCGGCCTTCGGCGCCGTTCGCCATCAACCAGATCGTGCACCGGAGCAACGACCGGCTCGAGCACGACATGGAGATGGTGGTCAAGTACAAGGTGCCGGTGATCATCACCTCGCTGGGCGCCCGCACCGACGTCAACGACGCGATCCACTCGTACGGCGGCGTGGTGATGCACGACATCATCAACAACACCTTCGCGCGCAAGGCGATCGAGAAGGGCGCCGACGGCCTGATCGCGGTGGCGGCGGGCGCCGGCGGCCATGCGGGCATCAAGAGCCCGTTCGCGCTGGTGCAAGAGATCCGCCAGTGGTTCGACGGCCCGGTGGCGCTGTCGGGGTCCATCGCCACGGGCGGCGCGGTGCTCGCGGCGCAGGCCATGGGCGCCGACTTCGCCTACATCGGCACGGCCTTCATCGCCACCCACGAGGCCCGCGCGTCGGACGCGTACAAGATGGCCATCGTCGAGGGCAGCAGCGACGACATCGTGTACTCGAACCTGTTCACCGGCGTGCACGGCAACTACCTGGCGCCCTCCATCCGCAACGCGGGCCTGGATCCCGAGAACCTGCCGGTGAGCGATCCCAGCAAGATGGACTTCGGCGGCGAAGGCGCCAAGAAGGCCTGGAAGGACATCTGGGGCGCCGGCCAGGGCATCGCCGCGGTGCAGGAAGTCAGCAGCACGGCGGCTTTCGTCGAGAAGCTCAAGCGGGAGTACGAGGAAGCGAAGCGGCGGCTGGTGGCGTAGGCTCCGCGCTCGCAGGGCCAGTGCGGCGACGCGCTTCAAGCTGAGCCTTACCACGCCGCCCCGGGCCGCCCTAAACTGCGTCGGTGTCCAGTTCCCCCTTGACCGACGCGCTGTTGCTGGCCCGCCTGCAGTTCGCGTTCACGATTTCCTTCCACATCATCTTTCCGGCGCTGACGATCGGGCTGGCGAGCTACCTGGCCGTGCTGGAAGGGCTGTGGCTTAAATCGCGCCGGCAGGTCTACCTGGACCTTTACCACTTCTGGAAGAAGGTGTTCGCCGTCGCGTTCGGCATGGGCGTGGTGTCCGGCCTCGTGATGGCCTACCAGTTCGGCACCAACTGGTCGGAGTTCTCCAGGTTCGCCGGCGGCGTCACCGGGCCGCTGCTCACCTACGAGGTGCTGACGGCGTTCTTCCTCGAGGCCGGCTTCCTGGGCGTGATGCTCTTCGGCATGCAGCGGGTCGGTCCCGGGCTGCATTTCTTCGCCACCGTGATGGTGGCGCTCGGAACGCTGATCTCCGCCACCTGGATCCTGGCGTCGAACAGCTGGATGCAGACGCCGCAAGGCCACGAGATCATCGACGGCCGCGTCGTGCCGGTGGACTGGCTCAAGGTGATCTTCAATCCTTCCTTTCCCTACCGGCTGGTCCACATGGTGCTGGCGGCGTTCATCGCCACCGCGCTCATGGTGGTGGCCGGCGCGGCCTGGCACCTGCTGCGCGGCCACGACCGCCCCGCGGTCCGGACCATGATGGCCATGGGCGTCGGGATGCTGCTGGTGGCCACGCCGATCCAGGCTTTCGTGGGCGACCTGCACGGCCTGAACACGGCCAAGCACCAGCCGGCCAAGCTCGCCGCGATCGAAGGCCACTGGGAGAACCGGCCGGGCGAGGGCGTTCCGCTGATCCTGTTCGGCCTGCCCGACATGGAGGCCGAGCGGACGCGCTACGCGGTCGAGGTTCCGAACCTGGGCAGCGTGCTGCTGACCCACAGCTGGGAGGGGCAGTTTCCCGGCCTGAAGGAGTTCCCCAAGGCCGACCGGCCCAACTCGCTGGTGGTGTTCTGGAGCTTCCGGCTGATGGTCGGCCTGGGCGTGCTCACGATCCTGCTGGCCGCCTGGGGCGCGTGGCTTTTCCGGGGGGGCCGCATCTTCGGCTCCCGCGGCTGGCTGCGGTTCGCGCTCGCGATGGGGCCTGCCGGGCTGGTCGCCATCCTCGCGGGCTGGATCACCACCGAGGTGGGGCGGCAGCCCTGGGTGATCTATGGGGTGATGCGCACGGCCGACGCCGTGTCCCCGCTGCCGGCCGCCCAGGTCGGCTTCACGCTCGCGATGTTCGTCGTGGTCTACACCTTCGTGTTCGGCGCGGGAACGGTCTACCTCCTGCGCATCATCGCCAAGGGACCCGAAATCCAGGAGACGAATCCGCAAGGCGGTGCGGGGCAGATCCGCCAGGCCATGCGCCCGCTCTCCGGAGCGCCGGAGCGCTTCGACGAGCTCGAGGGCGCGACGCAGGCAGGAGGCGCCCATGTCCGTTGACCTCCCGCTCATCTGGGCCGTGATCATCCTGTTCGGCGTGATGATGTACGTCGTGATGGACGGGTTCGACCTGGGCATCGGGCTGCTGTACCCCTTCGTGCCGGCCAAGGCGGAACGCGACATCATGATGAACACGGTGGCGCCCGTCTGGGACGGAAACGAAACCTGGCTGGTGCTGGGAGGCGCAGGGCTCTTCGTGGCCTTCCCGATGGCCTACGCGGCCATCCTCAGCGCGTTCTACCTGCCGCTCATCTTCATGCTGGTGGGCCTGATCTTCCGGGGCGTGGCGTTCGAATTCCGCTTCAAGGCGCCGTCGCGCCGGCAGCCCTGGTGGGACCTCGCTTTCATCGGTGGTTCGGCGCTCGCGACCTTCTTCCAGGGAGTGACCCTGGGGGCCTTCCTGGAAGGCGTCCCCATGCGCGACGGGCAGGCGGTGGCCGGCGCGTTCAGCTGGCTGCAGCCGTTTCCCCTGTTCGTCGGGTGCGGCCTCCTGGTCGCGTACGCGCTGCTGGGCGCGACCTGGCTCGTGATGAAGACGCACGGCGACCTGCAGCAGCGCATGCGCGACGCGGCCAAGACGCTCACCTGGGTGCTGCTGCTGGTGATCGGCGTGATCAGCATCTGGACGCCGCTGTCCCAGCCGGCCGTGGCGCAGCGGTGGTTCTCGTGGCCGCAGCTCCTGTGGTTCTCGCCGGTGCCGCTGCTGGTCCTGCTCTGCGCCTTCCTGTTGCGCCGCACGTTGTCCGACCCGGCCAGCCACGCCATGCCCTTCGTGCTGACGCTGGCCCTGGTGTTCCTCGGCTACTCCGGCCTGGGCATCAGCCTCTGGCCCAACGTGATCCCGCCGTCCGTCTCGATCTGGGAGGCGGCCGGGCCGCCGCAGAGCCTGGGGTTCACGCTGGTGGGCACGCTATTCATCATTCCTTTCATCCTGGGCTACACCGCCTGGGCCTACTACGTGTTCCGCGGCAAGGTCCACGGCGACGAGGGCTACCACTGATGGAGCGGCCCGCGCGGCGGTTGTGGGCCCGGCGGGTGGCATGGCTGCTCGCGTTGTGGGCGTCGGGCGTCGCGGCGCTCGCAGTGGTGGCCGCGATCCTCAAGCTGTTCATGCGCGCCGCGGGGCTGTCGCCCTAGCTCAGCCTGCGTTCCGGAACGTACGGCCGGGCTGCGGTACTCCTGCTTGCGGGAGCGGCGTGACTGTATGAAAATACAGTGAATGACCGCCGCCCACATCCCGATCGCGGCCATCAAGGGCCGCGGCACGGCCAACCGCCTTCCCCACCGCTTCGAACGCGACGCCCGCGAAGCCTTCGATGACGGCTGGGAACACGAGCCGGAAGACGGCGCGCTACCGCCGGGCACCGAAGTGACGTGGGAAGAGCCCCGCAGCGTCATCGGCGACGTCGATTCGCCCGACGTGTATTTCGAGCGCTCGCTGAATCCGTACCGCGGGTGCGAGCACGGCTGCATCTACTGCTACGCGCGGCCGACCCACAGCTACCTGAACCTGTCGCCGGGGCTGGACTTCGAGACCAAGCTCATCGCCAAGCGCGGCGTGGCGGACGTGCTCAGGCGCGAGATCTCGCGGCGCAACTACCAGCCGAAGATGATCGCGATCGGCACGGCCACCGACTGCTACCAGCCGGTGGAGCGCGAGCTGCGGCTCACGCGGTCGGTGATCGAGGTGCTGCACGAGACCGACCACGCGTTCTCGCTGGTGACCAAGTCGGCGGGCGTGGAGCGCGACCTGGACCTGATCGCGCCGATGGCCCGCAAGAAGCTGGCCGCGGTGTACGTGACGATCACCACGCTCGATGCCGATCTCACCCGCAAGCTGGAGCCGCGGGCGGCCGCGCCGCATCGGCGTCTTCGCCTGCTGCGCACCCTGGCCGAGGCCGGCGTGCCCTGCGGCGTGAGCCTGGCGCCGCAGATCCCCTTCCTCACCGAAGACCTGGAGCAGGTGCTGGAAGCGGCGTGGGAGGCCGGCGCGCGCTCGGCCTTTTATCACGTGATCCGCCTGCCCTGGGAGGTGAGTCCGCTGTTCCGCCAGTGGCTGGAGACGCACTACCCGCAGCGGGCCGAGCGGGTGATGGCTCGCATCCAGGACATGCGCGGCGGCAAGGACTACGACGCCGATTTCGCCACGCGGATGAAGGGCAGCGGACCCTGGGCCGAGCTGATCGGCCAGCGCTTCCGCAAGGCCGCGGGCCGGCTCGGCTTCAACCGCGAGCGGGTGGTGCTGGACGAGACGCTGTTCCGGCCGCCGTCGCCGGCCGGCCAGGGACGGCTGTTCTGAAGCGGGAGGAGATCAGGCGGTGGCCGTCCGGGCCAGCAGCGCGAAGCCGACCGAGGCCACGAAGAACCAGAGGAAGACGCCCAGCAGGTTGGACCGCAGCTGGGCGGGGCCCGACAGGCGGCGCAGCTGGGTGTTCCACAGCCACAGCACGGGCAGGACGCCCAGCAGCACCAGCAGGGCGGGCACCTGCCAGCGGAACAGCGAGGCCCAGGCCGGGAGCAGGGCGGAGATGCGGGTGCTGTCGTCCACCAGCGCGCTGGGCGGGATCGCCTGGGTCCACACGCCGCCCGACAGCAGCGCGCAGCCCAGCAGGGCGAAGGTGGCGGCCGGCTTGAAGGTGCGGCGCCAGCCGAAGATGCTCAGGAAGAAGCCGACGGCGCCGGCGATGCCGACCGCGGCGGCGACGCCGGCGATCAGCGGGCCCGCGCCGGCCAGCCCTTGCCACAGCCAGGGATTGCAGGCGATGCCGGTCCAGGCGGCGACGGCGGCCACCGCCCAGCCCGGATGCAGCGCGAGGCGCGCCTCCCCCGGGGTGAGGATGGAATGGAATCCCGTCGAGCGGAACAGCTTGAGCGACATCGGTTCAATTGTGGATTGACCCGTTCGTCCAGCCAATCGAACTGTCGCGTTCCGTTGACATCCCGTAAGCAAAAGTTGCGGCTCCCGGCAAGGCCGAAAGCCGCAACCCCGTCAGACCTGCCAGGCCGGGTCAGGCGCTGAAGAAGCCCTTGAGCTTGTCGGACCAGCTTTCCTCGCTGGGCGAATGCTTGGCGCCGCCCTTGCGCAGGGCCTCGTCCAGCTCCTTGAGCAGCTTGCGCTGGTGCTCGGTGAGCTTGACCGGCGTCTCCACGCTGATGTGGCAGTACAGGTCGCCCGGGTAGCTGGATCGGACGCCCTTGATGCCCTTGCCGCGCAGGCGGAACTGCTTGCCGGCCTGGGTGCCCTCGGGGATGTCGATGGCGGCCTTGCCGGCCAGCGTCGGCACCTCGATCTCGCCGCCCAGCGCCGCGCGCGTGAACGAGATCGGCACCACGCAGTGCAGGTCGTCGCCGTCGCGTTCGAAGATCGGGTGCTTCTTCAGCCGGATCTCGATGAACAGGTCGCCCGGCGGCCCGCCGTTGTGGCCCGGCTCGCCGTTGCCCGCGCTGCGGATGCGCATGCCGTCGTCGATGCCGGCGGGGATCTTCACCTCCAGCGTCTTCTGCTTCTTGACCTTGCCCTGGCCGTGGCAGGTGGGGCAGGGCTCGGGAATGATCTTGCCCGCGCCGCGGCAGGTCGGGCAGGTCTGCTGCACCGAGAAGAAGCCCTGGCGCATCTGCACTACGCCGGCGCCGTGGCAGGTGCCGCAGGCCTTGGCCTGGGTGCCCGGCTTGGCGCCGCTGCCGTGGCAGGTGTCGCACGGGTCCCAGGTCGGGATGCGGATCTGCGCTTCCTTTCCGGCTGCGGCTTCCTCCAGCGTGACCTCCATCGCGTACGACAGGTCGCTGCCGCGGAACACCTGGCGGCCGCCGCGCGCGGCACCGCCGCGCCCCTGGCCGAAGATGTCGCCGAAGATGTCGCCGAACGCCTCGGCGAAGCCGCCGAAGCCTTCCGGTCCCGCGCCCGCGCCGCGCATGTTGGGGTCGACCCCCGCGTGGCCGTACTGGTCGTACGCCGCGCGCTTGTCGGCCTCGGAGAGCATCTCGTACGCCTCCTTGGCCTCCTTGAACTTGGCCTCCGCCTCCTTGGCCGCATCCCCCTGGTTGCGGTCGGGGTGGTACTTCATCGCGAGCTTGCGATATGCCTTCTTGATCTCGTCCTCGGAGGCGTTCTTGGGCACGCCCAGGACGTCGTAGTAGTCGCGTTTCGTGGCCATCGTGTCTCGTGGTTTCATTCAGCAAGAACGCCGCGTTGGCTCTACACCAACGCGGCGCGCGTGCTCCGGCTCGGCGCCGCGATCAGCCCTTCTTCACCTCTTTGACTTCGGCGTCCACGACGTTGTCGTCGTCGCTCGCCCGTCCGGACGCGCCGCCCTGCTGCGGCTCGGCGCCGGGGGCGCCGCCGCCGGCCGCCTGCGCGGACTGGGCCGCCTGCATGTCGGCGTACATCTTCTCGCCCAGCTTCTGGCTGGCGGTCATGAGGGCGTTGGACTTTTCCTCGATCTGCGCCTTGTCCTCGCCCTTGAGCGCCTCTTCGACGTCCTTCAGCGCGGCCTCGATCTTCTCCTTCTCGCCGGCTTCCAGCTTGTCGCCGTACTCGCCCAGGCTCTTGCGGACCGAGTGCACCAGCGCCTCGCCCTGGTTGCGGGCCTGCACCAGCTCGAGCTTCTTCTTGTCCTCGGCGGCGTTCAGCTCGGCGTCCTTCACCATCTTCTGGATCTC
>JAEWBU010000036.1 GCA_023390985.1 Pseudomonadota bacterium
TCTTGCCGCCCGAGCCCGCCGGGGGCGGCGCGCTGCGATCGACGCGCGCTTCGGCGCGCGGCGCGGCCGTGTCCTTCAGCGCGCCCACGCAGTCGGCATCGTGGCCGGGCCCGGTCTCGATGGTGGCCGCTAGCGCCAGCAGCGGATTGATCGCGCCCAGCGCCACCGCCAGCCCCGCCCGGCCGGCCAGCGCGCTCTTCTCGAGGCCGATGTCCGGCGCGCCGAACGTGCCCGCGATGTGCAGCGGCGAACGCAGGCTGAGGATGCTGGTGTCCTTGGGCTGGGGCTTGATCAGCACGTCCATGCTCTCGCGCGCCAGGTTGATCGTCGCGTCGCCGTAGAACACCGTGTCGCCCGTGTCGAGCACCAGCGCGCGCGACGTCATCAGGCCGTCCTTCACGTCGAACGCCGTGGCCGCGCAGCGCAGCTGCACGCGGTTGTCGCCCTTCACCAGGAACTTGATGATCTCGCCGCCGTCGAGGCCGGCGATCTCCAGCAGGATGTTGCTGATCTCGCCCTTGCCCATGAGCATCGCCACGTTGCCGTTGGCGTTGGCCAGCATCTGCGCCACCGAGCCGCCGCGGGTGGTCAGGTCGACCTGGCCCTGGATCTTGCCGAAGCTGTTGCGCGCCGACTCCGAGCGCGGGAACAGCCGGTTCAGCTCGAGCGACCGCGCATCGAGCTTGGTCTGCACCGCCGCCGGCTGCGCGTTGGCGTCGATGCGCAGCAGGCCGGCCAGCCGTCCGCCGGCCACCCCCAGGTCCAGCGGGTCCAGCACCAGCAGGCCGTTGTCCAGCAGCACGCGCACGCCCATGCGATCGAGCGGCAGGCCCTTGGCGTTGACCACCTTCGCCGCATCCAGGCGCACGTCGGCGTTCATGGACTTGAGGCGGCTCACGTCCAGCGGCGCGGCGGGCAGCACCTTGCGGTCGGGGTCGCGCTTCGGCTTGTCTCCCTCGTCGCGGGAGTCCTTGTCGTCCTTCTTCGCCACCACGCGCTGCTGCTGCCCGGGCGCGCCGCGCCGGTCGTCATGAAGGCCGATCACCGGCGCGAGGTCGACGAAGTCCAGCATGCGCGACTGCAGCTTGCCGGTGAGCCGCGGCACCTTCTGCGAGCTGTCGAAGGCCAGCTCGCCCGCCATGTCGGTGCGGCCCAGGCGCGCGTCGATATCGCGCACCTGCCACTGCTCGCCCTTCTTGGACAGCTTGCCCGCGACGTCGTAGCGCGGCGTGTCGGGCAGCGTCACGCCGACCAGCCGATAGAGCTCGGCGAGGTTCGGCCCCTGCATCCGGAAGTCCACGTTGGCGCCGTCCAGCGTGGCGAGGCTGGCGATCGAACCATGCGCCTTCAGCAGGGTGCCGCCCGTCTTCACGTTCACTTCCGCGGGGAAGGGCTTCTGCAGCGGCGCGCTCAGGTACAGCACGTCGCCGGTGCGGCCTTCGGCGCTGAATGCCTCTTCGCGCCAGCGGCCCTGGGCCTTGAAGCGCATCGGCATCGCGGCGGCGGCGTCCGCCGTGCCGGCCGGTGGGGACTGGCGGTCCATCGCCACCTGCGCGCGGATGTCGGCGCCCTGCTCCTTGGCGACGTAGTGGATGCTGCCCTCGTCGATCACCAGCGCGCCGATGTACGGCACGTTGCTCTCGTCCTTGGTGTCGCCGCCGAGGGCCCACGTGCGCCGGCCGTCCGGCTCCATCTGCAGGCCCAGCTGCGGACGCGTGAGGCGGATGGATGGCAGCACGATCTCGCGCCTGAAGAGCAGGGGCCAGAGGCGCACTTCGACTTCGGCGCCATCGGCCTTGACCAGGTGGCGGTCCTGGGCCCAGTCGGGATTGGCGAACTCCAGGCCGTCCATGATCACTCGCGTGGTCCGCCCGAGCTTCACGTCGAGGTGGCGCGTGATCGCGAACTCGCGGCCGGTCTTGTCGGAGACGTAGCGGTTGATCGGACCGCGCAGCAGGTCCCACGGGAAGAAGACGGCGAGCAGCACCAGCGCCAGCAGCACCACGGCGATGCCGGCGAGCACCTTGAACCAGAGGCGCGATGTCAGCGTGGGTGCGGCCGCCGTGCCCATGCTCCGGCCTTCACTCGTCGACCGTCATGACCACGGCCGCCTGACCCGCCGCCGGCGACATGGGCGCCGGCCCGGGCTCACCCAAGGCCACCACGGCCGCCGCGATGAGCGTGCCGAAGAAGATCATCAAGGAGTGCAGGACCAGCTTCATGCGAATGCGTGCGGCGTGCGGCGGCACGCGGGTAAGTCGACGCAGTGTGGCTGCTGAGGAGGGGTGGACCGGTCAGTGCCCTGCGTCAGCTCCTGTCGGCCCCTGCCTACAGAAACACGCGGTGCGCAGAGGGCTCCAAAGAGGCGCGCCGGTAGTCCTGCTCCTACGGCTGCGCTGGGGGGCGGCTGGCACAATGGTCGCGTCGAGCGACGCCCTTCGCGGCCGTCGACAAGCACGAGCCCCCACCCTTGGACCTGCGTACCTTCTTTGTCGAGGACAACGCCACCATCCGCGAGAACCTGATCGGTACGCTCGAGGAACTGGCGTGCATCCGCTCGCTCGGTTGGGCCGACAACGAGGCCGACGCGCGGGCCTGGCTGCGCCAGTCCGCGGGCGAATGGGACCTGGCCGTGATCGACCTCTTCCTCAAGCAGGGCAGCGGGCTGGGGGTGCTGGAAGCGTTCCGCGGGCGTGGGCCCGGGCAGCGCGTCGTGGTGCTGTCGAACTACGCCACCACCGACATGCGCAAGCGCTGCTCGCAACTCGGCGCGGACGCCGTGTTCGACAAGTCCAACGAGATCGATGCGCTGATCGACTACTGCGTGCAGCAGGCCGATTCGCGCTCGCGCGCCTGAGGCGCGAGCGCCAAGGGGAGCGTGGCTCCCCGCCGATCAGTCGATCAGCTTGTTCTTCAGCGCGTAGTAGGTCAGGTCGCTGTTGGAGGCCAGGCTCATCTTCTCCATCAACCGCGTGCGGTAGGTGCTGACCGTCTTGACGCTGAGCGACAACGCCTTGGCGATGTCGCCGGCGGTCTCGCCCTTGGCGAGCTTGAGGAAGACCTGGAACTCGCGCTCGGACAGCTGCTCGTGCGGAGCGCCGCCTTCCTTGCGGTTGAGCTGCTGGGCCAGCAGTTCGGCCACCGCCGGCGAGATGTAGCGACGGCCCAGCGCGATGGTGCGGATCGCGTTGACGATCTCCATCGGCTCGCATTCCTTGTTGAGGTATCCGCTCGCGCCCTGTCGGATGAGGTTCATCGCGTAATGCTCTTCGGGGTAGCCCGAGAGGATCAGGATGCCCACGTCGGGCGCCTTCGCGCGGATCATGCCGAGGGCGTCGATGCCGCTCTGGCCCGGCATCGACAGGTCCATCACCAGCACGTCGAGTTCGGTGGTGCGGACCAGGTCGATGGCTTCGCGGCCGCTGGCCGCCTCTCCCACCACGCGCAGGTCGACCTGCTCCGAGAAGAACTGCTTGAGTCCCGACCGGACGATGGCGTGGTCATCCACAATGCCGACTTTGATCATGTCTGTTCTCTTTCAGTGCCCTGAACGGGGCGTCTCTTGAGCGGCTTCCAGCGTCTGGAATGGCCTACCCTTCAGTCATGATTATTCTGGATTTTATTGTCATTGGGTGCGCTTCCAAGTGAACTTCCTCCACTCGAAAGCACTACCGA
>JAEWBU010000085.1 GCA_023390985.1 Pseudomonadota bacterium
CGCCGCCATGCGCTGGTGGGCGCCGGCCCGCTGCGGCTGGAAGACGTGCTGGACCAGAAGTTCATCGTGCTGACCGGCGCCGCCTCGGTGAGCACGCGGCTCTACAACGCCGCTTCGGTATTGGGCCGCAGCGTCCAGGTGGGGCTGCAGATGCGCAGCTTCGACGCCGCCTCCCGCATGGTGGCCGCCGGCCTCGGCGTGGCCGTGCTCCCGGCCGCGGCGATCGCGCCGCAGCTGCAGCACCTGCCGCTGCAGGCCTTGCCGCTGGCGGAGGACTGGGCCGACCGCACGCACTACCTCGCGCTGCGCACCGGAACCGACGCGCCCGCGGCGGCGCGCACGCTTGCCCAGGCCCTGCTCGCCGACGGTTGAGCTGCCCTCCGGGCGAACCCTGATTTCGCCTCCCGCGAAAGCCGGCTTCGCGCCGCTTGCTTGCCGGTGGCGGCGCGCATTCGGACACTGTCCGGCCATGAAGATCGCCGACGTTCGCGCGACCCCGCTCAACCTGCCGGTCACGGTGGGCAGCGGCAGCCGCGCCAAATCCACCTCCCTGTCCCTCTGCATCGTCGAGGTCGAACTCGACGACGGCCGTGTCGGCTGCGGCATGACGGCCATCACCGAGGAAGAGGTGATCGGTTCCATCGTCAACGACATCGCGGCCCATGCGCTCAAGGGCATGGACCCGCTGCGCCACGAGCAGGTGTGGGACAAGCTGTTCTGGCTGCTCGCGCCGCGCGGCCAGTCCGGCTACGCGAGCCATGCGATCGCCGCGATCGACCTGGCGCTGTGGGACCTCAAGGGCCAGATCCTGGGCCAGCCGTGCTGGCGCCTGCTGGGCGGCGCGCGCGACCGCGTGCCGGTGTACGCCACCTTCGGCTTCGCCTTCTTCGACCGCGACGAGCTCGCGTCGGCCGCGCGCAGCTGGGTCGAGCGCGGCTTCACGCGCCTGAAGATGACGGTGGGCCACCACGCGCTGCAGCGGCGCGACGAGCCGCGGCCGCTGGCCGACGTGATCCGCGAGGACGTGCAGCGCATCCGCGCCGTGCGCGAGGCCGTGGGGCCCGACGTGCAGATCTACATCGACGCCAACTGCAGCCTCGACTACTTCCATGCGCAGGCACTGGCCGAGCGCATCGAGGAGTTCGGCATCACCTTCTTCGAGGAGCCGGTGGCGCAGAATGACATCCCCAACCTGGCCAAGCTGCGCGCGAAGACGCGCATCCCGCTGGCCGCGGGCCAGAACGAGGGCCTGGCCAGCCGCTTCCGCGACATGCTGGTGGCGCAGGCGGTGGACGTGGTGCAGCCCAACGCGTGCATCAGCGGCGGCTTCACGCAGTGCGTCAAGATCGCGAGCCTGGCCGCCGCCTTCAACACCGCCTTCGCAAATGGCGGCGCCTGGCCGCACCACAACATGCACCTCCACGCGGGCCTGGCCAACGGAAGCCTGGTGGAATACCACTCGGTCGCCGTCGAATGCTGCAAGCTGGTGTTCGACGGGCTGCCCGAGCCCACGAACGGCGTGCTGGCGCTGCCCGACACGCCGGGCCTGGGATTCCGCCCGAACCGCGAGCGCGTGGCCGAACTGGCCAGGCGGCCCGGCTCGCGCGGCGTCGGCAAGGCCTGAACACAACGAGAAGGAGACAGACCGTGAAGCGCAACTTTCCCGTCCTCTCGCGCCGCGCGCTGATCGCCGCGGCCGTCGCCCTGGCCGCGCCGTTCGCGGGCGCCCAGTCCTTCCCCGAGAAGCCGGTCCGGCTGCTGGTCGGCTACAACGCCGGCGGCGGCGTGGACGCGATGGCGCGCCTGCTGTCGTCGCGCCTGTCCACGGTGCTGGGCCAGCAGGTGGTGGTGGAGAACCGCTCGGGCGCCAGCGGCATGATCGCCGCCGAACTGGTGGCGAACTCGCCCGCGGACGGCTACACGCTGCTGATGGGCGAGAGCGGCATGCTGATCACCTCGCTGATGCAGCCGCGCGCCAACCTCGATCCGCTGAAGTCGTTCACGCCGGTGGCCGGCGCGTTCGTCACGCCGCTGCTGGTGGTGGCCAACAACAACCTGCCGGCCGCCAATCCGAAGGAGCTGGTGTCGCTGATCAAGTCGAAGCCGGGCACGTATTCGTATGCGACGTCCGGCGTCGGCACCGTGCACCACCTCGGCTTCGAGATGCTGAAGGCGCATACGCAGGCGTTCATCGTCCACATCCCGTACCGCGGCGCGTCGCAGATCGTGCCCGACGTGATGAGCGGGCAGGTGCCCATCGGCGTCGTGAGCGCGGCCGCGGGCCTGGCGCAGGCCAACGCGGGCAAGCTGAAGGCGATCGGCCTCATGAGCAAGGGCAAGCTGCCCGGCGCCGAGAACGTGCCCGCGATGGCCGATGCGCTGCCGGGCTTCGACGTTGCACCGCGTCTGTTCGTGCTGGCGCCGGCCGCCACGCCGGCGCCCATCGTCGCGAAGCTCGATGAAGCCATGCGCAAGGTGCTGGCCAGTCCCGAGATGGAACAGGCCGCCGCCAAGGCCGGGGGCATCGCCGCCTACCTGCCGCCCGCGCAGCTGGGGCGCGCGATGGCGCAGGAGAACGCCGACTGGGGCAAGTTGATCAAGTCGCAGAACCTCTCGACGCAATGACGCAGCGCGTGCCCACCGTGGGCCTGATCGTTCCGCCCGGCCACGGCCAGGTGCCGCAGGACGGCCCGATGCTGTACGGCGATCGCGTTCGGTTCATCGCGCGCGGCCTGGGCATCGGCGGCGTGTCGCCGGAAGGCTTCGCGCCGGTGATCGACACGGTGCTCGATCGCGCGCGCGAACTGCGGCGGGCCGGCGCCGACGCCATCTCGCTGATGGGCACCTCGATCAGTTTCTACCGCGGCGCCGCGTTCACCGAGAGCCTGCGGTCCGCGATGCAGGAGGCCACGGGCGTTCCGTGCACGACGATGAGCCACGCCATCGTGGCGGCGCTGAAGGAACTCGGCATCCACCGCGTCGCCGTCGCCACTTCCTACATCGACGAACTGAACGACAAGCTGGTCGAATACCTCACGCACGAAGGCTTCGTCGTCACCGCGATCGAGGGCATGTCGATCACCGGCGTGAAGGAAGTGGGCGAGGTCTCCACCGAAGCCCTGGTGCGCCTGTCGCGCGAGGTGCATGCGCGCGACCGCACCGCCGACGGCGTCTTCATCTCCTGCGGTGGGCTGCTCACGCTCGACGCGATCCGTCAGCTGGAGAACGAACTGGATCTGTCGGTGACCGCGAGCTCGCCAGCGGGGTTCTGGGACGTGGTGCGGCTCGCGGGCGTGTCGCCGCGGTCCGAAGGCTTCGGCAGGCTCTTCGCATCGACGCGCTGACGCGTCAAGTCCGCGTTGGGCCCGCCCCACGCAAAGGGTCGGCCCTCATTGTTCGGGTACGCCGGCTTCGGTAGCTTCCCTCCTGACAGTTTTCTGTCAGGAGGAGATGGAGAGTGAGACGTGTGATCGGGCGCCCTTGGGGCGCCATTCTTTCGTTGGCCCTTGGTATCGCGATGCCGGCCGCCAGCCGGGCGGACATCCTGCTGGGACATTCCGGCGACCTGTCCGGGACGTCCGCGGCCCTGACCAAGGACTACCTGCGCGGCATGAACGCGTACTTCGACGACCTGAACAGGAAGGGCGGCATCCGCGGCGAGAAGATCAAGCTGGTCAGCCTGGACGACGGCTTCAATCCGGACAAGACCGTCGAGAACACCAGGTCCCTGATCGACCAGAACGTGCTCGCGCTCGTGGGCTACCGCGGCACCGCGAACGTGCTCAAGATCGTGCCGGTGGTGCAGGCCGCCGGCATCGCGCAGGTGGGCAACACCAGCGGCGCGAAGTCGCTGCGCGATCCGCATGTCCACAACGTCTTCCACGTGCGCGCCAGCACCACCGACGAGATCGAGGCGGCGGTCGGCCACGCGTGGACGGTCGGCGTGACGAAGATCGGCGCGGTGTACCAGGACGATGCGTTCGGCAAGGAAGGCCTCGAAGCCCTGAATGCCGCGATCGCCAAGCGAGGCGGTACCGCCGCCGCGGTGGCGCCGGTGCCGCGCGGCACGGTGGACGTCGCGGCCGCCACCGACGCCATGGTCGCCGCGAAGCCGCAGGCCGTGATGTTCATCGGCCAGTCCAAGCCGGCCGCGGCGCTGATCAAGGCGATGCGCGCGAAAGGCGTGAGCCCGCAGTTCTTCGTGCTGAGCGTGGCCTCCGGCCTGCATGCGGACCTGGGCGAAGCGGCGCAGGGCGTGGTGGTGAGCCAGGTCGTGCCGTATCCGTTCACCGAACTGGGCAACCCGGTCGTGCGGGAGTACCAGGCCATCATCGGCCAGTCGTCGGATGCGAAGTTCAGCTACAACAGCCTGGAAGGGTTCCTGAACGCGAAGCTGATCGCGCGGGCCGTCTCGCGCACGCCCGCGCCGCTCACGCGCGCGAAGGTCATCTCGACGCTGGAGTCCTTGAATGCCGAGGACCTGGGCGGCTTCTCGGTGAGCTACGGCAAACAGAGCAACCTGGGCTCGCGGTTCGTGGCGCTGACCATGATCCGCAAGGACGGCTCTTTCGCCCGCTGATCGACAGGGCGTCCGGGACTGCGCGGTCAGCTCAACGGCACTCCGCGTAGGCCCAGTACTGCGGCGTCCACTCCGGCGGGCTGTTCTCGTTCCACACCCGCGCCGAGACGCGCTTGGCGACGTAGAGGTTGCCGTGGCGGCGGACCGTCTGGCCCGGCATGTAGCGCACGTCGGGGTCCCAGCGCGGCGCGCGGCAGTCGGAGCCGCCCCAGTTCTGTTGCTGCTGACGGTACCCGCGGGGCGCTTCGTAGCCCTGGTAGACCTGGTGCACGGGCATCGGCACGGGTTGCACCTGCACCGGCTGCTGCACGCGCACCGCGACGTGGAGGTCGCCGGCATTCGCGGCGGCCGTCGCGCCCAGCGCGCCCAGGGCCAGCACGGTCGTCGCGATCCTGTGTTTCATCGAGCGGTTCATCTCGGAGTCCTTCCTTGGATGAATGCACTTTCGACGGCTCTGCTGAAGGGCCGATGTACGAATGTGAAAGCCAGGTGAACAGTGCGACGAAATCGCACGCCCGATCGGGGGATTGCGCGCCAGGAGCCGGAGGGTCCGACGTCATCCCCGCGGAGGGCGGGGATCCAGTGCTTCCACTGGCACGCCGCAGAAGGCGGAAGCTCTGGATTCCCGCCTTCGCGGGAATGACGGGGCGCTAGCGAACCTTCACCTTGTCCAGCGTCCCCAGGTAAGCCGCGATGTCGCGCGCGTCCTGCTCCGAGAGCCCGAGCGCGGGCATCGCCGTGTCCGGGTCGACCTGTTTCGGATCCAGGAGGAACCGCGCCATGTTCTCCGGCGAGTTCGGCAGCACGCCCGCGATGAAGCCGCGCTTGCCGATGCCGTCCAGCGGCGGCCCGACGTGGTGCTGCGCGCTGACGAAGCCGGGGATGACGTGGCAGGTGACGCACAGGTAGCGCTCGGTTGCGCGTTTTCCGGCGTCGACATCGCCGGGCCGCGGCGGTCCGTCATCCGTTGACGGCTTGGATGCAACCGAGACCGGACCCGCGCGCGGAAGCGAAGCGGCCAGCTGCGCATAGTCGCGCGGCGCCATCAGCGGCATCGCGCGCACGAACGCCACCACGTCCCACACCTCGTCGTCGCTCAGCCGGTAGACCCAGGCCGGCATGCCGGTCATCTTGATGCCGTGCTTGACCACCCAGAAGATCTCGCCCGGAACCCAGGTGCGGCCGGCCGCGAGCAGGTTCGCGGGCGCGGGCGTGAGGCCGAAGGCCAGGGGTTCGGGCGCGACCCCCGGCGCGCCGTGGCATTGCACGCACTGGTCGCGGTAGATCACGGCGCCGGCGCGCACGCGCCGCGCGTCGGCGAGGTCCGGCGGCGTCGCGACCTGATCGAGCCGCGACTGCACCGACCGGCGCATCGCATAGTCCAGCACCTTGAACACCGGATCGGTGTGCTGGTTGGTGGCCGAGATGTCGTACACGCCGCGCCAGAGCACCCAGCCGCCCGCCGCGCCGGCGAGCAGTCCCAGCACGAGCACGACGATGAACAGGGTGCGCAGCCGGATCGTCATCGCGCTCAGGGCCGCGAGTAGAGATAGGCCGCGATGTCGGCGGCCTCCGCGGGCGAGACGCCCAGGTTGGGCATGGCGGTGCGCGGCGCGACGGCGGGCGGGTCGCGCAGCCAGCGCACCAGCTGCTCGGGCGTGTTGGGCAGCACGCCCGCGATGTAGCCGCGCTCGGACAGGTGCAGCAGCGGCGGGCCGATGCTGGCGCCCGAGGCGGGCACACCGGGAATGGTGTGGCAGGCGGCGCAGCCGTAGCGCTCGATCGCCGCGCGGCCCCGGTCCACATCGCCGCCGGCGACTCGCGGGGGTTCGGAGCTTTCGCCGCAGGCCGCGCCGGCGGCGGCGATCAGCAGCAGGAAGGCGAGCCGCATGGCGACCGATTCTGCGGGGCCCTCGAGCAGCCGTGGGGCGCGGCAGCCCGGCCGTAACAAATTCGAAGAAAAAAGATGAGCGGTTGGGTTCGCGCGCGGCCCACGGGAAGCGGCAAGTCCTTCAACATCGCCGCATCCCATCCATGCAGATTTCCATCGCGCCCGCAGCCCCGATGCCGCCGCGGCAATTCGTGCTGCAGGCGCAGGGCGAGGGCGCGGCCCACATCCTGGAGATCACCTGGGTGCTGCTGATCGGCGCCGGCGTGATCTTCGCGGTGGTGATGGCGCTCGGCCTCTTCGCCCTGTTCGGCCGCCCGGAGCGCAAGGCCTGGCTCGCGCGGCGGGGCTGGCTCATCGGCGCGGGCATCGCGTTCCCGCTCGTGGTGCTGACGGCGCTGCTGGTCTACACCTTCAGCGTCGCCGCGCAGATGCAGCGCGCCAACGCGCATCCGGCCGCCACGCGCATCCAGGTCACGGGCGAGTTGTGGTGGTGGCGCGTGCGCTACCTCGCGCCCGACGGCGCCGTGCTGCTGGAGACCGCCAACGAGTTGCGCATTCCCGTCGGCGAACCGGTGGACCTGGAGCTGGTGTCGCGCGAGGTGGTGCACAGCTTCTGGGTCCCCAGCCTCGCGGGCAAGCTCGACATGCTGCCCGGGACCACCAACCGGCTGCGCCTGCGCGCGACGCAAGCGGGCGTGTACCGCGGGCAGTGCGCCGAGTACTGCGGAACGCAGCACGCCAAGATGGCGCTGCACGTCGTCGCGCATCCGCCGGCGGAGCATGCGGCCTGGCTGCAGGCGGGCCGCCAGCCCGCGCCGCCACCCGGCACGCCGCTGGAGCAGCAGGGCCGCGCATTGTTCGAGCAGGCCCGCTGCGGCGTCTGCCACACCGTGCGCGGAACGACCTCCGAAGGCCGGGTCGGACCCGACCTCACGCACGTCGGCACGCGGCTCACGCTCGCGGCAGGCACGCTGCCGAACGGCGGCGGCCCGCTCGCCGCCTGGATCGCCGACCCGCAGCACATCAAGCCCGGCAGCCGCATGCCGGGCTACCGCCAGTTCACCCGCGAGGAGCTGCGCGCGCTCTCGGCCTACCTGGAGGGCCTGCGTTGACGCGCGAGGAGCTGCCCCATACCGCGCCCCGCCCCGAAGGCGAACTGGCCGAACTCGAGCGCGTCTGGGCGCGGCCCAAGGGATTGGCCGTCGTTACCGACGTCAACAACAACCTGATCGGCGTGCTCTACATCGGCACGGCGTTCCTGTTCTTCCTGCTCGCCGGCGTGCTGGCGCTGCTGATGCGCACCCAGCTCGCGGTGCCGGAGAACGACCTGATCGGCGCCGAGACCTACAACCAGTTCTTCACCATGCACGGCACGGTGATGATGTTCCTCTTCGCCGTCCCGATGGTGGAAGCAGTCGGCGTGCTGCTGCTGCCCAACATGCTGGGCGCGCGCGACCTGCCGTTCCCGCGCCTGTCGGCCTACGCGTACTGGGCCTACGCGGTGGGCGGGCTGGTGTTCTTCGGCAGCCTGTTCTGGGGCCTGGCGCCCAGCGGCGGCTGGTTCATGTACCCGCCGCTCACCAGCTACGAGTTCTCGCCGGGCGACAACGCCGACTTCTGGCTGCTGGGCATCGGCTTCATCGAGATCTCGGCGATCGCCGGCGCCATCGAGATCGTGGTGGGCGTGCTGCGCACCCGCGCGCCGGGCATGACGCTGGCGCGCATGCCGATCTACGCCTGGTCGATGCTGGTGGTGGCGGGCCTGATCATCTTCGCCTTCCCCGCGGTGATCCTGGCCACGCTGCTGCTGGAGATCGAGCGCAGCTTCCAGTGGCCGTTCTTCATCGCGGCCAAGGGCGGCGATCCGCTGCTGTGGCAGCACCTGTTCTGGTTCTTCGGCCATCCGGAGGTCTACATCATCTTCCTGCCGGCGGCGGGCATGGTCTCCATGATCATCCCGGCGATGGCGGGGCGGCCGCTGGTGGGCTACCGGCTCGTGGTGCTGGCGCTCGTGGGGACCGGCTTCCTGAGCTTCGGCCTCTGGGTGCACCACATGTACGCGACCGGCATCCCGCAGCTGTCGCTGGGCTTCTTCTCGGCGGCCAGCATGGCGGTGGCGGTGCCCAGCGGCATCCAGGTGTTCGCGTGGATCGCCACGGTGGCGGTGGCGATGAAGCTGCGGCCGCTGAAGACGCCCATGCTCTTCGTGCTCGGCTTCTTCTTCGTCTTCGTGCTGGGCGGATTGACGGGCGTGATGGTCGCCGTGGTGCCGTTCGACTGGCAGGCGCACGACACCTACTTCATCGTCGCCCACCTGCACTACGTGCTGATCGGCGGCATGGTGTTCCCGCTGTTCGCCGCGATCTACTACTGGACGCCGTACGCCAGCACGCGCGCGCTGAACGAGCGCATGGGCAGGTGGGCGTTCTGGCTGATGTTCATCGGCGTGAACCTCACGTTCTTCCCGATGCACCTGACCGGGCTGATGGGCATGCCGCGGCGCGTCTACACCTACGCCGACCATCCCGGCTGGGGCCTGCTCAACCTGCTCTCGACCGGCGGCGCCTACCTGATCGGCCTGGGCGTGCTGCTGGTCGTCGTCGACCTGGCGCGCAACTTCCGCATGGGGGAGAAGAACGCCGGCAACATCTGGAACGCCGGCACGCTGGAGTGGCTGCCCAACGGCCACTACGCCAGCCGCAGCATCCCGCGCGTGACCGGCCACGAGCCGCTGTGGGAGCGGCCCACGCTGGTGCGCGAAGTGGAGGAGGGCCGCTGGTACCTGCCCAACGCGCCCACGGGCCGGCGCGAAACCATCGTGACGAGCGCGATCGACGCCGAGCCGCAATACCTGCTGCTGATGCCGGGACCGGGCTGGTCGCCCCTCCTGTCCGCGGTGGGCACGGCGGGCTTCTTCCTGCTGCTGACGGTGAAGCTGGTGGTGCCGGCGGTGCTCTTCGGCGTGCTCGCCATCGTGGCGCTCTTCAAGTGGCTCTGGGCCTCCGACCCCGAGCCGCCGCGCGAGCCGGCGGACATCGGCGGCGGCATCCGGCTGCCGGTGCAGATGACCGGCCCGTCCTCGCATTCGTGGTGGGCGATGGTCGTGCTGATCCTGGTGTCGGGATCGATCTTCGCGTCGCTGGTGTTCACCTACCTGTTCCTCTGGACGGTGTCGCCGGACGTGTGGCCAACCGATGCCCAAGTGCTTCCCGGCCTGGGATGGCCGGTGGTGTCCGCGGCGATGCTGCTCGCCAGCGCGGGGCTGGTGGCGTGGTGCAGCAGGCGCCTTGCGCGCGCCACTTCTTCGGGCGGCCAGCGTGCGCTGCAGATCGCGCTGCTCATCGCCGTCGTGCTGCTCTGTTCCTCCGTCGCGGTGGAACTGAAAGGCCACCTGTCGACGCCGCTGCGCCCCTCTCACAGCGCGTACGGCGCGTCGGTCTACATGGTGGTCGCGCTGCAGGGATTCTTCGCGGTCATCATGGCCTTCATGGGCCTCTACACGGTGGCGCGTTCCGCGTGCGGGCTGCTGTCGGCGCGCCGGCGGCAGACCTTCGACAACACCATGCTGTTCTGGTACTACACCGTGGCCCAGGGCCTGCTGGGGCTGGTGCTGGTGCACGGCTTCGCCCGGTTGACGACCTGAGCCCGCGATGCGCCTTCCGCGACTGTCCTCCGCCGGCCACGACCTGCTGCTGCTGTTCGCGGGACCCATCGTGTGGGGCCTGCACTTCCTTTCGATCTACGGTTTCACGGGCGTGGCGTGCGCGCGTCCCGGCGCGGGACCGCAGGGGCTGGGCCTCGCGTGGCAGGGCTGGGTGGTGATCGCCGCGGGCGTGGTCGCGGCCGCCGTGCTGGTCGCGTGCTTCCGTGCGCGCCCGCGCAGCAACCTCGTGCACAACCGCGAGTTCCTGCGCATGACGGGGCTCGCGCTGCAGGGGCTGGCGCTGCTGGCCATCGCGTGGGAGACGCTGGCGGTCGTGATGCTGCCGGGCTGCTGGGGCTGAGATTTCCCGTCATTCCCGCGGAGGCGGGAATCCAGAGCTTCCGCCTCCTGAAGCGCCCGCAGGAAGCACTGGATCCCCGCCTTCGCGGGGATGACGAGCTCGGGTCCCTACGCGGCGGCGTCCGACAGTCGCGGCCACCTCCGGCTCCCAGAATGGCTCGCGCCATGCCCCAACTCCCCGCCCTCGAAACCGGCGTGCCGTTGCGCCGCCACAGCGTTCAGCTGCGCATCAACGGCCAACCCCATGAGATCGAGGTCGAGTCCTGGACCACGCTGCTCGACCTGCTGCGCGACCGGCTCGACCTCACCGGCACCAAGAAAGGCTGCGACCACGGCCAGTGCGGTGCGTGCACGGTGCTGGTCGACGGCGAACGCGTGCTGTCCTGCCTGACGCTGGCCGTCATGCGCGACGGCGCCGACGTCACCACGGTCGAGGGCCTCGCGCGCGGCGATGAACTTCATCCGCTGCAGCGCGCCTTCCTGCGGCACGACGCCCTGCAGTGCGGCTACTGCACGCCGGGCCAGCTGTGTTCGGCGGTCGGCCTGATCAACGAAGGCGACGCGCGCACCGCCGACGAGGTGCGCGAGCTGATGAGCGGCAACGTCTGCCGCTGCGGCGCCTATCCGCAGATCCTGCGCGCGGTGTGCGAGGTCGCGCTCGCAGCGAAGGCCGTCGAGCGGCGCGACGAACGCGAGGCCGCATGAACGAGTTCGACTACTTCCGCGCCTGCGATCCCGACGAGGCGCTCGGGCTGGCCGAGCCGGCCCCGTTCGGCGACGGGACCGACACGCGCTTCGTCGCCGGTGGCACCAACCTGCTGGACCTGATGAAGGAGAACGTGCTGCGCCCGCGCCGGCTGGTGGACATCAACGGCCTGTCGCCCTGGTCCGGCATCGAAGCCTTGCCCGGCGGCGGCCTGCGTCTCGGTGCACTGGCGCGCAACGCGCACACGGCCCGCCATCCGCTGGTGCGCGAGCGCTACCCGCTGCTGGCGGCGGCGATCCTCTCGGGCGCTTCGCCGCAGGTGCGCAACATGGCCAGCAACGGCGGCAACCTGCTGCAGCGCACGCGCTGCTACTACTTCTACGACTCGCAGGTGCCGTGCAACAAGCGGGCCCCCGGCAGCGGCTGCTCGGCCATCGGGCAGCTGGCGCGGCAGCACGCCATCCTGGGCGCCAGCGAGCACTGCATCGCCACGCACCCGTCCGACATGGCGGTGGCGCTCGCGGCGCTCGAAGCCGTGGTGCACGTGCGCTCCACCCACGCCGAGCGCGCGATCCCGCTGCGCGACTTCCATCGCCTGCCCGGCGACCGTCCGCAGCAGGACACCACGCTCGACGACGACGAGCTGATCCTGCACATCGACCTGCCGCCGGACGGCGCGCGGTTCGCGGCGCATTCGACGTACCTCAAGATCCGCGAGCGCTCGTCGTTCGCGTTCGCGCTGGTGTCGGTGGCGGCGGCGCTGGACATCGACGAAGCGGGTCGCATCCGCTCGGCGCGGATCGCCCTCGGCGGTGTCGCGCACAAGCCCTGGCGCCGCCCCGAGGTCGAGGACCTGCTGGCGGGCGAGCCGCCCGGGCGCGAGCTGTTCGAGCGGGCCGCGCGGCGGCTGGTCGAAGGCGCGCGCGCCCAGGGCTCCGGCCCCGGCGACAACGGCTTCAAGATCCCGCTGGCCCGCCGCGCGGTCGTCCGCGCCCTCGAAAGCGCGGTGCGCGGAACCTCGCCGACGATCGCCGCCGAAGTGGAGGACCGCCCATGACCCGCTCCGTCATTCCCGCGAAGGCGGG
>JAEWBU010000113.1 GCA_023390985.1 Pseudomonadota bacterium
TGCGCGAGTGGTGCATGCCGGCGCCGGCGTCGCGCTCCTGCAGCTCGGACAGGTCGAGCCCGGCGCAGAAGTGGTCGCCGGAGCCGTCGAGCACCGCCGCGCGGATGCCGTCGGGCAGGTTCTGGAAGGCGTCGCGGATGGCCAGGATCAGGCCGTCGTTGAGGGCGTTGCGCTTGGCGCCGCGGTTGAGGCGGACCACGGCGACGTCGCCGCGGTGTTCGATCTGCAGGTCCTGGGGGTTCATGATGGCGTCCGGATTGCGGGCATTATTCGTTATGCACAATAATCAAAACAAGGCCTTTGCGCCGGGGTAAACCCTAGATCGGAGACGCTTTCTTGGACCACGCCAACCTCATCGCCATCGACGTCCACACGCACGCGGAAGTCAGCTGCTGGAACCCCTTCGACAACTACGGCGAGGAGTACGACCGCGCGGCGGACAAGTACTTCCGCAACAGCCGCCGCCCGACCATCGCCGAGACCATCGCGTACTACCGCGAGCGCAGGATCGGCCTGGTGATGTTCACGGTCGACAGCGAGTCGCAGCTCGGACGCCGGCGGATCCCGAACGAGGAGATCGCCCAGGCCGCGCGCGAGAACGCCGACATGATGGTGTGCTTCGCCAGCGTCGATCCGCACAAGGGGAAGATGGGCGCGCGCGAGGCCGAGCGCCTGATCCGCCAGGAAGGCGTCAAGGGCTTCAAGTTCCACCCCACCGTCCAGGGCTACCACCCGTACGACCGCATGGCTTGGCCGCTCTACGAGGTGATCAACGCGCACAAGCTGCCGGCGATCTTCCACACCGGCCACAGCGGCATCGGCTCGGGCATGCGCTGCGGCGGCGGCCTGCGTCTGGAGTACAGCAACCCGATGCACCTGGACGACGTGGCGATCGACTTCCCCGATATGCAGATCGTCATGGCGCATCCCAGCTTCCCGTGGCAGGACGAGGCGCTCTCGGTCGCCACCCACAAGCCGAACGTCTGGATCGACCTGTCCGGCTGGAGCCCCAAGTACTTCCCGAAGCAGCTGGTGCAGTACGCCAACACGCTGCTGAAGGACCGCGTTCTGTTCGGCAGCGATTACCCGCTGATCACGCCGGACCGCTGGATGAAGGACTTCGAGGATGCCGGCTTCAAGCCCGAGGTGATGCCGGGCATCCTGAAGGGCAACGCGGTCAGGCTGCTCGGCCTGGCCTGACTTCGCGCACACGGTCGCACGCCGGTGCGCGTGCACCGCAGCCGTGCGCGGCGACTGCGATTTCCGACCCGAAATGCGGCGCGCGAATTGCCGCAAAAACCTCGCGCGCGCAAGCGCCTTTACGTATCCGCGAGAGGCTGTTGCGCCCCTGCACGCGAGGCGTGCACAGAGCATTCCCCTAGAAACTTTTTCCGCTTCATTTTTCTCTACGGTTCACCTACATTGAAGTCAGGTCTCGGCCTACACCTTCGCTCCTGCTCATCAGGGGTTAGGCGCTAAAGTGGACCCGGGACATCACTGCACGAACAGGGCTGGCGCAGAGCGAAAGCGAAGGAGTTCTCATGGATGTGGTTCGCAATTTCCTGGCACGCTACGAACAGACGCGCGAGGAAGAGATGACGCTCGAGGAGTACCTCGAGCTTTGCAAGAAGGACAGACTGGTCTACGCCACCGCCGCCGAGCGCATGCTGGCCGCGATCGGTGAGCCGGAAGTGATCGACACCCGCCACGACCCGCGCCTGTCGCGGATCTTCGGCAACAAGATGGTCCGCATCTACCCGGCATTCAAGGATTTCTACGGCATGGAGGAGCCCATCGAGCAGGTGGTCTCGCACTTCCGCCATGCCGCGCAGGGGCTGGAAGAGAAGAAGCAGATCCTGTACCTGCTGGGCCCGGTCGGCGGCGGCAAGTCGTCCATCGCCGAGCGGCTGAAGCAGCTCATGGAGCAGGTGCCGTTCTACTCGATCAAGGGCTCGCCGGTGAACGAGTCGCCGCTCGGCCTGTTCAACAACGACGAGGATGCTCCCATCCTCGAGCAGCAGTTCAACATCCCGCGCCGCTACACGCAGCGCATCATGTCGCCGTGGGCGGTCAAGCGGCTCGAGGAGTTCGGCGGCGACATCCGCAAGTTCCGCGTGGTCAAGCGCTATCCGTCGATCCTCAAGCAGATCGGCATCTCCAAGACCGAGCCGGGCGACGAGAACAACCAGGACATCAGTTCGCTGGTCGGCAAGATCGACATCCGCAAGCTGGAGAGCTACGCGCAGGACGATCCGGACGCCTACAGCTACTCCGGCGGCCTGTGCCTGGCCAACCAGGGCCTGCTCGAATTCGTCGAGATGTTCAAGGCGCCGATCAAGGTGCTGCACCCGTTGCTGACGGCCACGCAGGAGGGCAACTTCAAGGGCACGGAAGGCTTCGGCGCGATCCCGTTCGACGGCATCGTGATGGCCCACAGCAACGAGAGCGAGTGGAAGGCGTTCAAGAACAACAAGAACAACGAGGCTTTCCTCGACCGCATCTACATCGTGAAGGTGCCGTACTGCCTGCGCGTCACCGAGGAAGTGAAGATCTACGACAAGCTGATCCGAAACTCCTCGCTCAAGGACGCGGTGTGCGCCCCCGGCACGCTGAAGATGATGGCCCAGTTCTCGGTGCTCACTCGCCTGAAGGAGCCGGAGAACAGCAGCATCTTTTCCAAGATGCTGATCTACGACGGTGAGAACCTGAAGGACACCGACCCGAAGGCCAAGAGCTACCAGGAGTACCGCGACTACGCGGGCGTGGACGAAGGCATGACGGGCATCAGCACGCGCTTCGCGTTCAAGATCCTGTCCAAGGTCTTCAACTTCGACTCCAACGAGATCGCCGCCAACCCGGTGCACCTGATGTACGTGCTGGAGCAGCAGATCGAGCGCGAGCAGTTCCCGCCCGAGACCGAGCAGAAGTACCTCTCGTACATCAAGGAGCACCTGTCGGCGCGCTACGCGGAATTCATCGGCAAGGAGATCCAGACCGCCTACCTGGAGTCGTACTCCGAGTACGGCCAGAACATCTTCGACCGCTACGTGACGTATGCCGACTTCTGGATCCAGGACCAGGAGTACCGCGACACCGACACCGGCGAGATCTTCGACCGCGCCGCGCTCAACGCGGAACTGGAGAAGATCGAGAAGCCCGCGGGCCTGTCCAACCCCAAGGACTTCCGCAACGAGATCGTCAACTTCGTGCTGCGTGCGCGCGCCAACAACGCCGGCAAGAACCCGGTGTGGACCAGCTACGAGAAGCTGCGCACGGTCATCGAGAAGAAGATGTTCTCCAACACCGAGGACCTGCTCCCGGTGATCAGCTTCAACGCCAAGGCCAGCGCCGACGAGCAGAAGAAGCACGAGGACTTCGTCAACCGCATGGTGGAGAAGGGCTACACGCACCGGCAGGTGCGCCTGCTGTGCGAGTGGTACCTGCGCGTGCGCAAGAGCTCGTGACGACGACCATGGTCTAGACAAGGAAAGCCGAACTGCCCGTGGCCTCCACTACCAAGACGGAGCGCTCGGCGCTCCACCAAGTCATCGACCGGCGGCTGTCGGGCAAGAACAAGTCCATCGGCAACCGGGAGAGGTTCCTGCGCCGGTACCGCGAGCAGATCCGCGACGCGGTGCGCAAGGCGGTGGGCGACCGCAGCATCCACAACATCGAAGACGGCGCGGACATCAGCCTGCCGCGCCGCGACGTCTCCGAGCCCGTGTTCAACCACGGCCCCGGCGGCAGCCGCGAGATGGTGCACCCGGGCAACCAGGAGTACGTGCGCGGTGACCGGATCCCCCGGCCGCGCGGCGGCGGGGGCGGAGGCGGCGGCAGCGGCGCGTCGCCCGACGGCACCAGCGAGGACGACTTCACCTTCCGCATCACGCGGGAGGAGTTCATGAACTACTTCTTCGACGACCTGGCGCTGCCGCGGCTCATCCGCACGCAGCTGCTGGCCGATGCGCCGGAGTGGAAGACGCGCCGCGCCGGCTTCATCTCGGAGGGCAATCCCACCAGCCTGCACGTGGTGCGATCCATGCGCGTGGGCCTGGCGCGCCGCATCGCCATGGGCGGCGATGCGCGGAGGCAGCTGAAGCTGGCGGAAGAGCACCTGCGCATGATCGAAGCGCGGGCCGACACGCCCAAGCAGGAGGTCGCGGCGCTCAAGGCCGAGATCGAGGAACTGCGCCAGCGCCTGAAGCGCGTGCCCTTCCTCGACCCGTTCGACCTGCGCTACCGCAACCGCGTGCGCGAGCCGCTGCCCACCAGCAAGGCCGTGATGTTCTGCCTGATGGATGTGTCCGGCTCGATGGACGAGGCGCGCAAGGACCTGGCCAAGCGCTTCTTCATCCTGCTCTACCTGTTCCTCACGCGGCACTACAAGCAGACCGACGTCATCTTCATCCGGCACCACACCCAGGCGGCCGAGGTGCCGGAAGACGAGTTCTTCCACGCGACGGAATCGGGCGGCACGGTGGTGTCGAGCGCGCTGACGCTGATGCACGAGATCATCCGCGAGCGCTACATGGGCAGCGAGTGGAACATCTACGGCGCCCAGGCCTCGGACGGCGACAACTGGCAGCAGGACTCGTCCAAGTGCCGGGAGCTCCTCGACGGCAAGCTGCTGCCGCTGTGCCGCTACTTCGCCTACGTGCAGGTGGCGGACGAGGACCAGAACCTCTGGGAGGAATACACGCGCGTGCGCGACTCCAACGTCAACTTCGCGATGCAGAAGATCGTCACGCCCGCGCAGATCTTCCCGGTGTTCCGTGACCTGTTCAAGAAGAACCCTGCGGGAGCGACGTCATGAGCGCGGTCTTCAACGAACCTCCGGTGCGGGGCGCCAACCGGCTGCCCTCGGCCAGCGACTGGACCTTCGAGCTGATCGACGAGTACTTCGACGCCATCCGCCGCACGGCGGAGGGCTTCAAGCTCGACACCTACCCGGTGCAGCTGGAAGTGATCTCGGCCGAGCAGATGCTGGACGCCTACGCGTCGGTCGGCATGCCGGTGAACTACCGGCACTGGTCGTTCGGCAAGCAGTTCATCGCCAGCGAGAAGAACTACCGGCGCGGCCACATGGGCTTGGCGTACGAGATCGTCATCAACAGCGATCCGTGCATCGCCTACCTCATGGAGGAGAACACGCTGCCCATGCAGGCGCTGGTGATGGCGCACGCCTGCTTCGGCCACAACTCCTTCTTCAAGGGCAACTACCTGTTCCGGATGTGGACGGACGCCTCGTCCATCATCGACTACCTGGTCTACGCCAAGAGCTACATCGCCGAGTGCGAGGAGCGGCACGGCCTGGAGGCGGTGGAGGAGATCCTCGACGCCTGCCATGCGCTGATGAACTACGGCGTCGACCGCTACCGCCGGCCGCAGAAGATCAGCATGGTCGAAGAGGAGATTCGCCGGAAGGACCGGGAAGCCTACCTGCAGCAGCAGGTCAACGACCTCTGGCGCACGCTGCCGCGCATGCCCGGCAAGCAGCAGAAGAAGGAGCACAAGCGCTATCCCGAGGAGCCGCAGGAGAACCTGCTGTACTTCATCGAGAAGAACGCGCCGCTGCTGGAGCCCTGGCAGCGCGAGGTGGTGCGCATCGTGCGCAAGGTCGCGCAGTACTTCTATCCTCAGCGCCAGACGCAGGTGATGAACGAGGGCTGGGCCACGTTCTGGCACTACACGCTGCTCAACACCATGTACGACCGCGGCCAGCTGGCCGACGGCTTCATGATCGAGTGCCTGTCCTCGCACACCAACGTGGTGTTCCAGCCGCCGGTGACCGACCCGCGCTATTCGGGCATCAACCCGTACGCCCTCGGCTTCGCGATGTTCACGGACCTGAAGCGCATCTGCATGGAGCCGACGCCCGAGGACAAGGAGTGGTTCCCCGACATCGCGGGCAACGGCGACTGGCTCAAGACGCTCGACTACGCGATGCGCCACTTCAAGGATGAGAGCTTCGTCGGCCAGTACCTCTCGCCGCGGCTGATGCGCGAGTTCCGGCTGTTCTCCATCGTGGACGACGCCTCGCAGCGCGAGCTGGAGGTGTCCGCCATCCACGACGACATGGGTTACCGCCGCGTGCGCGAGGCCTTGTCCAAGCAGTACGACCTGAACTGGCGCGAGCCCAACATCCAGGTCTGGAACGTCAACCTGCGCGGCGACCGTTCACTCACGCTGCGCCACACCCGCCAGCACGACCGCCCCCTCGACAACAGTGCCGAGGAGGTGGTGAAGCACGTGGCGCGCCTGTGGGGCTTCCGCGTGCGGCTGGAGAGCGTGGACAGCCACGAGCGCGTGCTGCAGCACTGGGAGATCACGCCTCCCGCCGTGCACATGTAGAAGCCCGGGCGGGCCGGCTACTTGATCTTGCCGAGCAGCGCCTCGGTCTCGTCGCGCGTGAACGCCCGCAGCGTCTGGAACTTGACGTTCCCCATCGAGCACAGGGCGAGGTTGAACGCCGTCAGCGAGGCATCGTCCTTGGCGTCGAGCAGCACGACGATGTCGTACTCGCCCAGCGTCCAGTAGATGTCCTTCATCTGCACGCCGTACTTCGACGCGGTTTCCCGCGCCATGTCGGCCCGCTTCACGGTGTCCTTCACGCTCTTGATGCCCTGGTCGGTGAACTTGGCCAATGCGATGTAGGTGGACATGGCGGACCTCCGGAAGTTGGGGCGTGGAAAGTAGGCGCGAGGCGCGCCTGCTTCAAGCTCAGGAGGAACGCCTGCTCTGCTTCAGCGCCTCGAACGAGCACAGCTCGCCCGCGAGCGCGCTGGCCATCACCGTCGGCGGGCTCGCCAGCCACACCTGGCCCGGGCCCGAACGGCCGGGGAAGTTGCGGTTGATCGCGCTCACCGTCACCTGTCCGGCATCGGTGGACGATCCCGGTCCGCAGTTGGCGCAGGCCCCGCACGAAGGCTGCAGGATGCGCGCGCCGGCCTGCGCGAACACGCGGTCATAGCCGCGCTCCACGCAGTAGTCGCGCACGGCCGTGGTGCCGTACTGCAGGAACAGCTGCACGCTGTCCGGCACCTTCAGGCCGTGCTCGAGGCCCCACGCCAGCACCTCGTGGTAGTGGTCGAAGTCCTCGCGCTTGCCGGCCGTGCAGGAGCCGCCGTAGGCGATGTCCACGCGCACGGGCTGCTGCAGGTCGTCCAGCGCCAGGCCGTTGCCGGGGTCGCCGGGCGAGGCCACCATCGGCGACAGGGCCGAGCAGTCCACTTCGATCCGGCTCGCGTACGAAGCTTGCGCATCGCTGCGCATCCACGGCTCCAGCGTGAAGTCCACGCCGCGCCGCTGCTTGAGAAAACGCAGCGTCTCCTCGTCGGGCTCGACGATGCCCGTCAGCCCGCCCAGCTCCGCCGTCATGTTGGTCAGCGTGGCCCGCTCGTCGGTGCTCATCCCACGGATCGCCTCGCCGCCGAACTCGAACACCTTGCCCACGCCGCCGCCCGAGCGGATGTCGGGCAGGGCCAGCAGCTGCAGCACCACGTCCTTGGCCGTGACGCCCGGCGGCAGCCGGCCGGCGAGCTCGATGCGCAGCACCGGCGCGATCGTCATGCGCACCGCACCGGTCGCGAAGGCATTCGCCATGTCGGTGGTGCCGACGCCGAATGCCACGCAGCCGAGCGCGCCGCTGTGCGGCGTGTGCGAATCCGTGCCCGACACCAGCTGGCCGGGCAGGGCGTAGTGCTCGGCCATCATCGCGTGCGAGATGCCGGCGACGTTGCTGCCGTCGTCGCCCGCGGCCTCCTGGTCGGTGAGCGTGCGATGCGACCGCAGCGCATGCCGCTGCACGAAGTCGCGCTGGGCCTGCTGCATCGCGCGCATGTTGGGCACCAGCCCGGCCTTCAGGTGCGCCGGGCTTTCCTCCACGTACGAGGTGTGGTCCTCGAACACGACCACCGAAGCGGGATCGCGGACTTCGAACCGCGCGCCGAACGCGCCATCCAGCAGGTGCGCGGCCATGCCGGTGTAGTACTCGTGGATGAAGCGCCAGTCGGCGCGCACGAAGGCGCCGTCGCCGGGCTCCGGCCTGGCGCTGGTGAGCTCCGTGTCGAGCGCGTGGCGCGCGAGGATCTTCTCGAACAGCGTGCGTGGG
>JAEWBU010000246.1 GCA_023390985.1 Pseudomonadota bacterium
TGGCGTGCGAGCGCTCGGCCTTGGCCAGCGTCTCGAACCAGTCGGCCACCTCGTCGAAGCCTTCCTCGCGCGCCGTCTTGGCCATGCCCGGGTACATGTCGGTGTACTCGTGCGTTTCGCCGGCCACGGCGGCCTTGAGGTTGTCGCGGGTGGCGCCGATCGGCAGCCCGGTGGCCGGGTCGCCGCACTGCTCCAGCCACTCGAGGTGGCCGTGCGCATGGCCCGTCTCGCCCTCGGCCGTGGAGCGGAACAGCGCCGCCACGTCGTTCTGGCCTTCCACGTCCGCCTTGTTCGCGAAGTAGAGGTAGCGCCGGTTGGCCTGCGATTCACCGGCGAACGCGGCCTTCAGGTTCTCTTCCGTCTTGGACCCCTTCAGTGCTGCCATCAGAGTTGCTCCTATGGGTTGATCGATCAGGAAACGGCGCCTCGGACGGGCATCGCCCGCAAGGACCGCCCCAATGTAGCGCCGCCGCTGCGATCCGGCCCAATAGACCTTGACTAACGGTCCGATAGCCCTCATCAGGGGCCGGCCGGTCGCGCTTCGCCCGCTCCAGGCATTACGGTATAGTAAATGCGTTACGCATTGTTGAACGCAGGAGAGACTCATGGCCGCCGTCCTGAAAGACGCGGGCGCGCTGCCCGCGCCCGCGCCGATCCAGCAGCTCCACCATTACGCCTACCGCGCCCGCGACGCCGAGGAGACCCGCCACTTCTACGAGGACATCCTGGGCCTGCCGCTCTACCACATCATCCAGAGCGACCACGTGCCCAGCACCGGCGAGTACTGCCCTTACACGCACTTCTTCTTCCGCCTGCAGGACGGCTCGTTCATCGCCTTCTTCGACCTGGGCGACGACCAGGCCTGCGAGCCCTCGCCCAACACGCCCAAGTGGGTCAACCACATCTCCTTCCGCGTCGACTCCATGCAGGCGCTCAAGGACATGAAGGCGCGGCTGGAAGCGCACGGCATCGAGGTGCTGGGCATCACCGACCACCACATCTTCCACAGCATCTACTTCTTCGACCCCAACGGCGTGCGCCTCGAGCTCACGGCCCAGCTGGCCGACGAGTTCCAGATGCTGCAGGAGAGCAAGTCGGCCCATGCCCGCCTGGCCGAGTGGACGGCGCGCAAGGAGCAGTGGCGCCGCGAGCGGGCTGAAGGCAAGGCGGCCCAGCCGCTCAAGCCGCAGCAGAACGACCGTCCGGAGTTCACGAAGCAGTAGCCCATGGACGAGTTGCGCACCGGCTACGCCGACACCACGTTCAGCAACGGCTACGAGTTCACCCAGGGCAGCGGCTACCAGCTGCCGGAGTACCCGTTCACCGCGCCCGCGGAGCTGCTCGAGGGCCGCACGGGCGAACACCCCATCGTCATCGTCGGCGCGGGCCTGGCCGGGCTGACGGCCGCCTGCGCGCTGGCGACCTACGGCGTCCCCGTCGTCGTGCTGGACGAGGACAACACCGTGGGCGTCAAGGGCGCCTCCTCGCGCGGCATCTGCTACACGCAGAAGTCGCTGGAGATCTTCCATCGGCTGGGCGTGTACGAGCGCATCGCCCGCAAGGGCATCCAGTGGAGCGTGGGCCGCACCTTCGCCGGCAAGGACGAGGTGTACTCGTTCGACCTGCGGCAGCAGAGCGCCTACAACCTCTCGACCCAGCCGCCCTTCATCAACATCCAGCAGTTCTACATCGAGGGCTACCTGGTCGAGCGCATCCAGGAACTCGGCGGCGTCGAACTGCGCTGGATGAACCGCGTGACCGGTTTCGAGCAGGACGCGAACGGCGCCACGCTGTCGATCACCACGCCCGCGGGCGACTACAAGCTCCGCGCCGAGCACGTGATCGACGCCAGCGGCTCGCGCAGCCCGTTCCGCCAGTGGGCGGGCGCGGCGGTCACGGCGCGCAAGGGCGACGACCGCTGGTGCATCGCGGACGTGCGCTTTTCCAAGCATCCGCCGGTCGAGCGCCACACGTGGATCGAGGCGCCGTTCAACGAGAACCGCGCGGTCTGGCAGCACCTGATGGGCGACGACGTCTGGCGCATCGACTACCAGATGGCGCCCAACTGCGACCCCGAGGAAGTCAGCCGCGAGGAGGTGGTGCGCGAGCGCCTGCGCCGCCAGTTCGGCCCCGACTGCGAGGTCGAGATCGTCTGGGTCGGACCGTACGCGTACCGCAGCGAATGCGTGGACGCGATGCGGCACGGCCGCCTCTACTTCGTCGGCGACGCGGCCAAGGTGGTCAGCCCGTTCGGCGCGCGCGGCGGCAACACCGGCGTGGCCGACGCCGACAACCTGGCCTGGAAGCTGGCCGCGGTGCTGAAGGGCCGCGCGCCGGAGGCGCTGCTGGACAGCTACCACGAGGAGCGCCACGAGGCCGCCCAGCAGAACGTGCTGGTCACCAACCGCACGGCCCGCTTCCTGCGGCCCGCCGACGGCATCGAGAAGGTGTTCCGCACCGCGGCCGTGGGCCTGGCCAAGCAGTTCCCGTTCGCGCGCCAGCTGGTCAATACCGGTCGCATGGCGATCGCCAACCCGTACACGCGCTCGAGCGTGTGCGAGAAGACGGGCGGCCAGTCGGTGCAGAACGTCGCCTTCCAGTGGCCCGACGGTTCCCGCGGCGTGGTCAACGAGCTTCTGCAGTGGGCCGACGGCCGGCTGCTGCTGCTGGTGTTCGGCGACCCCGGCCGCGCCGGCCTGGCGCGGCTGCGCGAGCTGGTCCAGGCCGCGCCGCTGCGCTGCGTGCAGGTGCTGGGCCCGAACGACCGGCCCGGCGCGTTGGAGCACGTGCGCGACCCCGAAGGCCACCTGCAGGGCGCCTGCCACGTGTTCGGCCATGCCTGGGCGCTGGTGCGGCCCGACAGCTACGTGGCCGCCACCGGCGAAAGCGTGGACGCGGCCGTGATCCAGGCGGTCGCGCGCGCCCTGGCCGCGAACGGAGACGCCTGATGAAGATGCCGACTTCCATGAAGACCACCCTGAACTTCCAGGACGCCGACGCCTTCTACGAGCAGCTGCTCGACGCCCACCAGGGCCTGGACCGCGACCGGTCGGAGCTGCTCAACGCCCGGCTCATCCTGCTGCTGGCCAACCAGGTCGGCGACCCCGAGGTCCTGCGCGAGTGCGTACGGGCGGCCGCCCGCCTGCCCGAATAAAATCGGGGCTTCCCCCCATCACCCATCAGAGCGGCATCCTCGGGTGCCGTTTTCGTTTTTTCCGCCATGAGCGACACCCCTGCCCAGCCCGGCCTGAACAGCCTGCCCAAGTCCTTCGAACCCGCCGCCATCGAGGCGCGCTGGGGCCCGGCCTGGGAGCAGCGCGGCTACGGCCGCGCCGGCTACCGCGGCACGGGCGCGCCGAAGGACGGCGAACCCTCCTTCGCCATCCAGCTGCCGCCGCCCAACGTGACCGGCACGCTGCACATGGGCCACGCGTTCAACCAGACCATCATGGACAGCCTGACCCGCTACCACCGGATGCGCGGGTTCAACACGCTTTGGGTGCCCGGCACCGACCACGCCGGCATCGCCACCCAGATCGTGGTGGAGCGCCAGCTGCAGCAGCAGGGCCAGAGCCGCCACGACCTCGGCCGCAAGAACTTCGTGCAGCGCGTGTGGGAGTGGAAGCAGCAGTCGGGCAACACCATCACCATGCAGATGCGCCGCATGGGCGACAGCGTGGACTGGTCGCACGAGTACTTCACGATGGACGAGAACCTCTCGAAGATCGTGACCGAGACCTTCGTGCGCCTCTACCAGCAGGGCCTGATCTACCGCGGCAAGCGGCTGGTCAACTGGGACCCCGAGCTCAAGACCGCCGTCAGCGACCTGGAGGTGGAGAGCGAGGAGGAGGACGGCTTCCTCTGGCACATCAACTACCCGCTCAGCGACGGCAGCGGCGCGCTGACCGTCGCCACCACCCGCCCCGAGACCATGCTGGGCGACGTGGCGGTGATGGTCCATCCCGAGGACGAGCGCTACCGCCACCTGGTCGGCAGGACGGTGAAGCTGCCGCTGTGCGACCGCGAGATCCCGGTGATCGCCGACGAGTACGTGGACCGCGAGTTCGGCACCGGCGTCGTCAAGGTCACGCCCGCGCACGACCCCAACGACTACGCCGTCGGCCAGCGCCACGGCCTGCCGATGATCGGCGTGCTCACGCTGGACGCGAAGATCAACGACAACGCGCCCGCCGCCTACCGCGGCCTGGACCGCTTCGAGGCCCGCAGGAAGGTCGTGGCCGACCTCGAGGTGCAGGGCCTGCTCGCCGAAACCAAGAAGCACAAGCTGATGGTGCCGCGCTGCGCCCGCACCGGGCAGGTGGTGGAGCCCATGCTCACCGACCAGTGGTTCGTCGCGATGACCCAGGTGGGGAAAGGCGATGCCACCGGCAAGTCCATCGCGCAGAAGGCCATCGACGCGGTGCAGTCGGGCCAGGTGCGCTTCGTGCCGGAGAACTGGGTCAACACGTACAACCAGTGGATGAACAACATCCAGGACTGGTGCATCTCGCGCCAGCTCTGGTGGGGCCACCAGATCCCGGCCTGGTACGACGAGCAGGGCAACGTGTACGTGG
>JAEWBU010000266.1 GCA_023390985.1 Pseudomonadota bacterium
AGCTCGTAGGTCAGCATCACCTGGCGGCCGTGGTAGGCCATGTTGATCTGCACGCCGCGCTTCTGGTTGGCCAGCGTCATCACCGGGCCGACGTACTCCTGCGGCATGTACAGGTGGACCGTCACGATCGGCTCGCGGATCTCCTGGATGCGGCCCACGTCGGGCATCTTGGACGGGTTCTCGACCATGATGACCTCGCCGTCGCCCTTGACCACCTGGTAGACCACGCTCGGCGCCGTGGTGATCAGGTCCTGGTCGAACTCGCGCTCCAGCCGCTCCTGCACGATCTCCATGTGCAGCAGGCCCAGGAAGCCGCAGCGGAAGCCGAAGCCCAGCGCCTGGCTGACCTCGGGCTCGTAGCGCAGCGAGGCGTCGTTCAGCTTGAGCTTCTCCAGCGCGTCGCGCAGGCTGTCGTACTGGTTCGCCTCGGTCGGGTACAGGCCGGCGAACACCTGCGGCTGGATCTCCTTGAAGCCGGGCAGCGGCTCGGACGCGGTGAATGCCGCTCCGCCCGTGCCGGCCTTGACCATGGTGACCGTATCGCCCACCTTGGCCGCCTGCAGTTCCTTGATGCCGGCGATGATGTAGCCGACCTCGCCCGCCTCCAGCGACTCGCGCTGCTCGTTGGCCGGCGTGAAGACGCCGAGCTGGTTGGCCTCGTAGGTGGCCTCGGTGGCCATCAGCTTGATGCGGTCGCCCTTGGTCAGGCGGCCGTCGACCACGCGCACCAGCATCACCACGCCGACGTAGCTGTCGAACCAGCTGTCGATGATCATGGCGCGCAGCGCGCCCTCGGGGTTGCCGCGCGGCGCCGGCACCTTGGCGACGATGGCTTCCAGGATCTCGTCGATGCCCATGCCGGTCTTGGCGGAACAGGGGATCGCTTCGGACGCGTCGATGCCGATGACGTCCTCGACCTCCTTCTTCGCGTTCTCGGGATCGGCCTGCGGCAGGTCCATCTTGTTCAGCACCGGCAGCACCTCGACGCCGAGGTCGAGCGCGGTGTAGCAGTTGGCGACGGTCTGCGCTTCCACGCCCTGGCTCGCATCCACCACCAGCAGCGCGCCCTCGCATGCGGACAACGAGCGGCTCACCTCGTACGAGAAGTCGACGTGGCCCGGTGTGTCGATCAGGTTCAGGTTGTAGACGCTTCCATCGCGGGCCGTGTAGCGCAGTGCGGCGGTCTGCGCCTTGATGGTTATCCCACGCTCTTTTTCGAGATCCATCGAGTCGAGGACCTGCTCTTCCATCTCGCGATCGGAGAGTCCTCCGCATCGCTGGATCAGGCGATCCGCCAGCGTCGACTTGCCATGGTCGATGTGAGCGATGATCGAAAAATTTCTGATGTGATTCATCAACGGGAACGCTTAAGTGATTGATTCATCTGGGGCGGCCCCAAGAAAAAAGGGCGCGTCGAGTGGCGACGCGCCCTGAACCAACAATCTATGGCAACTGCGATAGTTGGAGCTTCATTGTAGGCAAAAAGCCCCGCACGTACAGCCGACGGCCGGCCGGGAAGGGCTCGTTGCAGCCCTGCAACGCGAAATTCATCCACAGGATATCAACAGATTGCGGAAGGGGTTTTCGGGACAACTTGTGGGTGGCCTGTGGATCAGCGGTGGAGTCCCTGGGAGCATCCCGTATCGTGGGTTGAAGCGCTGCCGTTATGCCGGAAAGCCACCGAGAAGGGCCCTGATTCTATCCATTTGGAGGGGTGCGACCCGGGCGAAAGTTAGCGAGCGCCAACACCGAAGCTCATCTTTTCGATACGAAAAAAATTGCTGAGGTCGGAATCGCTCTCCCCTATTTGGGCAAAAGCCCCGAAACCCAGTACGGCTTCCGGGCTGTCACGAAGGTGCCGATCTCAGCGGGCCGGCCGGATCAGCAGATAGGTGGCGAGCTCGCCGCGGCGCAGCAGCACGGGGATCGGCTTGGTGCGATCGGCCTTGTTCACCGCCGCCTCGAATTCGCGCACGTTGGCGACCTCGGTGTTGCCGATCTGCAGGATCACGTCACCCTCGCGGATGCCGGCGCGGGCCGAGCTGTCGGAGACGGCTTCGACGCGCACGCCGCCCTTGACCTTGAGCTCCTTCTTCTGCGCGTCGGTGAGGTCCGCCACCCCCAGGCCCAGCGACTGCACAGCGGGCGAGCCGCTCTTGGGCTTGTCCTCCGGCGCCTGCGCGCGCTTTACCGGACGCTCGGGCTCGAACTCGGCGATCTGCACGTTCAGGTCGCGCGAGCCGCCGCGGCGGAACACCGTGATGGTCGAGCGGCTGCCCGGCTTGGTGTTGCCCACCATGCGCGGCAGGTCGGTGGCCTTGTCGATGGTCTGGCCGTTGAACTTGGTGATGATGTCGCCCGCCTCGACGCCCGCCTTGTCGGCCGGCGAACCCGCTTCGACGCTGCGCACCAGCGCGCCCTGCGGCTTGCCGAGGCCGATGGATTCGGCCACGTCCTTGGTGACCTGGTCGATCTGCACGCCGATGCGCCCGCGCGAGACGCGCCCGTTGGGGCCGCGCAGCTGGTCGGCGACGCGGATGGCCTCGTCGATCGGGATCGCGAACGAGATGCCCATGAAGCCGCCCGAGCGCGAGTAGATCTGGCTGTTGATGCCCACCACCTCGCCGCGCAGATTGATCAGCGGCCCCCCCGAGTTGCCGGGGTTGATCGCCACGTCGGTCTGGATGAACGGCAGGTAGTCGCCGGTGTCGCGCGCCTTGGCGCTGACGATGCCCGCCGTGACCGTGTTCTCGAGCCCGAACGGCGAGCCGATGGCCATGACCCACTCGCCCACCTTGAGCCGGGAGACGTCGCCGATCTTCACGAACGGCAGGCCGGTGGCGTCGATCTTGATCACGGCCACGTCGGTGCGCTTGTCCGGCGTGCCCACCACCCTGGCCTTGAACTCGCGCTTGTCGGGCAGCGTGACCAGCACCTCCTCGGCGCCCTCCACCACGTGCGCGTTGGTCATCACGAAGCCGTCGGCGGTGATGATGAAGCCGGACCCGACGCCGCGCGGGCGCTCGCGCTGCTCGTCGTCGGGCGCCGAGCGCGGACCGCGCGGCGCATTGGGAACGTTGGGCATCGGCTGGCCGAAGAAGCGCCGGAAGAACTCCTGCATCTCCTCGTCCATCTGCGGACCCTGCTGCGAGCCCGAGCTGCGGGCGCGCTCCATGGTGCGGATGTTGACCACCGCCGGCCCCACCTGCTCCACCAGATCGACGAAGTCGGGCAGGCCGGTGCGCGGCTGGGGCGCGGACTGGGCGAGCGCCGGCCCCGCCGGCATCAGCGCGGCGGCCGCCAGCACGCCGGCCAGGGCCTGGCCGCGCAGCGTATTCCAGTGGGTGCGGGACATTTGAACCTCTTCCTTGACAGCTAGGGCTGAACTCAAAACTCAGAATTTGCCACGGCCGAATGGTTCACTCGGCCGGAGAACGCCCCGCAGATGGGGGTTCAGCGGCGCCGCTCAAGGCTTTGCGCGAATGCCTTCAGCGTCGGCGCGGGCACCTCGCCGACCGCCGTGAGCCACCAGTCTTCGACGCGGCGCGCCAACGTGTGGGTGGCGCCGCTGGCGAACAGGCCTTCCTGGGTGTGCCGCTCGCGGTCGTAGGGCTCCACGAACAGCGACACCGCCGCCAGCCCATCCGAGAAGATCCATTGGATACCACCGCCGGGCGCGCCCGCGGCGGCCGGCCGCTTGTAGCAGTTCATGGGCTTGAAGCCGGCGACGGGCGCCTTGAGGGCCCAGCCCTCGGCGGCAGCGTCCGTGCGGACGGCTTGCGCGCGCTCGACCCGCCAGCCCTGCGGCGGCTGCATCATCTGCGAGAGCTTGTCGGCGCGCACCGGCGCGTCCATCTGCAGCTCGGAGAAAGCCACCTGCTCGAGCACCTTGCCCTCGCCGTCCAGCGTCTGCAGCTTGATGACGAGGCCGGAGCGCTTCTCGCTCCACACGCGGTAGCCGAACCGCAGCGCGTCCTTGGGCGCGAGCTGGACCACGTCGGCGTCGAAGCCCGCCACGCGGTCGTTGCCCATGCGGCGGGCCGCGTAGAACTCGGGGATGGCCGTGTCCTCGGACTTGAGCAGGTGCGGGAACAGCCCGAGCGAGTCGCGCTTCTCGGCGCGCACCACGCGCTGCTCCGGCAGGAAGGTGAGCACCTCGTCGTTGCGGCGGAAGGTCGAACGCGGCGTGCCGGTGAGCATCTCCACGCGCTCGATCTGCTGCGCGCGATCGCCCGAGTGCCAGATGCGCGCGCTGGACAGCGCGCCGCCGCTGGAGGAGACCACGAAGGTGCCGGCGTAGCTGCGCAGGCGCGACGCGTCCTGCATGCGCATCAGCCACTCGTTCACGCCGCGCTCCGGCGCGGAAGCGGCGGCGGGTGGGGCGGCGTGGACGCCCGCCAGTGCGGACAGGGCCAGCAGGCAGCTGCCGGCGGCGGCTCGCAACGGCAAGGTCATCGGCATGTTCAGCGGGCGGGGCCCTCGTAGGTGGCGTTGCGCAGGAAGCCGGCCGAGCTCTGCAGCGCGGTAGCGCCGCCGAACTGGCGATGGGCCGCGAGCAGCTCGTCGAGCTTGGGGTCGCGGATCATCACGCCGGGCTCGGCGCGCGTGAGCAGCGTGGCGGACTCGCCGGGCTGCTGCGCCGAGCTCGCCAGCTGCGCCGGCGTTGTGCGCGCGGGCGATGCGACGGTGCCCAGCACCGACCAACCGACGGCCGCGAACGCCGCCACCGAGGCGACGCCCGCCACCATCTTCCAGCGGAACGCGCCGTCATTGGCCGCCGGCCGCACGACGATGGGCGGCAGCGTGGCGGGCCGAGGGCGGTCGGCCGTGCCTTCCTGCGCCAGGCGCTTCGACAGCTTTTCCATGAACGGGTTGGCCGGCGCGCAGGCGGCCAGTTCACCGGAGCGCAGAACGTCTCCGATGAGGTGATAGGCGTGCCAGGTGTCCAGCGCTTCGCGGCCGGCGCAGGCCGTCTCCATCGCGCGCGCGAATGCCTCGCCCTGCAGCTGGCCGTCGGCCAGCGCGGAAATGATTTCCTTGTGTTCCATCGTGTCGTTCATCGCAACCACCTCGCGACTTACCAGCGCTTGCCCGACTGGTTTTCCAGCAGGGGTTTCACCTTGGCCGAAATCGCCTCGCGGGCGCGGAAGATGCGCGAGCGGACGGTGCCGATCGGGCAGTTCATCGCCTCCGCGATCTCCTCGTAGCTCAGCCCTTCGATCTCGCGCAGCGTGACCGCCTGGCGCAGTTCCTCGGGCAGGGCCTCCATGGCCGAGTTGACCGTGGCGGCGATTTCCTTGGCGGCCAGCACCGTCTCCGGCGTTTCCGGGCTGGTTAGTTCGTTCTCCACCGCGGAAGTTTCATCGTCATCGTCGCCGCCGCGCAGGGCGCTCTCGGAGACCAGGGGGTCGCGCTTGAGGTCGACCAGGGCCTTCTTGGCGGTGTTGACGGCGATGCGGTACAGCCAGGTGTAGAACTGCGCCTCGCCGCGGAACTGGCCGAGGGCGCGATAGGCCCGGATGAAGGTTTCCTGGGCGATGTCCTCGACCAGGTCGGTGTCGCGCACCATGCGCCCGATCAGCCTTTCGATGCGGCGTTGGTACTTCAGTACCAACAGCTCGTACGCCCGCTGGTCGCCCGCCACGGCGCGCGCGACCAGCATCTGGTCGGTGTCGGCGGGAGAAGGCGCGGGGGCGGGCGGGCTCTGGGTCATGGTGTGGCCGAAGGCGGCTCGGCCCGGGGCGGCGCCTCAGGGTTGGCGCGGGAATATACCGCACGGCGCAGCGCGTCCCAGCGCGCGGGCAGGCGCGCGCGTTCGGCCCACAGCCAGCGCGCGCGGCCCGGGGTGCTCCAGCGCAGCAGCAGGAGCGACTGGAGGTCCAGCACCACCTCCAGCGCGCCGGTGCGCACGTGCGGATCGCCCTCGGACCAGGACCATGTCGCCGTGTCCCAGGCCAGCAGCCCGGCCGGTTGGCGCCACCACCACCATCCCGCCCAGGCGCCACTCGCCAGGCAGGCGCCCGCGGCGGCCACGAGTCGTGTCGAAGATGCGCCCTGCCACGCGAACGCCACGCACGCGAAGAGACCGAAGGACCAGACAGTGAGGAGCAGCACGCCCACCAAAGCGGAACGCCCCACCGGGTAGCTCACCGATGGGGCGCCGTGCATGGGCAGGAAGGAGGTCGCTCGCGCGCCGCGTCAGACCCGCTTGAAGACCAGCGTGCCGTTGGTGCCGCCGAAGCCGAAGTTGTTCTTCACGGCCACGTCGATCCTGAGGTCACGCGCCGTGTTGGCGCAGTAGTCCAGATCGCACTCGGGGTCCTGGTTGAAGATGTTGATCGTGGGCGGCACCTTCTGGTGGTGCACGGCCAGCACGGTGAACACCGACTCGATGCCGCCCGCGCCGCCCAGCAGGTGGCCGGTCATGGACTTGGTCGAGCTGACCACCGTCTTCTTCGCGTGGTCGCCCAGCGCGGCCTTGATGGCGTTGGTCTCGTTCAGGTCGCCCAGCGGCGTGGACCTGCCGTGCGCATTCAGGTAGTCGACCTGGTCGGGATTGACGCCCGCGTTGCGCAGCGCGCCCACCATCGCCCGGCGCGGGCCGTCGACGTCCGGCGCGGTCATGTGGTACGCGTCGGCCGACATGCCGAAGCCGGCGACCTCGGCGTAGATCCTGGCGCCGCGCGCCTTGGCGTGTTCGTATTCCTCGAGCACCAGCACGCCGCCGCCCTCGCCCAGCACGAAGCCGTCGCGGTCCTTGTCCCAGGGGCGCGAGGCCGTCTTGGGATCGTCGTTGCGGGTGGACAGCGCGCGCGAGGCGGCGAAACCGCCGATGCCCAGCGGCGAGACGGACGACTCGGCGCCCCCGCAGATCATCACGTCGGCGTCGCCGGCCTCGATCATGCGGGCCGACAGGCCGACCGCGTGCAGGCCCGTGGTGCAGGCCGTGACGACCGCGATGTTCGGGCCCTTGAATCCGTACTTGATCGACACGTGGCCCGAGATCATGTTGATGATCGACGCGGGCACGAAGAAGGGGGAAACGCGACGCGGTCCGCGGTTGGTCAGCTCGGCGTGGGTCTGCTCGATCATCGGCAGGCCGCCGATGCCGGCGCCGATGTTGACGCCGATGCGCTCGGCCAGCTCGACCGGCAAGGCGTCACCGCTGGGCAGACCGCTGTCCGCCACCGCCTGGCAGGCGGCCGCCAGCCCGAGGTGGATGAACCGGTCCATGTGCCGGGCTTCCTTCTCGGGGATGTAGGCCGCGATGTCGAAGCCCTTGACCTCCCCGGCGAAGCGACAGGCGAAATTGGTCGCGTCGAACTGCGTGATGAAGTCGATGCCGGGCTTGCCCGCCAACAGGTTGCCCCACGATTCGGCGACCGTGTTGCCGACGGGGCTGACGCAGCCCAATCCGGTGACGACGACTCGACGACGGCTCATTGGCGTATCAGGCCTTCTGATGGGCGTTGGCGTAATCGATGGCGTTCTGCACGGTGGTGATCTTCTCGGCGTCCTCGTCCGGAATCTCGATGCCGAACTCGTCTTCCAGCGCCATCACCAGCTCGACCGTGTCAAGGGAGTCGGCGCCGAGGTCGGCCACGAAAGCCTTCTCGTTGG
>JAEWBU010000369.1 GCA_023390985.1 Pseudomonadota bacterium
CGACCACCGGCGCGAAGCGCTCGATGCTCTCGGCGATCGAGCAGTTGATGTTCTTCTGGCTGAAGGCCTCGCTGGCCGCGCCGAACACCACGATCTCGTCGGGCCGGCTCTGCACCGCGGCCTCGAAGCCCTTCATGTTGGGCGTGAGCACCGAGTAGCGCACGTCGGGGCGGCGCCGGATGCCGGCCATCACCTCGGCGGCGTCGGCCATCTGCGGCACCCACTTGGGCGAGACGAAGCTGGTGACCTCGATCTCCTTGAGCCCGGCGTCCTGCAGCCGGTGCACCAGGCCGATCTTCACCTCGGCCGGGACCTGGCCCTTCTCGTTCTGCAGGCCGTCGCGCGGGCCCACGTCGACGATCTTCACTCGGGACGGCAACTTCATGGTTTTCTCCTGCGGATCGTTCGTTCAGTATCCCCGCGCCGGATCGACCACGCCGGCGATGGGTTCACCCCGGCCCAGCGCATGGATCTTGGCAACGATCTGGGCGATGCTTTCCTCGCGCAGCGTGCGCGCCGAGATGTGCGGCGTCAGCGTGATCCGGGAGTGGGTGAGGAAGGGGTGGCCCGCCGGCGGCGGCTCCTCGCGCATCACATCCAGCGTGGCACCCGCCATGTGGCCGCTGTCGAGCAGCTCGAGCAGGTCGGGCTCGACGAGATGGCTGCCACGCGCCACGTTGATCAGGTAGCCCCCCGGCATCAGCCGGCCGAGCGAACGGCGGTCGAGGATGCCTTCGGTCTCGGGCGTGAGAGGCAGCAGGCACACGAGGACACGCGTGGCGGCGAGGAAGTCGTCGAACTGGTCCGCGCCCGCGAAGCAGCGGATGCCCGGCACCTCGCGCGGCGTGCGGCTCCAGCCGTTGACCGGGAACTCGAACTGGCGCACCGCCTGCGCGACGCGCGTGCCCAGCACGCCAAGGCCCATGATGCCCACCGGATACTCGTTGCGGGCCTGCGGGCGGCGGTAGCCCCAGCGGCCCGCCTTGGCGTCCTGCTCGTAGCCCTCGAACTCGCGGAAGTGCCGCAGCAGCGCGTGGCAGACGTACTCGGCCATCTGCACCGACATGCCGGCGTCGTCCAGCCGCACCACCTGCAGGCCGGGCGGCAGGCGCAGCTTCATCAGCGCGTCGACGCCGGCGCCCATGTTGAAGAGCGCCTTCAGGCGGGGCTGTTCGTCGAGCAGCTGCTGGGGCGGCGACCAGACGACGGCGTAATCGGCCGGCGGCGCGCCGGGGGTCCATTCGGAGACGTCGGCCTGCGGCAGGGCGGCGCGGATGCCCTCCAACCAGGGCGCGGCCTTGGTGGCGGGGCTGAAGAAATAAATGCGCATGGAGGCGATTGTCCGGGTTCCGTCCTGAGGCCTCGTCATCCCCGCGAAGGCGGGGATCCAGTGCTTCCCTGGAAGGCCGCTGAAGGCGGAAGCTCTGGATTCCCGCCTTCGCGGGAATGACGGATCAAGCGGCCAGCTTGAGCAGCTCCGCCCCCTCCGCCACCTGGTCCCCCGGCGCGTAGAGCACCTCGGCCACCGTGCCGTCGGCCGGCGCGGCGATGGTGTGCTCCATCTTCATCGCTTCCATCACCGCGAGCGGCTGGCCTTTCTTGACCGTGTCGCCCGCCTTGACGGCGAACGAGACCACCTTGCCCGGCATCGGCGCGGTGAGGCGTCCGCCTTCGACCGCGCCCTCGCCCGCATGCGCGAGCAGGTCCACCGACACGATCTGGGTCGCGCCCTGCGGCGTGAACACGTGGTCGGTCTCGCCCGTCGCGTACACATGGGCCATCACGCTGCGCCCGGCGAAATGCACCTCGAGGCCGCCATCGTCCTGGCGCTCGTACAGCAACGGACCGCTGGCCTCGCCCACGGACAGGCGCAGCGCGCCGTCGTGCAGGTAGGTCAGCTCGGCCTGCCGCGGCTGGCCGCCGAATTCGAAAGCGAAGCGGCGCGTGGCCAGCCCGTGCGAGCGCCAGCCATCGCGGCGGCTGAACGGGTCGGCGGCTTCCAGCTTCTTCTCGCGCGCCAGCGTGTGCGACACGGCCGCGGCCGCGGCGATCGGCAGGCCCACCGGCTCCTGGTCGAACAGCACGGCCTGCTCGCGCGGGATCAGCGCCGTGTCCAGGTCGGCCTGGGCGAACGAGCGGCTGCGCACCACATGCCGCAGGAACTGCACGTTGGTGGCCAGGCCCACGATGTGCGTGCCGGCCAGCGCTTCATCGAGCCGCGCCAGCGCCTGCTCGCGCGTGTCGCCGTGCACGATCAGCTTGGCGATCATGGAGTCGTAGTACGGCGAGATCTCGTCGCCCTCGCGCACGCCGTCGTCCACCCGCACGTTGGACACCGTGAAGGCCGAGCAAGCCGGCTTGCGGTAGACGCGGAGCCGGCCGGTGGACGGCATGAAGTTCTTGTCCGGGTTCTCGGCGCAGATGCGCGCCTCGATCGCATGGCCGCGGATGCGCAGCTGGTCCTGCTTGAGCGGCAGCGGTTCGCCGGCCGCCACGCGAAGCTGCCACTCCACGAGGTCGAGGCCGGTGATCGCCTCGGTCACCGGATGCTCCACCTGCAGGCGGGTGTTCATCTCCATGAAAAAGAAGCTCATCTCCGAGCCGCGCTGCTCGACGATGAACTCCACCGTGCCCGCACCGACGTAGTTCACCGCACGCGCGGCGGCCACGGCGGCCTCGCCCATCTGGCGGCGCATCTGCTCCGTCATGCCGGGGGCGGGCGCCTCTTCCAGCACCTTCTGGTGGCGACGCTGCACCGAGCAGTCGCGCTCGAACAGGTAGACGTAGTTGCCGTGCGTGTCGCCGAACACCTGGATCTCGATGTGCCGCGGCCGCTGCACATACTTCTCGATCAGCACCGCGTCGTCGCCGAAGCTGTTCTTCGCCTCGCGCTTGCACGAGGCCAGCGCGGCGTCGAAGTCCTCGGGCTTGTCGACCGCGCGCATGCCCTTGCCGCCGCCGCCGGCGCTGGCCTTGATCAGCACCGGATAGCCGATGCGGTCGGCCTGCTTGTGCAGGAACCCCGGGTCCTGGTCCTCGCCGTGGTAGCCCGGCACCAGCGGCACCTTGGCCTGCTCCATCAGCCGCTTGGACTCGGCCTTCAGGCCCATGGCCTGGATGGCGGACGCGGGCGGGCCGATGAACACCAGGCCGGCGTCGGCGCAGGCCTGGGCGAAGTCCTCGTTCTCGCTCAGGAAGCCGTAGCCGGGGTGGATGGCCCTGGCGCCCGTGGCGCGCGCGGCTTCGATGATGCGTTCCCAGCGCAGGTAGCTGTCCTTGGGCGCCGCGCCGCCGATCGGCACAGCCTCGTCGCACACCGCCACGTGCTTGGCATTCGCGTCCGCATCGGAGTGCACGGCCACCGTGCGGATGCCGAGGCGGCGCGCGGTCGCGGCCACCCGGCAGGCGATCTCACCTCGGTTGGCGATCAGGATCTTGTCGAACATTTCTCTATTGCTCCCGGGGCATGCCTCGCCCCGCCATGAAACCTTGCACCTCGCGGACCACCGCCTTGAGGAACTTCACCAGCACGACCAGCAGCACGATCGCCACCACGATGCTCACCACCAGCACGATGGTGAAGAGGGCCGGATGCGCGGCCGACAGCCACAGCAGGAACACCACCAGGCCGTCCTCGAACAACGACACGGCCATGTTGGAGAACGGCTCCGGCGAGGTGTTGACCGCCGCGCGCGTGGTCATCTTGGTGGCGTGGCTGGTGGCTGCCAGGCTGCCCCCCACCAGTGCCGCGACCCAGGCCATGGCGGTGCTGTCGGCGCCCAGCGCGCCGGCCGCCAGCGCCGCGCCGGCCGGGATGCGCACCAGCGTGTGCACCGCGTCCCAGACCGAATCGACGTAGGGGATCTTGTCGGCGAAGAACTCGACGAACAGCATGAAGCCGCTCGCGCCCAGCACGGCGGGGTGCTGCAGGATGTGCAGGCCCGTGGGCAGTTCGATCCAGCCCATGTAGCCGGCCAGGCCGGTGAGGAACAGCGCCGCATAGAGCCGGAAGCCGCTGGCCCAGCCGAGCGCGGCGGCGAGCGCCAGGAACTGCGGCGGGTCCAGGAGGGCGGGGATGTTGTCCATTCAGCGCTCCGCCGTCATCCCCGCGGAGGCGGGGATCCAGCGCTTCCGGAGTCCGCGAGGGCGGAGGCACTGGATTCCGGCCTTCGCGGGAATGACGATGATGGGTGCATCACTCTCATCCGAGCAGCCAGTTGGGCTTGCGCTTCTCCAGGAACGACCGCACGCCTTCGCGTCCTTCGTCGCTCGCCCGGATATCCGCGATGCCTTCCACCGTGCGGCGGATCAGCCCCGCGGTGATCTCGCGCTCGGCCACGTCGTGCACGAGCTGCTTGCAGGCCTTCACCGCTTCCGGGCCCGCACTCACCAGCGCCTGCGCGATCTCGCCCACCTTGGCATCCAGCTGGTCGGCCGGCACCACCTCGTGCACGAAGCCGATGCGGTGCGCCTCGGCCGCCGGGAAGCGCTCGGCGGTCAGGAACCAGCGGTGCGCCGCGCGCGCGCCCATCGCGCGGATCACATAGGGGCTGATGGTGGCGGGCAGCAGGCCCAGCCTCGACTCGCTCAGGCAGAAGTTGACCGTGTCGGCGGCGACCGCGATGTCGCAGGCCGCCACCAGGCCCACGCCGCCCGCGTAGGCGTCGCCGTGCACGCGCGCGACCGTCGGTTTCGGGATCTTGTAGAGCACCTCCAGCATGCGGGCCAGCGCGCCGGCGTCCTCCAGGTTCTCCTCGCGCGTGTAGTCGGCCATGCGCTTCATCCAGTTGAGGTCGGCGCCCGCGCAGAAGGCCGGGCCGTTGCCGGCCAGCACCACGCAGCGCACCTCGGGGCGCTTGCCCAGCTCCAGCAGCACGGCGGTCAGCTCGGTGATCACCTCGTCGTTGAAGGCGTTGCGCACGTCGGGGCGGTTGAGCGTGACGGTCGTGGTGCCGCCGGCGGTGTTCAGGAGCAGGTGTTTCATTCGGGTTCTCCGGTTCAGGTGCAGGCGCACGTTAGCGCGCGCCGTGCTGTTCAGTAGCGCTTGGCCACTTCCTCCAGCATCACCTCGGTGGCGCCGCCGCCGATGGCCAGCACGCGGGCGTCGCGCCACAGCCTCTCGATGGCGGTCTCGCGGATGTAGCCCATGCCGCCGTGGAACTGCTGGCAGGTGCCCACGACCTCGTTGACCAGCTCGCCGGTCAGCGCCTTGAGCATGGACACGTCCTGCACGATGTCGTGCCCCTGCGTGACGCGCCACGCGCAGTGGTACATGAACTGCCGCGCCGCGCGCGTCTTCGCGTCCAGCATCGAGAGGCGCTGGCGGATGGTCTGCTGGTCCCATAGCGTGCGGCCGAAGGCCTGGCGCTGGCGCACGTAGTCCAGCGTGAGCTCGAGCGCGCGGGTGCAGTGGCCCACCGCCATCGCGGCGAGGGCGATGCGCTCGGTCTGGAAGTTCTTCATCACCGAGTAGAAGCCCTTGCCCTCCTCGCCCAGCAGGTTGGCCGCGGGGATGCGCACGTTGTCGAGCACCAGCTCGGCGGTGTCGCTGGACAGCCAGCCGGTCTTCTTCAGCGCGCGGCCGACCGAGAAGCCCGGCGTGCCCTTCTCGACGATGAACATCGAGACCTCGCGCTTGCCGGGGCCGGTCTTGGCGGCGACGAAGTACAGGTCGGCGTGCACGCCATTGGTGATGAACATCTTGGTGCCGTTGAGCACCCAGTGGTCGCCATCGCGCCTGGCGCTGGTGCGGATGCCCGCGACGTCGGAGCCGGCGCCCGGCTCGGTGATGCCGACCGCGGTGATGGTCTCGCCCGCGATCACCTTGCGCAGGTACCTGTCCTTCTGCGCCGGCGAACCCGCGTGGTGCAGGTGCGGGCTGGCCATGTCGGTGTGGACCAGCACGGTGATGATGAAGCCGGCGTAGGTCGACTGCGACAGCGCCTCCGCGAACACCAGGTTGGTGAGCGCATCGGCCTCGGCCCCGCCGTACTCACCCTCGTACATCAGCCCGAACAGCCCGGCCTGGCCCATGCGGCGCAGCACCTCGCGCGGCACGAAGCCCTGCTCCTCCCACTTGTCCGCGTGCGGTTCGACTTCGCGGGCGATGAAGCGCGCGACCTGGTCGCGCAGCGTCTCGAACTCGGGGGTGTCGTAGATCGTGGTGAAGGACATGCCGGAGAACCTCAGCAGTTGAAGGGTTCGACGCCGCCGTCGAAACGGCGGCGCTCGAAGCGGATGGATGCAGGCGGGACCGCGCGGCCCGCGGTGGCGAAGGCCGGCAGCACGAAGTCGAAGGTGGGCACGTCCTCGGGCAGCAGGGCCTGGATCGCGATGCGCGTCTCGACACCGGCGGCAGGAATGACGTGGCCGGCCTCCAGCCGGTCGTCGAACGACAGGCGGACCTGGGACGAGCGCAGCGGCTGGGCCGGGCCGCCTTCCGACCGCACCTGCCAGGCCGCATCGACGACGCGGAGCCGACCCGCCCGCAGCGGCAGCAGGTTCATCTCGCCCTCGAACCGCGGCGCCGCGCCCGGCCTGCGGGCCAGGTACCAGCGACCGCGCCAGCGCAGGCCCGCGTCCTGGCCGCGGTGGCTGTCGGAGCTGAACTCGACGATGTTGTCGCAGGCCTGCTGAGGCGTCTCGAGGCTGCAGGCGCCCGCGCGCGCCAGCACGGCGGCCTGCTCGGCGTCGCTGCGATAGACGTCGGGGAGCGTGCGGCTCGCAGGCCGCGCGAGCGGCGTGGCCGGGAGCACCCAGCGCGCGCCCGCATGCTCCAGTGCCAGGCCTTCAACCACCACGCGGGCCGGCTGGCCCGCCACTGCCGTGGGCCGCACCAGCAGCAAGCCGTAAGGCGCTTGCGAATCCACCGCAACGGAGCCGGGACGCAGGGCGACGACGTCGGCCCACTGCTCCGTGGCCATCAACAATGAACGCCGGGCCGACACCTGGGGCACGACGACGGCCAGCGGGCGGCCTTCCACCAGCACCCGCGGCTCGCCCTGCCAGTGCAGCAGTTGCCCGGGCGGCAGCGTCAGTTCGGCCAACAGAAGGATTCCGGGCGGACCACCGCGCGCCTGCGGCTCGGTGCGCACGGAGAGGCGTACGCCCTGCAGGTCGGCCTGCAGCCGGGTCTCGGGACCCGATTGACCCTGGCACCAGGCCTTGCCCAGCTGCGCGCCGGCAAGGCTGGACGACGGGCGGTGGTAGCTGCCGTAGGGCGCGACGACGCAACCGGCCAGGGACGCGAGCGGCAACAGGCCCGCCGCGCGCAGCAAGCTGCGTCGTGCGAGCGGGGCCTGGCCGTCCGCCATCGCGGCCCTCACATCCGGAACACGCCGAACTTCGGCTCGCCGATCGGCGCGTTCAGCGCCGCCGACAAACCGAGCGCCAGGACGCGGCGCGTGTCGGCCGGGTCGATGACGCCGTCGTCCCACAGCCGCGCGCTGGAGAAATAGGGGTGCGACTGGTGCGCGAACTGGTCGAGCAGCGGCTGCTTGAACGCGGCTTCTTCCTCGGCCGACCACTGGCCGCCCTTGGCCTCGATGCCGTCGCGTTTGACCGTGGCCAGCACGCTGGCGGCCTGCTCGCCGCCCATGACCGAGATGCGCGCGTTCGGCCACATCCACAGGAAGCGCGGCGAGTACGCGCGGCCGCACATGCCGTAGTTCCCCGCGCCGAAGCTGCCGCCGATGATGATGGTGAACTTGGGCACGCTGGCGGTGGCGACGGCGGTGACCATCTTGGCGCCGTGCCGCGCGATGCCCTCGGTCTCGTACTTGCGGCCCACCATGAAGCCGCTGATGTTCTGCAGGAACACGAGCGGCACCTTGCGCTGGCAGCACAGTTCGATGAAGTGCGCGCCCTTCTGCGCCGACTCGCTGTACAGGATTCCGTTGTTGCCGATGATGCCCACCGGCATGCCTTCGATGTGGGCGAAGCCGCAGACCAGCGTGGTGGACGAGCCGCCCGGCGTGCCGCCCCAGCGCGACTTGAATTCGTGGAACTCCGAGCCGTCGACGATGCGGGCGATGACCTCGCGCACGTCGTAGG
>JAEWBU010000373.1 GCA_023390985.1 Pseudomonadota bacterium
TCCTGGCCTTCCTTGATCACCTCGTTGATGCGCGCCTGCGAGGGCGACACGCCGGGGGCGAAGTAGGACTTGGAGATCTCCTTGAACGGCAGGAAGCCGTGGCGGTCCTCGCCATAGTCGACGAAGCAGGCTTCCAGGCTGGGCTCGACGCGCGTGACGACGGCCTTGTAGATGTTGCCCTTGCGCTGCTCGCGCCCTTCGATCTCGATTTCGTAGTCGAGGAGCTTCTGTCCGTCGACGATGGCCAGCCGGCGCTCTTCGGCCTGCGTGGCATTGATCAGCATACGCTTCATTGCGTCACCTTCTTGTTCTCTCACGTTCGACCCACAAACGGGTCCACGATGCCTTGGCGGACGCGGGCGAAACGGGAAGCGGAAGGCGGCGCAGGGCGCAGCTGCTGACGGCCGGGAGGCTAAGTCAGCAGTCGCAAGGGCGGCGCGTGGAGGAGGGCGAGACGGGAGGCGGGGCGCAGGGACGCAGGCAGGATGGCCTGCAGCGCGCGCGGCCGGGGCCGGGGCGGGCCATAGCCGAAGTCGGCAGGCATCAGCCACCGCCAGCAGGCCAGGAGAAGCGCCATCAGCACAGGAGACTCGCTTGTCCGCCGCCAGCCTCGTTATGGCGCTGGCGGCTTGTATTCCGGTTCAGGGTTTCGTGATCGCGTCGAAGCGTTGGCATCGACCTGCCAGCGTCACCAGTGCAGGGGCGGGACTAAACTCCAGCCAAATCAAACACTTACGGCGAAACGCTAGTGAAACGGATTATAGGGGGCGCCACGCCCCCCGCCAAAGCGGCCGTGAAAATCGTGCGGGTCGGTGACGAGTTCGCCGGCCAGCGCCTCGACAACTTCCTGTTGCGCGAGCTCAAGGGCGTCCCCAAGACCCATGTCTACCGGATCATCCGCAGCGGCGAGGTGCGGCTGAACAAGGGCCGCGCGGCCGCGGACACGCGGGTCGAGGCGGGCGACGAGGTTCGGGTGCCGCCGGTGCGGCTGCCCGAACGGGTGGTGGACGCGTCGGCGCGGCCGGCGCCCGCGCGCGAGTTCCCGGTCCTGCTGGAGGACGACCATGTGCTGGCCATCGACAAGCCCGCCGGCGTGGCGGTGCACGGCGGCAGCGGCGTGAGCTTCGGCGTCATCGAGCAGCTGCGCCAGGCGCGGCCGGCCGCGAAATTCCTGGAGCTGGTGCACCGGCTGGACCGCGAGACGTCGGGCGTGCTGCTGGTGGCCAAGCGGCGTTCGGCGCTCACCGGGCTGCAGGACCAGTTCCGCGGCCGCGAGACCGGCAAGACCTACCTGGCGCTGGTGAGCGGGTCCTGGCCGGCCAACAAGAAGGTGATCGACCTGCCGCTGCACAAGTACCTGCTGGGCGGCGACGACGAGGCCGCCGGCGAGCGCCGCGTGCGCGTGGTCGGCAAGGACGATCCCGACGGCATGCGCTCGATCACGCTGGTGAAGGTGGCGCGGCGCCTGGGCGGCTTCACGCTGCTGGAGGTGACGATCAAGACCGGGCGCACGCACCAGATCCGCGTGCACCTGGCCTCGCAGGGCCACTCGATCGTCGGCGACGACAAGTACGGCGATTTCGAGCTGAACAAGTCGCTGCAGCGCCAGGGCCTCAAGCGCATGTTCCTGCACGCCTGGCGATTACAGTTCCGCCATCCCGCCACCGATGAACCCGTCGCCCTGGAAGCGCCGCTTCCCGACGACCTGCGCCAATTCACCGAACGCCATGCCCAGCCCACGACGGTTTGACCTGATCGCCTTCGACTGGGACGGCACGCTCTACGACTCCACCAGCGTGATCGTGCGCTGCATCCAGCGAGCGGTGACGGACGTCGGCGGCGCGAAGCCCACCGACCGCGCCGCCGCTTACGTGATCGGCATGAGCCTGGTGCAGGCGCTGGCGCGCGCGGCGCCGGACGTGCCGCCGGAAAAGTACCCCGAGCTGACCGAGCGCTACCGCCACCACTACTACCAGCACAAGGACGACCTGAGCCTGTTCGACGGCACGCTGGCGATGCTGCGCGACCTGCGCGCGCGGCACCACTGGCTGGCCGTGGCCACCGGCAAGTCGCGCCGCGGGCTGGACGAGGTGCTGGCCAGCCAGGAGCTGCACGGCGTGTTCGACGGCTCGCGCACCTCGGACGAGACCGCCGGCAAGCCGCATCCGCGCATGCTGGAGGAGCTGATGCGCGAGTTCGGCACCGAGCCCGAGCGCACGCTGATGGTCGGCGACACCACGCACGACCTGCAGATGGCGCTCAACGCCGGCTGCGCGAGCGTGGGCGTGAGCTACGGCGCGCACGAGCCCGACGAGTTCCACCAGCTCGGCACGCTGTACGTCGCGCATTCGATGCGCGACCTGCACGACTGGCTGCTGGCCAACGCCTGAGCGCATGGAACAGGTCGCGGTCCCGCTCTGCAACAGCCAGGACCTGGTGGACGGCGGCGTCGCCGTCCCGTTCGACGTGGTCTTCGGCGGCCAGACCTGCCGCGCCTTCGCGGTGCGCTGGAAAGGCGCGGTACACGCCTACCTCAACCGCTGTGCCCACGTGGCCATGGAAATGGACTGGCAGCCCGACCGCTTCTTCGACGACAGCGGCCAGTGGCTGTTGTGCTCGACGCACGGTGCCGTGTACCGGCCCGACACGGGCGCGTGCGCCGGCGGGCCCTGCCGGGGAGGCCTGGTGCGCATCGCCCTGAGCGAGCGCGACGGCGTGGTGCACTGGCATACTGACTGGAACCTCCAACCCGTCTCCTTCTGACTCCCGACAACATGAACGAACCGACCTGGGGCCCGTCCGACCCCGTGCCTACTCCTGCGCCCTCGAATGCGAAGCCGGGCTGGGAGCGCGAGACCATGGAGCGCCTGGTGTTCGCCACGCTGAACGAGCAGCGCGCGGCGCGCCGCTGGCGCACGTTCAGGAGCTTCGCCTGGCTGCTGTTCTTCGTCTTCCTGATCTGGGCGCTGGGCTTCCGCGGCGCGCCGAAGGCCGACAAGACGCTGCCGCACACCGCGGTGGTGGAGGTCAAGGGCGAGATCGCGTCCGATTCCGATGCCAGCGCCGAATTCGTCGTCGCGGCGATGCGCGCCGCCTTCGAGGACGCGGGTGCGCAGGGGGTCGTGCTGTTGATCAACTCGCCCGGCGGCAGCCCGGTGCAGGCCGGCATCATCAACGACGAAATGAAGCGCCTGAAGGCCAAGTACAAGAAGCCGGTGTACGCGGTGGTGGAGGAGTCCTGCGCCTCCGCGGCCTACTACATCGCCGCCGGCGCCGACCAGATCTTCGTGGACAAGGCCAGCATCGTCGGCAGCATCGGCGTGCTGATGGACGGCTTCGGCTTCACCGGGCTCATGGACAAGCTGGGCGTCGAGCGCCGCCTGATGACCGCCGGCGAGAACAAGGGCTTCCTCGACCCGTTCAGCCCGCAGACCGAGCGCCATCGCCAGCACGCCCAGGCCATGCTCGACCAGATCCACAAGCAGTTCATCGAGGTGGTGAAGGCCGGCCGCGGCAAGCGCCTGAAGGACACGCCGGAACTCTTCACCGGCCTGTTCTGGACCGGCCAGCAGGCGGTCGACATGGGCCTGGCCGACCACATGGGCAACCTCGATTTCGTCGCCCGCGAAGTGATCAAGGCCGAGGAGCTGGTGGACTACACCCGCCGCGAGAACGTGGCCGAGCGGCTGGCCAAGAAGTTCGGCGCCTCCATCGGCGAGGGCGCGATGCGCGCCGTGCGCGTGCTGCCGGCGCTGCGCTAAGCCCCGATCAGGAAAACGGCGGGCGTGTCCGGCGACGGACCGCCCGCTTCCTTTTTCCACTGCGCGATCGTGCGCGAGCGCACCTGGGCCTGCGGCAGCGTGAGGCCGGTGGCGACGGCCAGCCGCGTCGTCGGTTTGAGCGATTCGAGCAGCGCCTGCCACAAAGCGGCGTTGCGGTACGGCGTCTCGATGAACAGCTGGGTCTGGCCGGTGCGCAGCGCCAGGGCTTCCAGGTCGCGGATGCGCTGCGTGCGCGGCCCGGCCTGCTGCGGCAGGTAGCCGACGAAAGCGAAGTTCTGGCCGTTCATGCCGCCGGCGGCCAGGGCCAGCAGCAGCGACGCGGGGCCGACCAGCGGCACCACGTCCAGGCCGAGGTCGTGCGCGGCGCGCACCACGGACGATCCCGGGTCGGCGATCGCCGGCATGCCGGCTTCGCTCACCAGGCCGATGTCGTGGCCTTCGAGCGCCGGCGCGAGCAGCGGCCGCGCGTCGAAGCCGCCGGCGTGGTCGCCCTTCTTGTGCACCTCGCGCGGCAGCTCCTGCAGCTGGATCTCCTGGATCGGCCTTGCGAGCGGATGGAGTTCGTTGACGCGCTTGAGGTAGGCGCGGGTGGACTTGGCGTTCTCGCAGATCCAGTGCGACAGCCGCGCGGCCACCTGCAGCGTGCCGGTGGGCATCACTTCGGGCAGCGGCGCCTGCGCGGCGCAGCCGAAGTCCAGCGGCGCGGGAACGAGATGAAGCCGGCCCGGCGCCGCCATCAGGGCACCTGCAGGCCGGCGGCGCGCAGCATGCGGCAGGTGCGGATCAGCGGCAGGCCGACCAGCGCCGTCGCGTCGTCGCTGTGGATCGCCTCCAGCAACGCGATGCCCAGGCCCTCGCTCTTGGCGCTGCCGGCGCAGTCGTACGGCTGCTCGGCGAGCAGGTAGCGCTCGATCTCCTCGTCGGCGAGGCGGCGGAATTCCACGCGCACCGGCGCGAGGTCTTCGACCACGAAGCGGCGGGATTGGCAGACGACGGCGACGGCGGTCTGGAAGATGACGGTGCGGCCGCTCATGCGCCGCAGCTGCGCGGTGGCGCGGGGATGGTCGCCGGGCTTGCCCAGGGGTTCGCCGTCCAGGTCGGCCACCTGGTCGGAGCCGATCACCACCGCGTCGGGATGCCGCCGGGCGACGTCTTTCGCCTTGGCCAGGGCCAGTCGGCGGGCCAGGACCGCGGGCGATTCGCCGGCTTGCGGCGTCTCGTCCACTTGCGGAGCGACCACGTCGAAGGACAGGCCGAGGCGGCCCAGCAGTTCGCGGCGATAGCGGGAAGCGGAGCCGAGGATGAGGGTTTGCACGGGGGCGATTCTCTTACACTGGCCCGGATGAAAAGGCAGTTCAACGCGCAGCGGCTCGAGGTCCAGGCGTTCGCTGAAGATGCGGCTCAGCTCTCGGGCCAGGGCCGGGTGGGCGACTTTGCGCGCCTGTCCGAGGAAGCCGGCGGCCGCGGCGGCGAGCGCCCCGTGAACTGGAGCGCGCAGGGCGAATTGATCAACCCGCGCCATGTCCAGCCCGAGGTCTGGCTGCACCTCAGCGCCTCGACGGTGCTGCCGCTGACCTGTCAGCGCTGCCTGGAGCCGGTGGACGTGCCGCTGGCGGTGGACCGCTCGTTCCGCTTCGTCGCCGACGAATCCACCGCCACCGCCCAGGACGAGGAAACCGAGGAGGACCTGTTGGCGATCAGCCGGGCCTTTGACCTGCTGGGGCTGGTCGAGGACGAGCTGCTGATGGAAGTGCCGGTGGTGCCGCGCCACGAGGTCTGTCCGAAGCCGGTGGCGTTGTCGGTCGAGGACCCGGATTTCGAGCAAGCCGAGCCGGCCGAGAACCCCTTTGCCGCCCTCAAGGTGCTCAAGGGCGGCAAGGGCTGACGCGGTGGGCTATAATGGCGGGCTTCGCGCCGGCAGCCGATCAGCTTGATCCCAGGTCGCTCGCGCAACCCCACCCACCGATCAACCGCGCTTCGCGCCCGCCGCGCAGCTGCTCATTAGCCCAGGAGCCCGAAATGGCCGTCCAGCAAAACAAGAAGTCCCCCTCCAAGCGGGGCATGCACCGTTCGCACAACGCGCTGACGGTGCCCGGCATCGCCGTGGAGCCCACCACCGGCGAAACCCACCTGCGCCACCACATCAGCCCGACCGGCTTCTACCGTGGCCGCAAGGTGCTCAAGACCAAGAACGACGCCTGATCGCCTTCGTGGCGAGTACCGTCGCGGCCCGAGCTGCCGCGGCAAGGAGGGGCCCGCCGCTGCCTGCGCAGCCCGGGCCTTTTTTCCGTCCGCTCGCCGCTTCGCTCTACATTTAGGACATGACGACGATCCTGGCGGTCGACTGCATGGGGGGCGACCACGGCCCCGCGGTGACCCTGCCTGCCTGCCGCCGCTTCCTGGAGCAGCATCCCGAAGCGCGCCTGCTGCTGGTGGGCGGCGATGCGCTGAAAGCCTTCCAGCATCCCCGCGCCACGCACGTGCCCGCCACCGAAGTGGTGGCGATGGACGACGCGGTCGAAGTGGCGCTGCGCCGCAAGAAGGATTCCTCGATGCGGGTCGCGATCCAGCAGGTCAAGGACGGCCAGGCCCAGGCCGCCGTCTCGGCCGGCAACACCGGAGCGCTGATGGCGCTGGCGCGCTACCTGCTCAAGACGGTGGACGGCATCGACAGGCCGGCCATCGCGACCCATCTGCCCAACGCCAAGGGCAGGGCCACGACGGTGCTCGACCTGGGCGCCAATGTGGATTGCACCGAGCATCACCTGCTGCAGTTCGCGGTCATGGGCTCGGCCCTGATCGCCGCGATGACGCACGAGGAGCAGCCCACCGTCGGCCTGCTGAACATCGGCGAGGAGATCATCAAGGGCAACGAGGTGATCAAGCGCGCGGGTGAGCTGTTGCGCGCCGCGGCCGCGGCCGGCGACCTGAACTTCCACGGCAACGTGGAAGGCAACGACATCTTCAAGGGGACCACCGACATCGTCGTGTGCGACGGCTTCGTCGGCAACGTGGCCCTGAAGACCAGCGAAGGCGTCGCGTCCCTCATCGTGGGCTTCCTCAAGGAGGAGTTCTCCCGCTCCGCGTTGACCAGGCTGGCGGCGCTGGCGGCCTACCCGGTGCTGTCCGCGCTGAAGAAGCGGGTGGACTACCGCCGCTACAACGGTGCGGCATTGTTGGGACTGCGCGGCCTGGTGTTCAAGAGCCACGGCTCGGCCGACGCTTTCGCTTTCGAGCAGGCGCTGACGCGGGCGTATGATGCGGCCCGAAACAACCTGCTCGATCGCGTCCAGGCCCGCATCGCACACGCCCGGCCCCTGCTGGCCGGCGCCCCCGCGGAGCAGCAGCCGGCCCTAGCGATCGCTTCCGAATGAGCCGATATTCGCGCATCACCGGCACCGGCAGCTACCTGCCCCCGCGCCGAGTGACCAACGCCGACCTCGCCGCCGAACTGGCGGTCCAGGGCGTAGAGACTTCCGATGAGTGGATCGTGGAACGCACCGGCATCCGCGCGCGCCACTTCGCCGCTCCCGACGTCACCACCAGCGACCTCGGCGCGCACGCCGCGCGCCAGGCGATGGAAGCGGCCGGCGTCGGTCCGTCCGACATCGACCTGATCATCGTCGCCACGTCCACGCCGGACATGGTGTTCCCCTCGGCCGCGTGCATCCTGCAGAACAAGCTGGGCATCGCGGGCTGCCCGGCCTTCGACGTGCAGGCCGTGTGCAGCGGCTTCGTCTACGCGCTCACCGTGGCCGACGCGATGATCCGCACCGGCAGCGCCAGACGCGCGCTGGTCATCGGCTCCGAGGTGTTTTCGCGCATCCTCGACTTCAAGGACCGCACGACCTGCGTGCTGTTCGGCGACGGCGCCGGCGCCGTGGTGCTGGAGGCGTCGGACACGCCCGGCATCCTGGCGACCGACCTGCATGCCGACGGCAAGCACGTCGGCATCCTCTGCGTGCCGGGCACCGTGTCCGGCGGCAAGGTGCTGGGCGATCCCTTCCTGAAGATGGACGGCCAGGCCGTGTTCAAGCTCGCCGTCGGCGTGTTGGAAGAAGCGGCGCGGACCACGCTCGCCAAGGCGGGCCGCACCGACGCCGACATCGACTGGCTGATCCCGCACCAGGCCAACATCCGCATCATGCAGGGCACGGCCAGGAAGCTGAAACTGCCGCTCGACAAGCTCGTCGTGACGGTGGACCAGCACGGCAACACCTCCGCCGCATCGATCCCGCTGGCGCTCGACGCCGCGGTGCGCGGCGGCAAGATCCGCAAGGGCGACACGCTGATGCTCGAAGGCGTCGGCGGCGGCTTCACCTGGGGCGCGGTGCTGCTGGACTTCTAAGCGCGCCCGGCTCTCCGCTTTTTCCTCTCTCCTTTTCAACGACGACGGCAGGCACCGCAAGATGAAACCGTTCGCATTTGTCTTTCCCGGCCAGGGTTCGCAGGCCGTGGGCATGCTCGACGCGTGGGGCGACCATCCCGCCGTGCGCGAGGTGGTGGCGCAGGCCTCCGAGGCGCTCGGCGAGGACCTCGGTCGCCTGATCAAGGAAGGCCCCAAGGAAGCCCTGGCGCTCACCACCAATACGCAACCGGTGATGCTGGTCGCGGGCGTGGCCGCCTACCGCGCGTGGCTGGCCGAAGGCGGCCCGCAGCCGGCCGTGGTGGCCGGCCATTCGCTGGGCGAGTACTCCGCGCTGGTCGCCGCCGGCGCGCTGAGCCTGGCCGACGCCGCGCCGCTGGTGCGCTTCCGTGCTCAGGCGATGCAGGAAGCCGTGCCGGTGGGCGAGGGCGCGATGGCCGCGGTGCTGGGCATGGACGCCCAGAAGGTGGTCGAAGGCTGCGCCGAGGCGCAGCGCTCGTTCGGCACCAACAGCACCGAAGTGGTCGAGGCCGTCAATTTCAACGACCCCGCGCAGACCGTGATCGCGGGCAGCAAGGCCGCGGTCGACAAGGCCTGCGAAGTGCTCAAGGCCAACGGCGCCAAGCGCGCGCTGCCGCTGCCGGTGTCGGCGCCGTTCCACTCCAGCCTGATGAAACCCGCGGCCGACCGGCTGCGCGAGCGGCTGGCGCAGGTCGTTTTCAACACGCCGGCGATCCCGGTGGTGAACAACATCGAAGCCAGGGTGGAGACCGATCCCGACCGCATCCGCGCCGCGCTCTACGAGCAGGCGTTCGGCCCGGTGCGCTGGGTCGACTGCATCAAGGCGATCCAGGGCCGCGGTGCAGCTGTCGTGATCGAAAGCGGTCCGGGCAAGGTGCTGCAGGGCCTCTGCAAGCGCATCGACCCGGCCATCGTGTCCGGCGCGGTTTACGACCCGGCCTCGCTGGCCGAATCGAAGGGACTGCTGGCATGAGCAATCAGGATCTGAAAGGCCAGGTCGCGCTGGTCACCGGCGCCTCGCGCGGCATCGGCGCAGCCATCGCCCTGGAACTCGCGCAGCGTGGCGCCACGGTGATCGGCACCGCCACCACCGACGACGGCGCCGCGAAGATCACGCAGGCGCTGCAGGCCCAGGGCGGCAGCGGCGTGCGGCTGGACGTCAACGACGCCGCTGCGTCCGAGGCCGTGGTCGACGCCATCGTCAAGCAGCATGGCGGCCTGCAGGTGCTGGTGAACAACGCCGGCATCACCCGCGACATGCTCGCGATGCGGCTGAAGGACGAGGACTGGGATGCGGTGGTCGATACCAACCTCAAGGCCGTCTTCCGCATGAGCCGGGCCGTGATGCGAACGATGATGAAGCAGCGTTACGGCCGCATCGTGAACATCACCTCGGTGGTGGGCGCCTCCGGCAATCCGGGGCAGGCCAACTACGCCGCCGCCAAGGCGGGCGTGGCGGGCATGACGCGCGCCCTGGCGCGCGAACTCGGCAGTCGCGGCATCACGGTCAATTGCGTGGCGCCCGGCTTCATCGAGACGGACATGACGGCCGCGCTGCCGGAAGAACAGCGCAAGGCGCTGCTTGGCCAGATCCCGCTGGGACAGCTGGGCAAGCCGGCCGACATCGCGCATGCCGTGGCCTTCCTGGCCTCGGCGCAGGCCGGATACGTGACCGGCCAGGAGCTGCACGTCAACGGCGGCATGCACATGGCCTGAACGCCGACGAACGGCCCCAGCCGAGCGCTCGGGGCTGAACAGGCGCAAAGGCTAAAATCGCGGATTCATTCAACAACACCCGAGAGGGAAACCCATGAGCGATATCGAAGCACGTGTCAAGAAGATCATCGCCGAGCAACTCGGCGTGGAGGAGTCCCAGGTGACCAACGAGAAGGCTTTCGTGGCCGACCTCGGCGCCGACTCCCTTGACACGGTCGAGCTGGTGATGGCGCTGGAAGACGAGTTCGGCATCGAGATTCCGGACGAGGACGCCGAGAAGATCACCACCGT
>JAEWBU010000374.1 GCA_023390985.1 Pseudomonadota bacterium
GCTCGGCCATGCCCGCCGCCATCGCCTCCAGCTCGGCCAGCGCGCGCTGCGCATGCCCGACCGCCTCGGCGGCCGCGGCGGTCGGGCGCAGCAGGCGAGTGCTGCGATCGAACAACCTCAGGCCCAGCCGGTCCTCGAGCTCGCGCAGCAGCACGGTGACGGCGGGCTGGGTGAGCGAGAGTTCCTGCGCCGCCGCCGAGATGCTGCCGGTGCGATGCACCGCGACCAGCGCCCGCAGCTGCCGCACCGACGGCAGCGCGGATAAAGGTTTTTTATGAATCGGCATGGAAGATTCATTGTCGCAGCGGCGGCCGTTTGCGTTTAATCAAGCAAGTCAAACGGAATCCGGAGCAGCCATGTCTTCTTCCCTGCAGTCGCAGGTGCTCATCGTCGGCGCGGGGCCGGTCGGCCTGACCCTCGCCATGGACCTGGCGCAGCGCGGCATCGACGTGCTGGTGGCCGAAACCCGCCACCGCGGCGAGCCGCCCAGCGTCAAGTGCAACCACGTGTCGGCCCGCTCGATGGAAATCTTCCGGCGCCTGGGCGTGGCGCGCGCGCTGCGCGACGCCGGCCTGCCCGCCGAGTACCCGAACGACGTCAGCTACCGCACCTCGTTCGCCGGCGAGGAGATCGCCCGCATCCACATCCCGGGCCGCGCCCAGCGCTACACCGACAAGAGCGGCCCCGACGGCTGGTGGCCCACGCCGGAGCCGCCGCACCGCATCAACCAGATCTACCTGGAGCCGGTGCTGTTCGCGCACGCGGAATCGCTGCGCGGCGTGCGAATCCTCAACCGCACGCGCATCGACAGCTACGAGCAGGACGCCGAGGGCGTGTGGGCCACCGGCGTGAACCTGGACACCGAAGCGCCGGTGCGCATCCGGTGCGCCTACCTGGTCGGCTGCGACGGCGGCCGCTCGGGCGTGCGCAAGGCCATCGGCGCGAAGCTCTCGGGCGACGAGGTGGTCGGCCGCGTGCAGTCCACCTTCTTCCGCGCGCCCGACCTGCTCTCGCGGGCGAAGCACCCGCCCGCCTGGGCCACGTTCTCGCTCAACCCGCGCCGCAGCGGCAACGTGTACGCCATCGACGGCAAGGAAACCTTCCTGCTGCACAACTACCTGAAGGCCGGCGAGACCGACTTCGAAGCGGTGGACCGGGACTGGGCCATCCGCACCATCCTCGGCGTGGGCGAGGACTTCCGCTACGAGATCATCAGCAAGGAAGACTGGATCGGCCGCCGCCTGGTGGCCGACCGCTTCCGCGACCGCCGCATGTTCATCTGCGGCGACGCCGCCCACCTGTGGATCCCGATGGCGGGCTACGGCATGAACGCCGGCATCGCCGACGCGATGAACCTGTCGTGGCAGCTCGCCGGCCGCCTGAACGGCTGGGCCGGCGAAGGCGCGCTGGGCGGCTACGAGGCCGAGCGGCTGCCGATCACCGAGCAGGTGTCGAAGTTCGCGATGGACCACGCCATCGCCCTGCAGAAGGAGCGCGAGGGCGTGCCGCCCGGCATCGAGGAGCCCGGCGCCGCCGGCGAAGCGGCGCGCGCCGCCGCGGGCAAGGCGCTGTACGACCTGAACGTCAAGCAGTACTGCTGCGCCGGCCTGAACTTCGGCTACTTCTACGAAGGCTCGCCGCTGATCGCCTACGACGGCGAGGCGCCGCCCGCCTACACCATGGACCGCTTCACGCCGTCCACCGTGCCGGGCTGCCGCACGCCTCACCTGTGGCTGGACGACGGCCGTTCGCTCTACGACGCGATGGGGTCCGAGTTCACGCTGCTGCGCATCGATCCGGCCGCCGACACGCGTCCGCTGGAAGAAGCAGCGGCCAGGCGTGGCATGCCCCTGAAGGTGCTGGACGTGAAGTCGGCCGAAGCGCCGGCGCTGTACCGGCACGCCCTCGTGCTGTCGCGCCCCGACCAGCACGTGGCCTGGCGTGGTGACCGCGCGCCGGAAGATGCGCTCGCGCTCATCGACCGCGTGCGCGGCGCGGCCTGATCTGTCCGCCATACGGACAAAACGTCCATGAATTTGACGCAAGTCAACCACCGTCCATAAAATGGACTTTCTATCCGTTCTGCGGACACGCAGGGCAGGGATCCGCTTTCCGGCATCCGCCGTCCATCTGGAGACAAGCTTCATGCGAACCCCCTTCTTCGCCGCCCGCCGGCACACGCTGCGCGCCCTCTCTCTCGCCGCCGCCGTGGGCGCCCCGTTCCTGTTCCATGCTCCGCAGGCCGCCGCCCAGGCCTATCCCGACCGGCCGGTGAAGATCGTCGTCGGCTTCGCCCCCGGCGGCACCAACGACATCGTGGCCCGCCTCGTGGCGCAGAAGCTGGGCGAACGCCTGAAGCAGTCGTTCATCGTCGACAACAAGCCCGGCGCCAACTCCGCGGTGGGCAACGACATGGTCGCCAAGTCGAAGGCGGACGGCTACACGCTGCTGGTGTCCTCCAGCGGCGGCCTCACCACCAACCCGGTGCTGATGAAGAACCTGCCGTACGACCCGGAGAAGGACTACGAGCCGATCGCGCTGCTCGGCACCTTCCCGCTGGTCGTCACCGTGAATCCCTCGCTGCCGGTCAAGAACCTGCAGGAGCTGGTGCAGTACGGCAAGACCAAGGCCAAGGACGGCACCCTCGACAACGGCACGCCCACCACCTCGTTCGTGCTCGTGGCCGAAACGCTGGCCGCGGCGTCGGGCCTGAAGTTCCAGCACGTCACCTACCGCGGTTCGGGCCCGGTCGTGTCCGCGCTGCTCGGCGGCGAGATCCCGGTCGCCGTGCTGGACAGCGCCGCGGTGATGAGCCAGGTCAAGGCCGGCAAGCTCAAGGCACTCGCGGTCACCACCGGCAAGCGCACCGCCGCCCTGCCCGACGTGCCGACCGTGGCCGAGTCCGGCTTCGCCGGCTACGACGTGCCGATCTGGACCGCGCTGATGGCGCCCAAGGGCACGCCGCAGCCCGTGCTCGCTTCGCTGCGTTCCGCGGTCGCCGAGATCCTGAAGGAGAAGGACTTCGCCGAGAAGCTGCACGCGCTGGGCATGGATCCCGGCAACGCCGACGCGCCGGCCCTGGCCAAGCGCATCAGCGCCGACATCGCACGGTGGACCGACGTGGCCGCCAAGGCCAACATCAAGCCGGAATAAGCCCGAAGAGGCGGAGGAGACAAGGATGAACCATTCGATGCCGAAGGTGCTCGGCACCCTCGCGCTCGCCCTGTCCGCGAGCGCAAGCTGGGCGCAGGCGTTCCCGAGCAAGCCGATCACGCTGATCGTCCCCTTCGCGCCCGGCGCGTCGGCCGACGGCATCGCGCGCGTGGTCGGCCGCGAGCTGTCGCAGGCGCTGGGACAGCCCGTCGTGGTGGACAACAAGCCCGGCGCGGGTGGCGCGCTCGGCCTGATCGCGGTGGCCAAGTCCCCCGCCGACGGCCACACCATCGGCCTGGGCGCCACCGGCGCGATCGCCGTGAACCCGCACCTGCCCGATGCGCCGCCGCTCAAGCCGGAGCGCGAGCTGATGCCGCTGGGCAAGCTGGCCGACATCCCGCTGGTGTTCATCACCTCGCCCGCCACCGGTTTCGGCAACCTGCAGGCGTTCCTGAACGGCGCGCGCAAGAAGGACGGCGGCCTCTCGTACGGCACCGCGGGCCAGTACACGGCCCAGCATCTGTCCGGCGAGCTGCTCGCCAGCATGAGCGGCGCGCCTCTGGTGCCCGTGCCCTATCGCGGCAGCGGCCCGGCCGTCACCGACGTGCTGGGCGGCACGCTGCCTTCGGCGATGGTCGACCTCACGTCGGCCTATCCGCACGTGAAGGCCGGCAAGCTGGTGGCGCTGGGCGTGACCAGTTCCGCGCGCAGCAAGGTGGCGCCCGAGATCCCCACGCTGGCGGAAGAAGGCGTGAAGGGTTACGCGGCGCCGGCCTGGATGGGCCTGTTCCTGCCCGCGAAGACGCCGGCGGACGTGACGGCCAGGCTGTCGTCCGCGCTGCAGAAGGTGATGGCCGATCCCGCGGTGCAGACCCAGATCACCAACCTGGCCGCCGAGCCGGCCTGGATGGACGGCAAGGCCTTCGGCAGCTTCATCGCGGGCGAGTCGAAGAAGTGGGCCGAAGTGATCGCGAAAATCCCCGCGCCCAAGAAGTAAATCCCCGTCATCCCCGCGAAGGCGGGGATCCAGTGCTTTCAGGCGCGCTTGCGGCTCGAGCTCCCGAAGCCCAGCGCGTCCGACAGGCGCACCGCCTCGTCCAGCAGCAGCTGCGCCACCGCCTTCTGGCGCGCGGCGTCCAGCCGCACCTCGGGGCCGAACACGCCGATCGAGCCGGCCACCTGCGCCTCGCGGTCGAAGAACGGCACGGCCACGGCCACCGCGCCCGAGATCAGCTCGCTGCGGCTGGTGGAGTAGCCGCGCTTGCGGGTGGCGGCCAGTTCCGATTCCAGCTCCTTCAGGTCGATGCGCGTGCCCTGCGCCAGCGTGCGCAGCTGCTCGGGCGAAGGCGACTGGTGCGCCAGGATCGCGCGGCCGGTGGCGCCCAGCACGATCTTCTCGGTGTAGCCGACGCCGCGCTTGAAGTTCAGCGGCTGCGGGCTCGGCAGCTCTTCCACGCACAGGCGCATGCTCCCCTGCGGCACGAACAGGGCGACGGTCTCCTGCGTCTCTTCCCAGAGCCGGCGCATCACCGGCTCGGCCACGGTCTTCAAGTCCAGCGTGGACTTCCACACGTGCGCCAGCCGCGCGACCGATGGCCCGAGCCGGAAGCGCTGCGGCTCGCCGACGGAGACCAGGAAGCCGCTCTCCTCCAGCGTGTAGAGCAGCCGGTACAGCGTGGGCCGCGACAGCTCCACGCGCTTGAGCAGCTCGGCGGGCGACAGCTCCGGGTCGCCCTCGGTGAAGGCGAGCAGGATGTCCAGCGCGCGGCCCACGGCGCGCACGTTCTCGTTCTTGTCGGTGGTCGTCATGGCGAAATCTCCCTGGTCCGGCTCAATTGTCCGCCATGCGGACACGTTGACCAAATTTTCTTTGAGTCCGTATAATGGATTCATTGTCCACTCAACGGACACAGGGAGTCTTCCCATGAGCCAACCCATCCCCGTCACCCTCCTCTTCGCCGATGGCGTTTCGCACCGCCTCGCCGTACCCTGCGGCGGCAAGCTGATCGACGCGGCCGCCGAAGCCGGCCTCAACCTGCTGACCGATTGCTCCAACGGCCAGTGCGGCACCTGCACCGCGCAGCTGGTGTCCGGCAATGTGGACCTGGACGACTACGACACCGCCGTCCTGCCCGACGACGACCGCGCCTCCGGCTCGGTGCTGCCCTGCGTGTGCCGCGTCAACGGCGCCTGCGCCATCGAATTCCCGTACGACTCGACCGAGGCCCTGAGCGAGGAGCCCGAGCCCATCGCGGCGCAAGTGGTGGCGGTGAAACAAGTGGCCAGCGAGACCGTGCGGCTGGAAGTGCAGGTGCCGGAGCAGGTGGTGTTCGAACCCGGCCAGTACGTGCGCATCCAGCCGGCCGGCACCGACATCTCGCGTTCCTATTCGATGGCGAACGTGCCCGGCACGGACCGCCTGCAGTTCTTCATCCGCCTGGTGCCGGGTGGCGCGTTCTCCGAGTGGCTCGCCGGCGCCAAGGCCGGCGACGCGGTGGAGCTGAGCACGCCGCACGGCAGCTTCTTCCTGCGCGACGAGGAGCGCCCTCGCCTGTTCGTCGCCGGCGGCACGGGCGTCGCGCCCTTCCTGTCGATGCTGCGCAGCCTGGCCGCGCGGCCTTCGTCACAGCGCACCACGCTGCTGATCGGCGCACGCACGCCGGGCCACCTGTTCGCGCTGGACGAAGTGAACCGGTTGCGCGAGCAGTTGAACGGCCTGGACCTGCAGATCGCCGTGGAGCAGGACGCCCAGCCCGGCAGCCACCACGGCTACGCCACCGACCTCATCCCGCGGCTCGGACTCGACCCTTCCACGCGCGTCTACCTGTGCGGCCCGCCGCCCATGGTGGAAGCCGGCCGCAAGGCCGCCGAGGCCGCGGGCCTGCGGCGCGCCGACGTGCTCTGCGAACGATTCGCCTGACCCACCCAATCCAGCGAGACAACCCATGATCCCGATCACTACCGAATCCCGCTACAACGCGATGGTCAAGCTCCGCGAGGGCAAGATCAGCCGCGAGATCTTCTCGGACAAGGACATCTACCAGGAGGAGCTGGAGAAGGTCTTCACCCGCGCCTGGCTGTTCGTCGGCCACGAGAGCCAGATCCCGAACCCGGGCGACTACTTCACCTCGCGCATGGGCGCAGAGTCGGTGATCCTGGCGCGCGACAAGAAGAAGAAGGTGCACGTGTTCCTGAACTCATGCCGCCACCGCGGCATGAAGGTCTGCCAGTACGACCACGGCAACACGCAGCTGTTCACCTGCCCGTACCACAGCTGGAGCTACACCACCGACGGCAAGCTGTTCGGGGTGCCGCAGTTCAAGGGCCTGTACGAGGGCTGCCTGGACAAGGAGGAGTGGTCGCTGATCGAGCCGCCCAAGGTGGAGACCTACAAGGGCACCGTGTGGGCCACCTGGGACAAGGACGCGCCCGACCTGCTCACCTACCTGGGCGACGCCAAGATCCACCTGGACCTGGCGCTGGACTGCCGCGACGGCCGCGAAGGCGGCTCGGAGGTGCTGTTCGGCGTGCACAAGTGGATCATCCCGGCCAACTGGAAATTCGCCGCCGAGAACTTCCTGGGCGACACGTACCACAACGTGAGCCACCGCTCGGTGGACCTGATCGGCATCGGCCCGAGCGCCGAGGCCGGCGAGAAGGGCCGCCGCGACAACGAGCTGGAGAAGGCCCAGCACGTGTGGGTGAACTTCCCGGCCGGCCACGGCGTGCACAGCGCGCTGATGCCCGAGAACTGGGAGTTCCTCGACACGTACCGCAACAACCCGGTGGTCGCCGAGTACTTCCGCGAGGCCCACGCCAAGCGCAAGGAGCGCCTGGGCGCCGAGCGCCATCGCCTCGTGCCCTTCGTCGGCACGATCTGGCCGAACGTTTCGTTCCACGGCAACCAGCCGCGCAACCTGTGCGTCTGGCATCCGCACGGCCCCGAATCGACGGAGGCCTGGCGCTTCTTCCTGGTGGACGCCGACGCGCCGCAGGAAGTCAAGGATTTCCTGCGCACCTACTACATGCGCTACTCCGGCCCGGCGGGCATGACCGAGCAGGACGACATGGAGAACTGGAACTACGCCACCGCCGGCAGCCGCGGCGTGATCGCCAAGCGCTATCCCTACAACTACCAGCAGTCGCTGGGCAAGGTGCAGACCGACGGGCCGGTGGCCGGCAACGTCAGCCTGCAGGTGAGCGAGGAGAACCCGCGGCAGTTCTACCGCCGCTGGCGCGACTACATGAACGACGCCGACTGGGACACGCTGCTGGGCCGCAAGGACAAGGAACCGGCCAGCTTCGTGGAGTAAGGCATGGGCGTCGTCATCGTCACCGGCGGGACCTTCGGGCTCGGGCAGTCGATCACCGTCGAACTGGCCCGGCGCGGCCACCAGGTCGTGGCCTTCGGGCTGGCGCAGCCGCAGGTCTCGAGCACCGCGCAGGGCCTGGACTCGCTGGCCGCGGAACTGGAGCAGGCCGGCTGCAAGGCCGACGTGCTGGAGGCGGACGTCTCCAACGCGGCCGACGTGAAGCGCGTCGTGGAACACGCCGTCTCACGCTACGGCACCGTGACCGGCCTGGTCAACAACGCCGCCATCGGCCCGCTGGGCACCGTGCTCACCACCGGGGAAGCGCTGTTCGAGCGCATCCTCGACGTGAACCTCAAGGGCACCTACCTGATGTCGCGCGAGGTGATCCCGCACATGGCGCGCGCGGGCGGCGGCTCCATCGTCAACATCGGCTCCGGCGCCGGCTACGGCAAGCCCAACATGGCCGCGTACAGCGCCAGCAAGGGCGGCATCGTGGCGCTCACCATGGCGATGGCCTACGACCACTTCCACGATCGCGTGCGGGTGAACGTCGCCATCCCCGGCGGCGGCGGCATCGTCTCCGGCATGAGCGTGGGCCGGTTCGGCGGCGACGCCGACGCCTTCCTGCGCAAGCCCGCGCCCGGCACCGCGGCCGGCCGCCCCGCCACCGGCCGCGACCTGGCCAACGCCGTCGCCTTCCTCCTCTCGGACGAAGCCGCCACCATCTCGGGCACCGTGCTCGACGTCGGCTGCTTCGCCCACCAGGGCGGCCCCGTGCCGCCGAAGAACTGATCACACGAACACCGGAGCACCCCATGTCCGAAACCGCCGAGACCCTGGCCCCCGCCCCGGCCGTCAAGCGCCTGCCGCGCGACGACCGCTACTTCGCGATCAAGCGGGAGATCGAGGAATTCCTCTACGACGAATCCACGCTGCTGGACGACCGACGCTTCAAGGAATGGCTGGACACGCTGGCCGACGACCTGCGCTACTTCATGCCCATGGAATACAACGTGAAGTTCGGCGAGCACGCGGCGCGCGAGCTGACCACGCGCGACAGGCAGATGAGCTGGTTCAACGAGGGCAAGTGGACGCTGGGCAAGCGCGTCGAGCAGATCCTCACCGGCGTGCACTGGGCCGAGGAGCCGCTGTCGCGCGTCTGCCGCATGGTCAGCAACGTGCAGCTCACGGCCATCGAGACCAACGCCGCGGGGCAGGAGGAAGTGGACGTTTCCAGCCGCTTCCTGATCTACCAGAACCGCTGCGAGTACGAGCAGTACTTCTTCGTCGGGGACCGCATGGACCGCATGCGCCGCACGGCCGACGGCTGGAAGCTGGCGCAGCGCGAGATCCGCATCCACCAGAACGTGCTGCTGGCCAAGAACCTGTCCATCTTCTTCTGAACGGGGAGCAAGCGATGCTGAACCTGCTGGCGATCGAACCCGGACACCGCATCAGGCTGAAGAACGGGGACACCGTCGAAGTCGTGGAGAACCTCGGCGACGGCATCTGGCTGAAGGCGAAGATGGCCGACGGCGAGGAGGACCTGGTCTTCTGCGAGGATATCCAGGGCCTGGCCGACGCGCAGTCGGCCTGAAGTTCTTTCGCTCTCGAGGAGACAAGGTGGACGACAACAACGAAGCGCGGCTGCGCAAGGACCTCGCCGACTGCTACCGGCTGTTCGACTGGCTGGGCTGGACCGAGCTGATCTTCAACCACATCACGGTCCGCCTGCCCACGCGCAGCGGCGCCAAGGCCGAGTACCTGATCAACCCGTTCGGCCTGCACTACTCCGAAGTGCGGCCCGACAACCTGGTGCGCATCGACCTGGACGGCAACGTGATGGGCGGCGGCACCGGCCGGGTGAACCGCGCGGGCTTCGTGATCCACAGCGCGATCCACGGCGCGCGCGAGGACGCGCACTGCATCATGCACGTGCACACCACCGCGGGCTGCGCGGTCTCGTGCAAGCAGGAAGGCCTGCGCCACGACAACTTCTACAGCGCCATGCTGTACGGCGACGTGGCCTACCACGAGTACGAAGGCGTCACCACCCAGCTGGACGAGCAGCCGCGCCTGGTGGCGTCGCTCGGCCAGCGCAACCACCTGATCCTGCGCAACCACGGGCTGCTGGCGGCCGGGCCGGACATCCCGACCACGTTCAACCGCCTGTGGACGCTGCAGCGCGCCTGCGAGATCCAGCTGGCCTCCGACGCGGGCCGCGGCCCCAACCGGGAGATCCCGGAAGAGATCCTCCGGACCGTCCCCGAGACGCGCGTGGCGTCGAACGGGGAGGTCCATCGGCTGATCTTCGACGCGATGCTGCGCCGCGCCGGCATCAGCGGGTGATCACGATTTCCAGGTAGTCGCTCGCGACCACCAGACCGTCGCCATTGCCGCGGTCGAACCGCTTCATCAGCGCGACGAAGTCCTGGGCCAGCGCATGCCGGCCCTCTTCCTGCAAGGCCGCGAACGCCTTCAGGACCGGCCCGTAGTAGCTGCGGAAGACCTCCAGCATGTGTTCCGCCGAGCGGTAGCGGAACATGAACTGGCGCGTCTCGGCCTGGATGTGCGAAGCCCGGCCGCCGAACAGCTCGGCGATGCGGTCGCGGCTGCCCCACAGCGCCGGGGAGCTCACGCCGGGCGGTGGCGGCACGTGCTTGCCGACCGTCTTGAACACCTGGCCGATGAAGCCGTCCGGCGTCCAGTTGGCCATCGCGATGCGGCCGCCCGGCCGGCACACGCGCAGCAGCTCTTCGGCCACGCGCGGCGGGTTGGGCGCGAACATGCAGCCGAAGGTGGACAGCACGGCGTCGAAGCTCGCGTCGTCGAACGGCAGCGCTTCGGCGTCGGCCTCCTCGAAGTCGATGCCGTGCAGGCGCTCGGCGGCGGCGCGCTCGCGGCCACGCTCGAGCAGCGCGGGCACGTAGTCGGTCGAGTGACCTCGCACCAGCGGCGCGCGGCCGCCAGCGTCGCGTTGCCGTTGCCCGCGGCAACGTCGAGCACGCGCTGGCCCGAACGCAGGTCGGCGGCCTCGCACAGCGTCTCGCCGACGATTTGCAAGGTGGTGCCGATGACGGCATAGTCGCCCGAGGCCCAGGTGGCCTTCTGGCGGGTCTTGATGGCGGCGAAGTCGGGCGCCGCTTGCGGAGTGGCGACGGTGGCGGACAGTGCGGTCATGCGTTGCTCCAGTGGACGTGAAGGGATGGCGGGGCGGTCCGCCTCGCGGCGGCCGACCTGCACTCTCCGCCCCGGTCGTGGAAGACGGCGTGGTGCCCGACGTGGGAATTCACGTGGAAATACGAGATCCGGTTCCGTTCGAAGCACCGCGCGCCGCCGGGCTGGCGCTGCGGCTGCTCGGCCCGCTCTCGCTCAGCCGCGCTGCGCTGCCGGTCGCGCTGCCGCCATCGCGCAAGGTGCGCGCCCTCCTCGCCTACCTGACCATGGCCGCGCGGCCGGTCACCCGCAACCACCTGTGCGAACTGCTCTGGGACCTGCCGAGCGACCCGCGCGGTGAGTTGCGCTGGTGCCTGAGCAAGCTGCGCGCGGTGATGGACGACCCGGACCGGGCGCGCGTCGTCGCGGAAGGCGACACCGTCGCGCTCGACCTCGCCGATGCCGACGTCGATGCGCTCGAAGTGGTGCGCGCGCTGCAGCAAGGCGTCGCATCGCTGCCGGCCGAGCGGCTGCAGGCGCTGGCCTCCCGGTTCAACGGCGACGACTTCCTCGAAGGCCTGGACCTGCCGCGCAGCCCGGCCTTCACCGGCTGGCTGGTGGCCGAGCGCCGGCGGATGCGCGCCTCGCACGCGGCCCTGCTCGAGCACTGGGTGCAGGCCCTGCCCGTCGGCAGCGACGCCGCGCTGCTGGCGCTCGAGCGCTGGCTCGCCATCGCGCCCTTCGACCGCCGCGCTCATGAGCGCCTGCTGGAAGCG
>JAEWBU010000065.1 GCA_023390985.1 Pseudomonadota bacterium
GTCGTGGACCATCGCGCGGGCGCCGGGGGCGCGCTGGCGCTCGAACTGCTCGCGCGCAGCGCGCCGGACGGCCATACGCTGTGCTTCACCGCGATCACCGCGCTGTCGATCCCGGTCGCGGGCTCCAGCGCCTTGCGCGCGGGCATCGTGCCGGTCGCGGGCGTGATGCGCACGCCTTCGCTGGTGGTGGGCACGCCGGCGCTGCACGCGCGCGATTTCCCTTCGATGCTGGCCGCGGCCCGCGCACGCCCCGGCGACATTCGCTGGGCGACGACGGGCGAGGGCACGACGGGCTTCCGCGTGCTCGACCGCATCCGTCGCGAGAGCGGCCTGGACATCGTGCACGTGCCCTACAAGGGCGGCGGGCAGCAGCTGAACGACGCGCTGGCCGGCCACTTCGAGGTGCTGTCCACCAACGTGGCCGCGCAGCAGCTCGAAGCGATCCGTACCGGGCGGTTCAAGGCGCTCGCCGTCGGTGCGCCTTCGCGCCTGCCGGTGCTGCCGCAGGTGCCCACGCTGCGGGAGCTCGGGCACCCGCGCGCCAACCTCAGCTCGCTGTTCGGACTGTTCGCGCCGGAGGGCACGCCCGCCGAGGTGGTTGCGCGGCTCAACGCGGAAACCGATCTCGCGTTGAGCGAGCCCGGCCTGCGGCGCCGGCTGGAGGAGATGAACAACGTGCCGGTGCACGGCAACGCCGGGCACTTCGCGGCGCAGATCGCGAGCGACATGGCGTTGTGACGATCGCGCAAAGGTGCGATCAATGGTGAACGGCGCGGCGCGTGGGTCGCCGCACCGTGGCCGGCCCCACCGACCCGGGTTCCCCCGCGACGTACCGCACCGAGCAGGATGAGCGCCGCACTCGACCGGCGAATGCAGCCGCGGTGTCAGAACGTGCAGGCATATGTGCGTCGCCCCCTCCCGAGAAAAGGTGACCGCTTCGGCTTGCGGTTCGCCGGCGGCGAACCAGACTGGTTCGTCGTCGGGGTTCCCCATGCACGTCCGCAAGAAGGTCTTTTCGGCGCTCGCCGCCACCGCTCCCGCAGCGTTGTCCGCCTTGACGCTGCCCGAGCACGAGATCGCGGGCGCCAGCAGCGCGCAGCTGCGGGCCGCCTACCTGGAATGCGACCGCGTCACCGCCGAGACGCGGGCGGACCTCGGCGTCATGATCACCTGCGGGATCGTGGGTGACGTGCTGCGCCGCCGCGATTTCGGCGGCGATTTCGAACGGCAGCTGCAATGGTGGAGGGGGGCGCGCGATCCGTACCGCAACATGCACGGCGGCAAGGCGCCCGCGCCCTCCGCAACGGAACTCGCGGACGACTGAGCGCCCGTCAGGCGTCCTCGCCCTGGAAGCGGCGCAGGCCCTTGAACAGCAGCGGCGCGACCAGGGCCAGCACGGCCAGCGCACACAGCGTGGCCGAGCCGCCATGCTTGAAGAACACCCAGGGGTCGCCCAGGCTGATCTGCAGCGCACGCCGGAACTGGCTCTCGGCCATCGGGCCGAGGATCAGGCCGACGATCATGGGCGCGAGCGGGTAGTCCCAGCAGCGCATCAGGTAGCCGCACACGCCGAAGGCGACCAGCATCGCGAGCTCGAAGGTGGACGGGTTGGCCGCCAGCGTGCCCATGGCCGCGAACACCAGGATGCCCGCGTACAGGTAGGGCTGCGGCACCTTCAGCAGCTTGACCCACAGGCCCACCAGCGGAAGGTTCAGCACCAGCAGCATCAGGTTGCCGATGAGGAAGCTGGCGATCAGGCCCCACACCAGGTCGGTGTTGGTGACGAACAGCAGCGGCCCGGGCACCAGGCCGTACTGCTGGAAGCCGGCCAGCATCATCGCGGCGGTGGCCGACGTGGGCAGGCCCAGCGCGAGCAGCGGCACCAGCGTGCCGGTGGCCGCGGCGTTGTTGGCGGCCTCGGGGCCGGCCACGCCTTCGATGGCGCCCTGGCCGAACTGGTTGGGCTCGCGCGCCAGCTTGCGCTCCAGCGTGTACGACAGCAGCGTAGGCACTTCGGCGCCGCCCGCGGGCAGCGCGCCGATCGGGAACCCCAGGCCGACGCCGCGCAGCCAGGCTTTCCAGCTGCGGCGCCAGTCGTCCATCGTCATCCACAGCGAGCCGCGCACCGCTTCGATGGTTTCCGGGACGCCGTGGTAGCGCGAAGCCGTGTAGAGCGCCTCGCCCATGGCGAACAGGCCCACGGCCAGCGTCGTGATCGACACGCCGTCCATCAGCGAAGGGATGCCGTACGCCAGGCGCGGCTGGCCGGTGAGCTTGTCGATGCCGACGAGCCCGAGCACGAGGCCGAGCACCAGGCTGGTGAGCCCGCGCAGCACCGAGCTGCCGAACGTGGCCGACACCGTGATGAAGGCCAGCGCCATCAGGCCGAAGTAGTCCCAGGGACCGAAGCCGACCGCGAGGTCCACGATCATCGGCGCGAGCAGCGCGAGGCAGAGCGTCGCCAGCGTGCCCGCGACGAAGGAGCCGATGGCCGCCGTGGCGAGCGCGGGACCCCCGCGGCCGGCGCGCGCCATCTTGTGGCCCTCGATCGCGGTGGCGATCGACGCCGCTTCGCCCGGCGTGTTCAGCAGGATGGCCGTCGTCGAACTGCCGTACATGCCGCCGAAGTAGATGCCGGCGAACATGATGATCGAGCCGGTCGGATCGAGCTTGAAGGTGACGGGCAGCAGCAGGGCGACCGTCAGCGAAGGACTGATGCCGGGCAGGATGCCCACCAGTGTGCCGAGCAGCACGCCGATGCCGGCGAAGAGCAGGTTGCCGGGCTGGATGGCGACACCCAGGCCGTGCAGCAGGGATTGAAGGACTTCCATGAGGAGGGATTGCTCAGCCGAGCAGGCGTTCGAGCGGACCGGCGGGCAGCGCGAGCGACAGCGCCTGGGTGAAGAACAGGTGGACGAGCATCGACAGCACGGCGCCGATGGCGACCAGCTTGAGGCCGATGCGCTCGCCGAAGCCGCGCGCTGTCAGCGCGAACAGCCAGAGCGAGCTCGCGATGAATCCGGCGCCGAATTCCAGCAGGATGATCTGCCCGATCAGCGCCGCCAGCACGATGCCCAGCGAGGCGTGGTTGCCGCGGTCGGTCGCGGCGACGTGCCCGGCACGTCGCGCGCGCCACGCGCTCACGAAGTGCGCCAGGCCCAGCACCGCGACGAGGACGCCGACCAGCCGCAAGGCCGCGGACGGCCCGACGCCCACCGCCGGCGGCGCCGGCAGCTGGCGGGCATCGAACCAGAGCGCCGCTGCGACCAGCAGCAGCGCGACACCGATGCCGCACTGCGTCTGCCAGCGCGGGCCCAGGGGTGCGCTGCTTTCGATCACTTGACCAGACCGACGGAGGTCAGCACTTCCTTGACGCGTGCCTGGTCGGCCTTCAGGAAGGCGGCGTAGGCGTCGGCGTCCAGGTAGGCGTCGTCCCAGCCGCGCGCCTTGAGCACCTTGTTCCACTCGTCCGACTTGACCGCCTTGGTCACGGCCGCCGACAGCGCGGTCTTCTGGGCGGCGGAGATGCCGGGGCCGGCCACGATGCCGCGCCAGTTGAGCAGCTCCACGTCCATGCCCTGTTCCTTGATGGTCGGCACGTCGATGCCGGCCATGCGCTTGGCGCCGGAGATGCCCAGCGCGCGCAGCTTGCCGGACTTGATCTGGCTCTCGAACTCGTTGTAGCCCGAGATGCCGGCCGTCACGCGGCCACCCAGCATCTCGGCCAGGGCCTCGCCGCCGCCGGAGAAGGGCACGTAGTTGAGCTTGGTCGCGTCGCCGCCCGCGGCCTTGGCCACCAGGCCGGCCAGGATGTGGTCGGCACCGCCGGCCGAACCGCCGGCCCACACCACCTTGGAAGTGTCGGCCTTCAGCGCCGCGGCCAGGTCCTTGAGCGTCTTGTGCGGCGAGTTGGCCGGCACCACCACCACCAGCTGGTCGGCGGTCAGGCGGGCGATCGGCGTCACCGCCTCGAGCGTGACGGGCGACTTGTTGGTCAGCACCGCGCCGACCATGGTGATGCCCATCACCATCATCTGGTGGCCGTCGCCCTTGGCGGAGTTGACGAACTGCGCCAGGCCCACCGTGCCGCCGGCACCGGGCACGTTGACCACCTGCACGCTCTTGGCCGCGCCCGTGGCCGTCATCACCTGCTGCAGCGAGCGGGCGGCGCCGTCCCAGCCGCCGCCGGCGCCGGCGGGCGCCGTGATCTTGAGTTCGAGCGGCGCCTGGGCGGCGGCGGGTTGGGCCACCACGGCCGACGCGACGGCGAGCAGGGCGGCCATCGCGCCGCGGCGGGAGAAGCGGTTCGGGTGCATGTTCATCCTTTGTTGGAGCGGTTGAGCGGCCGATGAGTCGGCCTAGGCGTTTGCACGAATTGCATTTTGAATGTGCAATATGCAAAATTAGATCATGGAAAACACGTATGCCGCCGGCCAGACGTTCCGGCACCGCGGCAAGGACTTTCGTTTCGCCGACCTGCCGGCCCGCGCCGGCGAACGCCTCGCGCGGATGCCCTGGGTGCACCGGCTGCTGCTGGAGAACGTGCTGCGCTGCGCGCGCGGCGAGGAGGGCGCGGCCTCGGCCTGCGCGCTGCTGGAGTGGCTGGAAACCGGGACCAGCGAGGTGGAGATCCCGTTCCAGCCCGGCCGGGTGCTGATGCACGACACGACGAGCACGCCCGCGCTGGTGGACATCGCCGGCCTGCGCGACACGCTGGCCGAGGCCGGCGTCGATCCTTCGGTGCTGCGCCCTCAGCTGCCGGTCGATGTCTCGGTGGACCACTCGCTGGCCGTCGAGGCCTTCGCCCAGCCCGGCGCCATCCCGATCAACATGGAGCACGAGATCCGCCGCAACGCGGAGCGCTACCGCTTCCTGCGCTGGGCATCGAAAGCCCTGCCCGGGGTGCGCATCCATCCGCCGGGGACGGGGATCATGCACACCATCAACCTGGAGCAGCTGGCCACCGTCGTGACCACCGAGCGGCGCGACGGCGAGGACTGGGTCGCGCCCGACGCGATGATCGGCACCGACAGCCACACGCCCATGGTCAATGGCATCGGCGTGCTGGGCTGGGGCGTCGGCGGCCTCGAGGCGCAGACGGTGATGTTCGGCATGCCGACCCTGCTGCAGATCCCCGACGTCGTCGGCGTGCGGCTCACGGGCGAGCTGCGGGCGGGCGTGCTGGCGACCGATCTCGCGCTGGTGGTCACGCATCGCCTGCGCGAACTGGATGTCACCGGCGATTTCGTGGAGTTCTTCGGTCCCGGACTGCCCAACCTGAGCGCGGGCGAACGCGCCGTGGTCGCCAACATGGCGCCGGAGTACGGCGCGACCACGGGCTTCTTCCCGGTGGACGAACAGACCTTGCGCTATCTGCGGGGCACCGGACGGAGCGAAGAAGCGATCGAGCTCGTCTGGGCGTACTGCCGCCGCAACGGCCTGTGGTTCGACCCGCAGGCGCAGCCGCGCTACACGCGCACGATCGAGATCGACCTCGCCAGCGTGGGCATGCACGTGGCCGGACCGCGCCGGCCGCAAGACCTGCGCGACTATTCGCAGGTGCGCGAGGTGCTCGAAGCGGAGCGCTTCACGCCCTCGGGCGGGAGTGTCGCGATGCCCCGGCATCCCGTGGCCGTGGCGGCGATCACCAGCTGCACCAACACCTCCGACCCGGCGCTGCTGATCGCGGCCGGCCTGGTGGCGAAGAAGGCCCGCGAGCGCGGCCTGAAGCGCCCCGAATGGGTCAAGACCTCGCTCGCGCCCGGCTCGCCGGCGGCCCTGTCGTACCTGGAGCGATCGGGGCTGCTGGCCGACCTGGAGTCGGTGGGCTTCGGCGTGGTGGGCTTCGGCTGCACCACCTGCATCGGCAATCCAGGGCCGCTCACGTCGCCGGTGCGCGAGGCGCAGGCGGCCGGAGCGGCGAGGGCGGTGGCCATCCTGTCCGGCAACCGCAACTTCCCCGGCCGCGTGCATCCCGACCTGGACCTGAGCTTCATCATGTCGCCGCCGCTGGTCGTGGCCTTCGGGCTGGCCGGCGACGCCGAGCGCGACCTGAGCCGCGAGCCGGTGCAGGTCGATCCCGAAGGCCGGCCGGTCCACCTGCGCGAGCTCTGGCCTTCGCCCGAGGAAGTGCAGGAGCACCTGGCCCGTTCGCACGATCCGCTGGACTTCGGCCGCGATTTCGCGCGCGCCGGCCGCAACCCGCTGTGGCTGGGCCTGCAGGCGCCCGAGGGCCCGCGCTTTCCGTGGGACCCGAAGTCCACCGCGCTGCGACGCCCGCCCTTCGCTTCGCTGGACGAGGGCTCGCAGCTCGGCGACTACACGGCCTTCCCGCTGATGGTGCTGGGCGACGACGTCACCACCGACCACCTGTCGCCGGCCAGCGCCATCCCGCCCGACAGCTACGTCGCCGACTTCCTGGTCGAGCGCGGCGAGCGGCGCGACGACCTCAACGTATTCGCCTCGCGCCGCGGCAATTGGGAAGTGATGATGCGCGCCGCGTTCTACAGCAAGTCGCTGCGCAACCTGCTCGCGCCCGCCGCGCCGGTGGGCCACACGCTGCACGTGCCCTCGGGCGAGCTGCTGCCGATCTGGGAAGCGGCCCGGCGCTACCGCGAGGCGAAGCAATCGGTCGTGGTGGTGGCCGGCGAGCGCTACGGCATGGGCTCGTCGCGCGACTGGGCGGCCAAGGGGCAGCGGCTCCTGGGAATCCGCGCGGTGCTGGCGGCGAGCTTCGAGCGAATCCATCGCTCGAACCTGATCGGCATGGGAATCCTGCCGTTGCGATTGCCCGACGGCCTGCGGCCCGAGGCGCTGGCGCTGCTTCCGGGCGACCGCATCCACGTCGCCGCGCACGCGGGCCATGTCGTGCCGGGCGCGTCCATCGAAGTGGAAGTGCTGCGCGCCCACGGCGCCGCGCTGGCCTTCACCGCGCGCGCGGCGATCGAGACGCAGCTCGAAGCCTCGCTGCTGCGCCAGGGCGGCGTCCTGCCCGCCATCCTGCGAAGGACAATGCAGGGCCTATGAGCCTGGTCCCCGCGCTGCCATCCCAGATCGTCGAACTCGTCCGTGCCGAGGAATTGCCGGTCGGCGCGCATCTGCCCGCCCAGTGGCTGGCCGATCGGCTGCGCGTGTCGCGCTCGCCGGTGAACGAGGCGCTGGAGCTGCTGAAGTCGCAGGGCATCGTGCGGCGCGAGCCCAACCGCGGCTACTTCCTCGCCACCGCGCCCGCCATCGAGCTGGTGGCGCAGGACGCCGGCACGGGCGAGGAGGCGACGTACTTCCGGATCGCGGAAGACCGCCTGCGCGGCGAGCTGCCGGACCAGTTCACCGAAGCGATGCTGCGGCGCCGCTACGGGCTCACGCCGGCGCAACTGCAGGCCGTGCTGGCCCGCATCTCGGACGAGGGCTGGGCGCGCAAGAAGCCCGGCTACGGCTGGGAGTTCTCGGCCATGCTCACCACGCCCGAGAGCCTGCTGCAGTCGTACCGGCTGCGCCTGGCGATCGAGCCGGCGGCGTTGCTGGAGCCCGGCTACCGCATCGACCGCCAGGTGATCGCGCGTTGCCGCGCGGCCGAGTTGCACCTGCTGCAGGGCGGCATCGAGACCGACACCGCCGACCAGCTGCACGACCGCGGCGTGCGCTTCCACGAGTCGCTGGTGGAAGGCTCGGGCAATCCCTTCTTCATCGACACCATGCGGCGCGTCAACCGCGTGCGCCGCCTGCTGTCTTACCGATCGATGCGCGACCGCTCCCGCTACCAGGAGCACTGCGACCAGCACCTGATGCTGCTCGACCTGCTGGAGCGCGAGCGCAACGAGGAGGCCGCGGAAGTGATGCGCGAGCACCTTGGCAGCACGCTGCGCAACCTGGCGCGCATCACCGACCTCCTGGAGCCCGGCAAGAAATGACACCCACCGACGACATCGTCCGCGCGTTCGCGCCCACCGGCCGGCTGCGCGCCTCCATCAACACCGGCAATCCGATCCTGGCCGCGCCGGACGGGACGAGCGCCAAGGGCGTGTCGGTCGACCTCGCGCGCGGATTCGCGCAGCGGCTGGGCGTGCCGCTCGAACTCGTGGTGTTCGACACGGCGGGCAAGTCGGTGGACGCGGTCACGCGCGAGGAGGCCGACATCGGCTTCTTCGCCATCGATCCCAAGCGCGGCGAGGGCATCCACTTCACCGGGCCCTACGTGCTCATCGAAGGCTGCTACGCGGTGCGCAACGATTCGCCCGTCACGGCGATCGAGCAGGTGGACCGCGCCGGCGTCAGCGTGGTCGTCGGCAAGGGCAGCGCGTACGACCTCTTCCTCAGCCGCGAGCTGAAGAACGCGGGCATCGAGCGTGCGCCGAGCTCGCCGGCCGTGGTTCAGCACTTCCTAGAGCACGGCGCCGACGTCGCGGCCGGCGTGAAGCAGCAGCTGGAGGCCGATGCGCGGCGGCTCGGCGGCTTGCGCCTGCTGCCGGGGCGGTTCATGGTGATCCAGCAGGCGATGGGTTGCCCGCGCAGCCGGGGCGAGGCGGCCGCACGGGTGCTGGCCGACTACGTCGAGGAGATGAAGGCGAGCGGCTTCGTGCAGCAGGCGCTCGCCCGCCACGGCATCGCGGGCGCGGCGGTCGCGCCCGCGTCGCGCTAACCGATCAGGTCGCTCATCCGCGAAGGCCGGTTCGCGAACGGCAGGCGCGACAGCGGCGCGGGGACGTCGCGCCCCGTCGCGGCGCGCGCCACCAGCAGCGTGCCCACCACCGACGCGAGCACGCGCACCGCGATGGAAGGGTGCTTGCGCGTCGCGATCCACAGCCCGAGCCCGGCCGCGAAGGCGGCCCAGTGCTCCCCGGGGAAGTTCTCGCGGGAGTCGTCGTAACGCTTGAGTTGGTGCAGCAGTGATTCGGCCATGCGCCGATTCTGTGCAGGGGACGCCCTCGAGGGCGCGACAGTCGGAAACAGTTCCGTCATTCCCGCGTCGGACCGCGCCCACGGAGGAGTACGTACCCGGGGCCGCCGCAGAATGCGCGATGCCCAAGCGAAACCCATTGGCCGCCTGGAGCCGCCTGTTCGCGCACACCCTGAAGCGGGGCCGCCAGGCCGGCCACGCGAACTGGTGGGCTCCCGGCCTGCAGCGCTCCAGGCTTTCCAAGGTCGAAGGCGACTGGATCGCGGGCGTATCGATGGGCGCCGCCGGTGCGCGCCGGTTCCGCCTGTACCGGCCGCCCGGCGTGCCGCTGGGGGAGAAGCTGCCGCTGATGGTGATGCTGCACGGCTGCGGCCAGGACGCGAATGCCTTCGCCAACAGCACCCGCATGAACCGGCTGGCGCGGCAGCAGCGCTTCCTCGTCCTCTACCCGGAGCAGGACCGCCTCGGCAATGCCCAGGGCTGCTGGAACTGGTGGGAGACGCGCAACGGCCATGCCCGCGCGGAGATGGCGCTGATCCTCATGGCGATCGACCAGGCCTGTTTGCTCTACGGCGCGGACCGCGAGCGGATCGCGGTGGCGGGCCTCTCGGCCGGCGCCAGCATGGCGGCGCTGCTGGCGACGCACGAGCCCGCGCGCTTCAAGGCGGTGATCATGCATTCGGGCATCCCGCCCGGCGCGGCCTCGTCGGCGGCCACGGCCGTGCAGGCGATGCGCGGGCGGCGCGGCAAGGCGCCGGCCGTGACGGTCCCGGCCGACGACGCCACCTCGTGGCCGCCCTTGATGGTGATCCACGGCGGCCGTGACCCCGTGGTCGCGGCCAGCAATGGCCGCGCCGCGATCGCGCTCTGGGCCGATGCGGCGCAGGCGAAGGCGGGAAACCGGCGCAGCCTGCAGCGCGGCAAGCGCTACCCGATGCAGGTCACGGACTTCTCGCGCGGCCGCACCGTGGTCGCGACCTTCGTCGAGATCGGCGATCTGGCGCATGCGTGGAGTGGCGGCGCGAAAGGCGAGCGGTACAGCGACGCGATGGGCCCGGATGCCTCGCGGCTGGCCTGGTCGTTCGCGCAGCGGCAGTTCGGCAAGGCCGGCCAGCCGCGCCGCGCGCCGCTCAGGTCTGCGTAGCCGGCAGATCCACCGTCAGCCCGTCCAGCTCCGGCACCAGTTCGATCTGGCAGGAGAGCCGGCTATTGGCTTTCTTCGGCGAGGCGGTGAAGTCCAGCATGCCCAGCTCGTCACCGGTGGGCTCGGGCAGCTTGTCGATGAAGGGCTCGCGCACGTAGACGTGGCAGGTCGCGCAGGTGAGCAGGCCGCCGCATTCGGCTTCGATGCCGTGAACGTTGGCCGCCACGGCCGCCTGCATCAGGCTCTGGCCGGGCTTGGCTTCGAGGGTGAGCGCCTCGCCGCCGTCGGCGGGCACCAGGTGGACCTTGATCATTTCGAGCGCCTAGAAACGGCTGAAGTATTCGCGCAGCTGGAAGTCGGCCTTGTCCTCGGCCGCTTCGTGCCGCTGCAGTTCCGACCGCTTGACGGTGGCGAAGTAGTCGATGAAGTCGCGGCCGAAGCCTTCGGCCATCACGGCGTCGGCGCGCAGCGCGTCCAGCGCTTCGCCGAGGCTGGTGGGCAGGCGCGCGTCGGCGGCGCCGTAGGGCGAGTCGGTGGCGGGCGGGGGCGACAGTCCGCGCTCGATGCCGTCCAGGCCCGCATGGATCTGCGAGGCCATGTACAGGTACGGATTGGCGGCGGGCTCGCCGATGCGGTTCTCGATGCGGGTGGCGCCGTCGCCGCACTGGCCCACCACGCGCAGCATGGCGCCGCGGTTGTCGCGGCCCCAGAGCACCGACTGCGGCGCGAGCGCGTTGGGCCGGAAGCGGCCGAATCCGTTGACCGTGGGCGTGCAGAACACCGCCATCGCGCGCGCATGCTCGAGCAGGCCGGCGAGGTAGTACGCGCCCAGGTCCGAGAGCGTGTGCGTGGCTTCGGCCGGCGTGCTGCCGGGCGCCGGCGTCTCGCGCTGGAACGCGTTGCGGCCCGTCTCCGCCTCGGACAACGACTGGTGCAGGTGCCAGCCGCTGGACATGATGTTGGGGAACGGCGGCCGGCACATGAAAGTGGCGTGGTAGCCCGCGCGCCGCAGCGCCTGCCGCACGCCGTTGCGGAACAGGACCATGTTGTCGGCGGCGGTGAGCGCGTCGGTGACGTCGAACACCGCTTCCACCTGGCTCGGGCCGAGCTCGATCTCCAGCGACGACAGCGGAAGGCCCAGCGCCTGCGCGGTGCGCTGCACGATGCGCAGCGGCTCCTCGGCCAGGTCGAACCAGTTCTCGGCCAGCAGGTTGTAGCCGGGGTGCACCAGCTGTAGCGCGGGCGGCAGGCCGGGCCAGGCGGCGCGCTCGGGATCGAGCTCCGCTTGGTGGTCGGTGATGCGGTAGATGTGGAATTCGATCTCTAGCCCGCAGTGCATGCGCAGGCCCGTTTTCTCCAGCCGCGCCAGCGCGCGCTGCAGCACGCGGCGCGTGTCCAGCTCCACCGGCGTGCCGTCCTGGAACCAGGGCTGCGCGCGCAGCCAGCCGGTGCCGTCGGTCCAGGGCAGCTGCCGGAAGCTCTCGGGATCGGGCAGCAGCAGCAGGTTGTTGGCCTGGCCGAAGCCGGGCAGGGTGGCCGTGCCGCCGGGCTCGAACACCTTGTAGGCCGTGCGGTCCGAGGTGTCCTTGAGCATCAGCGTGCTGACCAGGCCGATGCCCTCGTCGAGCGCGCGCCGCGCCGCGGACGCCACCAGCGTCTTGCCGCGCGTGACACCGTGCAGGTCGCACCACGCGATGCGCACCAGCTCCAGCCCGGCGGTCTCGATCTGCCGGAGTGCGCGCTGCGACGCCTGTTCGCGGGCGGTGCCGTGCAGGCCGCAGCGCTCGGAAAAGCGCGTCATGCGGTTTCCGCGGCCGTGGGGGCCTTTGCGATCCAGGGCGCGCCGTCACGCTTGTGCCGCACGCGCTCCTGCCACCAGGTCGGCCACTCGCCGGCGGGCGCGATGCCGTCCACCGTGTCGGGGCCCTGCATCTGCGGCGCGAGCGCGGCGTCGGCCACGCCCGGCGCGGTGCCGCCGGCCTGCACCGTCTCGATCGCCTTCAGCAGCATGCGGCGGTTGGCCATGATCACCTTGTCGCTGGTGCCCAGGTGCTCGCGCGTGCGGTCCTGGATCGGGCCCATGCTCTCGACGGCCCACTGGTCGTGGACGTTGATGTCCTCTTCGCCCATGCCCAGGTAGGTGGTGGTGCGCTGCTCGTCGGCGTTGAAACCCCAGCGGTTGTGGCGGCCCGACTTGGGGATGTAGTCCGGCAGCGAGATGAACTGCGTCCGCTGGTTGCGCATCGCCGCCTTGTCCACCGGGCCGGCGAAGCTGGTGAAGACCGAGTACCAGTAGGTGTGCGTGTCGTCCACCGGCACGTGCATCTGGGTGATGGTCAGCGTCTCCGACAGCGGGATGACGAACGTGTGCGGAAAGATCGCGTTGGTGATGCGCACGTGCGTGAGCTCCGGCGTCATCGGCCGCAGCGCGGTGAGCTGCAGGCCCCAGGGCTTGGCCTCGAACGAGATCTCCGGCTGGTGGAACTCCCGCATGATCCTCGTCATCGGCCAGCGCTCGCCGCCCTGGAACTCGCCCTCGCTGGCGCTGCGGAACTGCTTGCCCGCGGCGTTGTCGCCGATGGCGTCGAGCGCCGCGTCGTTCAGGAAGCGGTGCAGGAACGACGGATGCGCGGGATCGATGCCGACCTCGAACGCCTGCAGCCAGTTGGCGTTCCACAGCCCCTTGAAGGCGAAGGTGTGCGTGGACGGCGCGACGAAGCAGTCGAACTGCGGGAACGGCGGCGGTTCGCTGCCGGGTTCGCCGAACCAGCCGAACAGGATGCCGCTCTTCTCCACGATGGGATAGCTGCGCTGGCGCACGCGCTCGCACAGCCTGCTGCCGGTGGGCTCGGCCGGCGTCTCCAGGCAGGCGCCGGCGGCGTCGAACTTCCAGCCGTGGAAGGGGCAGCGCAGGCCGTCGCCCTCGTGGCGGCCGAAGGAGAGGTCGGCGCCGCGGTGCGGGCAGTCGCGGTCGAGCAGGCCCCAGCGGCCCTGCTGGTCGCGGAACAGCACCAGGTCCTGGCCGAGCACGCGCACCCCCTTCACCGGCCGCTGCGCCATGCGCGGGTCGAGCGCGGGATCGAATTCATCCACCAGCGCCACCGGCTGCCAGTACTGGCGCAGCACGGCGCCGCAGGGCGTGCCAGGGCCGATGCGCGTGACCAGTTCGTTCTGTTCGGCTTTCATCGCGGTCCTTCCAAACGGTATACCGAAATTCAAGTTCAGTGTACAGTCGCTGTCCATGAACCTGCAAGAGACCGTGCTGATGCAGCTGCGCGACCTCATCCTGCGCGGTGAGTTCGCGCCGGGGCAGCGCCTGGCCGAGCAGCAGCTGGCCGAGCGGCTGGGCGCGTCGCGCACGCCGGTGCGCGCGGCGCTGGTCACGCTGGAGCAGGAAGGGCTGGTCGAGGCCAACGAGACCGGCAAGTACCTGGTGCGGCAGTTCACGCCGCGCGAGGTCGCCGATGCGATCGCGGTGCGCGGCCATCTCGAAGGCATGGCGGCGCGGCTGGTCGCCGAGCACGGGGTGTCGCGGCAGCTGCAGCTGGACCTGGAGTCCTGCCTGGCCGAAGGCGACCGCCTGTTCGGGGCCGAGCAGCTCGACTACGACAGCTACGCGGCCTACGCGGCGATGAACGACCGCTTCCACGCGCTGATCCTGGAGGCCAGCGGCAACCGCGCCCTGCAGCGCGCGGTGGCGCTGAACAACGCGCTGCCGTTCGCGCCTGCTTCGGCGATGCTGCCGATGCAGTCCTCGCTGAAGCAGGACCGCGACTGGATGCTCTACGCCCACAAGCAGCACCACATGCTGTTCGACGCCCTGCGGCGCGGCGAGGGCGCGCGCGCCCAGGCGCTGGCGGTGGAGCACATCGAGGTGGCGCAGATGAACCTTCGCATGGCGCTGGAGCGCCGCACCGAATTCGAAAGCGTCATGCCGGCCATCCGCCTGGTCGTCGGCCGGTGAGCGCGGAGCCGGTGCGCTTCACGCGGGAGGGCGTCTGGCGCGGCTTCGTGCTGGCGCAGCCGCTGGCGCCGGGCGTCGCGGTGTACGGCCTGGTGTTCGGCGCGCTGGCCGGCGAGCGCGGGCTCTCCTGGCTGCAGTCGCTGTTCATGAGCGTGTTCGTGTATTCCGGCAGCGCGCAGCTGGCGGCGCTGCAGGTGTGGAGCGCGCAATCGTCGGCGGTGCTGGCGCTGGTGCTGACGGTGGTGGCGATCAACGCGCGCTACGTGCTTTACAGCGCGGCGATCCAGCCCTGGCTGTCGCAGGTGTCGCGGCCGCAGGCGCTGGGCACGCTGTTCCTGCTGGGCGACGGCAGCTGGGCGCTCTCGATGAAGGAGTACGCGGCGGGTTATCGCGACGCCGGCTTCATCCTGGGCACGGGCCTCGCGGGGTTCATTCCGTGGATCGGCGGCACGCTGGCGGGCTACCTGCTCGCGAGCGAGATGCCGGATCCGCACGCCTGGGGTCTGGACTTCATGCTGCCCGCGTTCGCGGCGGCCATCGGCATCTCGCTGTGGCGCGGCCGCGCGGACCTGGCGCCGCTGGCCTGCGCGGTGGCCGTGGCGCTGCCCCTGGCGCTGTGGGCGCCGAGCGGCTGGACGGTGGTGCTCGCCGGCCTCGCCGCCGGTATCGCGGGGGCCCTGCGCCATGGACGCTGACGTCAGCTTCTACCTCGCGCTGCTCGGCATGGCCGTGGCGTCGTACGCCTGCCGCGTCGGCGGCTTCCTGCTGATGGGCTGGGTGACGATCACGCCGCGGCTGGAGGCCGCGCTGCGCGCGATGCCGATCGGCGTGATGACCGGCATCGTCGCGCCCTATGTGGCGGCGGGGCGGCCGCCGGAGATCGCGGCGCTGGCCACGGTGGCCGTGGTGATGAAGCTCACCCGCAGCGACATCGTCGCGGCCCTCGCGGGGGCCGCGGTGGTCGCGGTCGGGAGGCGCTTGATCGGGGCGGGCTAGGTTTATGCTCGCCGCGATGAAGCTGCACAACTACTTCCGCTCCTCCGCCTCGTTCCGCGTCCGCATCGCGCTCGAGCTCAAGGGTATGTCGTACGACTACGTGCCGGTGCACCTGGTCAAGGGCGAGCACAAGCAGGAGGCCTATGCCTCGGTGTCGCCCACCGGCATGGTGCCCACGCTGGTCACCGACGACGGCCGTCACCTCGGGCAGTCGATGGCGATCATCGAGTACCTCGACGAGATCCAGCCCGAGCCCGTCAAGCTGCTGCCGCGCGAGCCGTTCGACCGCGCGCGCGTGCGGGCGCTGTCGCAGCTGATCGCCTGCGACATCCATCCGCTGAACAACCTGCGCGTGCTCAAGTACCTGGTGCGCGAGCTGAAGGTGGACGAGGAAGCCAAGAACACCTGGTACCGCCACTGGGTTCGCGAAGGCCTGTTGGCGTACGAGCGCGAACTCGCGCAGCTGCCGCGCGGCACCTACAGCTTCGGCGACTCGCCGACGATGGCCGACTGCTGCCTGGTGCCGCAGGTGTTCAACGGCCAGCGCTTCAACGTCGACTTCTCGGGCCTGGACCGGACGATGGCGGCGTTCGAGGCCTGCATGAAGCTGCCGGCCTTCCAGAAGGCCCAGCCTTCCAGCTGCCCGGACAACGAGGCCTGATGTTCGCGGTCGACTGGCCCGCACCAGCCGGCGTGCGCGCCGTCTGCTCGACGCGCGAGGGTGGGGTTTCGGTCGGCCCCTACGCGAGCCTCAATCTCGGCGACCACGTCGGCGACGACCCGATCGCCGTCGCCGAGAACCGCCGCCGCTTCGCTTCGGCGATGGACGCGCGGCCGGTGTTCCTGCAGCAGGTGCACGGCTTCGACGCGGTGCCGCTCGCATCGGACACGCCGCACGGCACGCAGGCCGACGCGTGCTGGACGCGCGAGCGTGGCGTGGCCTGCACGATCATGGTCGCGGACTGCCTGCCGGTGCTGCTCACCGATCGCGCGGGCACGTTCGTGGCGGCCGCGCATTGCGGCTGGCGCGGCCTCGCCGGCGCGAACGGGCGCGGCGTGCTGGAAACGCTGTGGGATTCGTGCCGCACCCAGGTCGCAGCGCGCGATGCGCTGGCCTGGCTGGGACCTTGCATCGGCCCCACCGCGTTCGAAGTGGGCGATGAAGTGAAGGCCGCTTTCGAAGCCGTGGACGCGAAAGCCTCGCGCCATTTCAGGCCTGCATCGTCGGCAGGCAAGTGGCTGGCCGATCTCCCCGCGCTCGCGCGCGACCGCCTTCACGCCCTCGGCATCGGGGACGTGCACGGCAACGACGGCGGCACCGGGTGGTGCACCGTCTCGAATCCCTCAAGGTTCTTTTCGCACCGGCGCGACCGCGTCAGCGGCCGTTTCGCCGCGAGCATCTGGCTCGCCTGACCGCGACTGCCGAGCTTCGCGCTCGGCCTGCTCGCGTGCCTTGATCGCCTGCTTGCGAGCCGGCGTTCGCATGATGTAAACCACCAGTGCGACAGGCCCCACGCCATAGAGAAGAAAGGTGAAGATGGCGCCCAGGACGCTGCCGGTGGTGCTGGTGGCTTCGGCGACGGCCATCATGAGCGCGACGTAGACCCAGCCGATGACGATGAGGTACATGCTCGGCTATAGAAAAATGTTGCGGTGCAACATGAACGCTGGAATACTTCGGGGTAACCCTAATAAATCATCAGGAGACAAGCCATGAATTCTGGCCCCGATTGGGTGGCCGGCACCCGCCAGCTCCAACAGAGCCTGGAGGAGGGCTGGCAGAAGGCGATGGAATCCTTCGCCGGCGGCAAGCCCCTTCACGCGTTCGCCGGCCTTGGCGAAGCCACCAACGCGCCGCCGCTGCTTCCCCAGCTCACTTTCGCACCCGAGAAGCTTGCCGCGCTGCAGCAGGCCTACCTCAAGGAAGCCGCCGAGCTGTGGAACCACGGCCTGCTGGGCG
>JAEWBU010000403.1 GCA_023390985.1 Pseudomonadota bacterium
CACCTGTATCCCGACGAGCAGGCGCTCGCCAAGGACGCGACCGGCTGGCGCATGCGCAAGGAGTACGGCTTCCAGGTCGAGAAGCTGGACCGCGGCGGCATCGACACCCTCGAGCCGGCCGTGTCGCCGCGCTACCGCATCGGCATGTACATGGGCGACCACGCCACCATCCTCAATCCGTTCCGGTATGTGCAGGCGATGGCGAACGCCTTCGCGGCGGCGGGCGGGCGCATCGCGCGCACGCGTGTCGACCGGCTGGAGCCCGTGGGCCGCGGCTGGCGGCTGCAGGGCGCCGGGGCGGCTGGAGGCCAGGTGTTCGACCAGGCCGTGGTCGCGGCCGGCGCCTGGTCGCGTGAGCTGCTGTCGCCATTGGGCGTGCACCTGCCGCTGGAGAGCCAGCGCGGCTACCACCTGCAGTTCCAGGGCGCGCGCGACGTGGTCTCGCGCACCGTGGTGCTGGCCGACAAGAAGGTGTTCGTCACGCCGATGGAAGAAGGCCTGCGCGTGGGCGGCACGGTGGAGATCGCCGGCCTTTCCGCGCCGCCCGACGAGCGCCGCGCCGCCGTGCTGGGCCGCATCGCGCGCGAGAACTTCCGGGGGCTGGACAACGTGCCCACCCGCACCTGGATGGGCCATCGTCCCTGCATGCCCGACTCGGTGCCGGTGATCGGCGCGGCGCCGCGGCACGCCGGCCTGTGGCTGGCCACCGGCCACGGCCACCTGGGCCTGACCGATTCGCTGAACACGGCGCAGCGCATCGCCGACGCGCTGCTCGGCGCGCGCAGGCCGGTGGCGGCGGGCGCGGAGCTTGCTCGCGCCTGAATCGCATCCCCACAGGAGTCTTTTGCATGCGTTCATCGATTTCCCGCCGCGCGCTGGTCGCCGCACTCGGTCTTGCCTTCGCCGCCGGAGGCGCGTTGGCCCAGGCCTGGCCGTCCAAGCCGATCCGGCTCGTGATCCCGTTCCCGGCCGGTGGCTCCACCGACGTGGTGGGCCGTTTGATCGGCGAGAAGATCTCGCACTCGCTCGGCCAGCCGGTGGTGGTGGACAACCGCGCCGGGGCGGGCGGCACCACGGGATCGGACATCGTGGCCAAGTCGGCGGCCGACGGCTACACGCTGCTGATGGCGACCAGCAGCACGCACGCGATCGCGCCCAGCCTGTACGCCAGGCTCGCCTACGACCCGGTGCGCGACTTCGCGCCGGTCAGCCTGCTGGGCACCGCGACCATCCTGATGGTGGTGCATCCCTCGGTGGCGGCGAAGAGCGTGTCGGAGTTCATCGCGCTGGCCAAGTCCCGGCCCGGGCAGTTCATGTTCGGCTCCACGGGCAACGGCAGCGTGTCGCACCTGACGGCCGAGTACTTCAAGTCGGTCGCCGGCGTGGACCTGCAGCACGTTCCGTACAAGGGCGATTCGCCGATGACGATCGATCTGGTCGCGGGCCGGGTGCAGCTGGCGTTCGGCACCGCGGTCGCGTTCCTGCCGCACGTGCAATCGGGCAAGCTCAACGCGCTCGCGGTCACCGATGCCAGGCCGTCGCCGGTCGCGCCCAGGCTGCCGACGGTGGCGTCCTCGGGCCTGCCCGGCTTCGAGGCGCTGCAGTGGTTCGGCCTGCTCGCGCCCGCGGGCACGCCGCGCGAGATCGTGGCGCGGTTGAACGCGGAAGTGGGCAAGGCGCTGCAGCTGCCGGAGGTGCAGGAAAAGCTCCAGGGTCTGGGCATGCAGATCTCCGGCGGCAGCCCTGAGGCGTTCGGCAGCTTCATGAAGGCCGAGCAGGCCAAGTGGGGGAAGATCGTGAAGGACTCGGGGGCGAAGGTCGACTGAGCCTGCGGGAAGCTCTGGATCCCCGCCTCCGCGGGGATGACGGAACATCGAGCCCTCATGCAGCGTTCCGAGATCCGCAGCGCCCGCGACACGGCGCACCTCCAGTCCAGGCCGTACACGGCCTTCATGTCGCACGGCAGCGTCCACGACGCGCTGGCCGATGCCGCGGGCCGCCACGCGCAGCGGCGCGCGCTCACCTTCATCGTCGACGCCGACCCGGCCACGCCGCCGCGGATGTGGACCTACGCGCAGCTGCTCGCGGACGTGCGCCGCACCGCGCGCCTTTTCCAGCAGCTGGCCGGCGACGAGCCGCCGCGCATCGCGATGCTGCTGCCGGCGATCCCCGAGGCCTATCTCACGCTGTGGGGCGGCGAAACTGCCGGCGTGGTGTGCCCGATCAACTACCTGCTGGACGCGGCCCACATCGCCGAGCTGGTGCGCGCGGCGGACTGCAACATCCTGGTGGCGCTGGGCCCGAACCCGGAGCTGGACATCTGGTCGCGCGTGCCCGGGCTGCAGCGCGCCTGTCCGCGGCTCAAGCACGTGCTCGCGGTCGGCGGCGCGCCGGGGCATCCTGATTTCTCGCGGTCCGTCGCGGCCCTGCCGGCCGGGACGCCCGATCTCGCGGCAGCGGACCCGAACCGCCTGGCCGCCCTGTTCCACACCGGCGGCACCACCGGCGCGCCCAAGCTCGCGCAGCACACCCACGCCAACCAGCTGCACTCGGCCTGGGGCGCCGCGCAGATGTACGCGATGCGCGAGCAGGACGTGATCCTCAACGGCTTCCCCCTGTTCCACGTCGCGGGCGCCTTCGTCTACGGCCTGTCGGCGCTGCTCAGCGGCGCGGAGATCGTGCTGCCGACGCTGCTCGGCCTGCGCAATCCCGCGTTCGCGCGCCAGTACTGGGGCTTCGTGGGCCTGCACAACGTGACGCTGCTCGCCGCGGTGCCGACGGTGATCGCGACCCTGCTCGGCCTCGAGCCGCCACCGGGTTCGCTGCGCAGCGTGCGCATGCTGCTGACCGGCGGCTCGCCGCTGCCCACCGAACTCGCCGCCGCCTTCGAGCGCAAGTTCCAGGTGCCGGTGCGCAACATCCTCGGCATGACCGAGTGCGCCGGCGTGATCAGCATCGAGCCCTTCTTCGCGCCGCGCGTGCCGGGCTCCTGCGGGCTGCCGCTGCCGTTCACCGAAGTGAAGGCCGTCGCGCCCGATGGCGCCGCCTGCGCCGCCGGCGAGAGCGGCATCCTGCGCGTGCGCGGCCCCAACGTCGGGCCCGGCTACACCGACGCGCGCCGCGACGCCGGCACCTTCACCGAGGACGGCTGGCTGATCACCGGCGACATCGGCCACGTCGATGCGCAAGGCCGCGTCTTCGTCACCGGCCGCGCCAAGGACGTGATCATCCGTGGCGGCCACAACATCGACCCGCAGCTGATCGAGGAAGCGCTGCTCCAGCATCCCGACGTGCTGATAGCCGCGGCGGTCGGCGAGCCGGACGAATACGCGGGCGAGCTGCCCGTGGCCTTCGTCTCGCTGCGGCCGGGCGCGACGGTGACGATGCAGGAGCTCTCCGCCTTCGCCAACGAGCGCGTGCCGGAGCGGCCGGCCTGGCCCAAGCGCATCGACGTGCTGCCCGCGATCCCGATGACGGCGATCGGCAAGGTGTTCAAGCCGAAGCTGCGGCTGCTCGCCTGCGAGCGAGTGCTGAACGAGCGGCTGGAACGCGCGGGCCTGGCGCAGGCGGTGCGGGTCGACCTCGAGGACGCGGCCGGTGGGATGGCGGCGCGCTTCTCGCCCATTGCGGGCGCCGCCGCCCCGGACCGCGAGCGCATCGCCGACCTGATGCGCGCCTTCGCCATCGACTGGCGCTACGACGCCTAGCGCCTTCGCACGACAGCGGGAAAACACCGGCTCGCCTTCGCGCGGGCTTGGCCCATCATTGGCGATTTGATTACTTGTCATAAACAAGGAGACATCCCGATGAAGCTGCCGACGCGCGCGATCGCCGCCGCCGTTTCCCTCTTCTGCGCCTTCGGCGCGAGCGCGCAGGACAAGCCGGTGGAGCTGAAGTTCGCCCACTGGCTGCCGCCGACCCACTCGCTGTCCAAGACCGGCTTCGAGCCCTGGGCCAAATCCGTGGAAGCCGCCTCCAAGGGCAGCATCAAGGTGGCGCTGTTCCCCGCCCAGCAGCTGGGCAAGGCCGCCGACCACTACGACATGGCGCGCGACGGCATCGCCGACATGACGTGGGCCAACCCCGGCTACCAGGCCGGCCGCTTCCCCGTGTTCGCCGCCGGCGAGCTGCCGTTCCTGATCGGCAAGCCCGGCCCCGGCTCCGCGGCGCTGGACGCCTGGTACCGCAAGTACGCCCCCCAGGAAATGAAGGACGTGAAGCTGTGCTTCGCGCACCTGCACGTCGGCACCATGCACGCCAAGAAGCCGATCACCGAGCCGGGCCAGCTGAAGGGCATGAAGATCCGCTCGTCCAACGGCACCAACGCCACCTTCATGTCCGCGCTGGGCGCCACCAACGTGCAGGTGTCGGCGCCGGAAGCGCGCGACGCGCTGGACAAGGGCGTGGCCGACGCCATCGCCTTCCCCTGGGACTCCATCATCTCGTTCGGCATCGACAAGGCGGTGAAGTACCACAGCGACATGCGCCTCTACACGTCCAACTTCGCCTGGGTGATGAACAAGGGCTGGTACGACAAGCTCTCCGCTTCCCAGAAGAAGGTGCTGGACGACCACTGCAGCAACGAATGGGCCGCCAAGGTCGGCGCCGCCTGGGGCGACTTCGAGGATTCCGGCCAGGCCAAGCTGGAGAAGACGGCGGGCCACACCATCGTCAAGCTCACGCCGGCCCAGGTCGACCAGTGGCGCAAGGCCGCCGAGCCGGTCTACACGCAGTGGATGCAGGCGGTCGACAAGTCCGGCGTGAAGGGCCAGCAGGCGCTGGACGAGCTGCGCAAGGAAGTCGCTTCCAGGAACGCCAACTGACGTGATGAAGCGGCTGCTCTCGGCCACCGAGCTGGTGGCCGCCTTCTTCCTGCTGGCCATCGCGGTGCTCACCGCCGGCAACGTGCTGCTGCGCGACCTGTTCGCCATCCAGATCCCGGACTGGTTCGACGGCGCGCGCATGCTGCAGGGCATCGCGCTGTTCTGGGGCGTGGCGCTCGCCACCTACTACGGCAGCCACATCTGCGTCGACGCGCTGTGGGAGCACCTGAAGGCGCCGGGCCGCCGCCGGCTGGACATCGTGGCCACCCTGCTCACCCTCGCCTTCCTCGTCCCGCTCGCGTGGATGGTCTGGGTGAAGGTGGGCGGCACCGGCACGCAGGGCACGATGGACCTGCGCCTGCCGCTGTGGGTGTTCTACGCCATCGCCTCGGTCGGCATCACGGTGGCGGTGCTGCTGGCGTTCGTGCGCATCGTGTTCCTCTGGCGCGGCCAGGACGACAAGCTCAAGCCCGAGCCGCTCGCGCTCGACTAGGAAAGACTCTCGATGGACCGTGACATGGTCGCCCTGCTGGGCTTCGTCGGCATGTTCGCCCTGATGGCGATCCGGGTGCCGATCGGCATCGCCATGGGCGCGGCCGGCGTCCTCGGCTTCGCGGCGCTCTCCGGCTGGAAGGCCGGCTTCAACCTGCTGGCCAACGTGCCGCTCTCGGTGGTGACGGACTACAACCTGAGCGTCATCCCGATGTTCATCCTGATGGGTGCCTTCGCCTCGCGCGGCGGCATGAGCCAGGAGCTGTTCGCGGCGGGCCGGGCGTGGCTGGGCCACCTGCGCGGCGGGCTGGCGATGGCGTCGGTCGCGGCCTGCGGCGGCTTCGCGGCCATCAACGGTTCGTCGGTCGCCACCGCGGCGACGATGGCGCAGGTCGCGCTGCCCGAGATGCGCCGCGCGGGCTACCACCCCGGCCTGTCGGCCGGCCTCATCGCCGCCGGCGGCACGCTGGGCATCATGATCCCGCCCTCGGTGATCTTCGTTCTGTACGGGATCATGACCGAGACCGACATCAAGAAGCTGTTCGCCGCCGGCGTGCTGCCGGGGCTGATGGCCATCGGCTTCTACTTCCTCGTGGTGCAGATCATCAGCCGGATGCGGCCCGACGCGCTGCCGCGCGGCGAACTGCATTCCTGGTCCGAGCGCTGGGCATCGCTGCGCGGGCTGTGGGCGGTGGTGCTGCTGTTCGTGTTCGTGCTGGGCGGCATCTACGGCGGCCTGTTCACGGTGGAGGAAGGCGCCGGCGTGGGCGCGGTCGGCACGCTGCTGATCGGCGTCCTGCGCCGCCGCCTTCGCGTGCCCGAGATCCGCGCCGCGCTCATCGACACGCTGCGCGTGTCGTCCGCGATCATGATGATCGTGATCGGCGCCTTCCTGTTCGGCTACTTCCTGACGATCACCCAGTTCACGCAGAAGGCCGTGGCCTTCCTCGTCGGCCTTCCGGTCGGCGCCTACGGCGTGCTGGCGCTGGTGATGGTGGGCTACTTCATCCTCGGCGCGATCATGGACGAACTGGCCATGATCCTGCTCACCGTGCCGGTGGTGTTCCCGGCCATGATGCAGCTCGGGTTCGACCCGGTGTGGTTCGGCGTCATCGTGGTGATGGCGGTGACGTTCGGAATGATCTGTCCGCCGGTGGGCATCAACGTGTTCGTCATCAACTCGATCGCGAGGGACGTCACGCTCGGGCGCATCTACCGGGGGACGATGCCGTTCATCACGGTGGACGTGCTGCGGCTGGTGATCCTGTGCGCGTTCCCGGCGATCTCGCTCTGGCTGCCTTCGCAGTTGAACTAGCCGACGACTAGGATGGTGGCCCATGAGCCGCTTCATCCCCGTCGCCCTCCACCACGCCAGCCGCCTCATCAACCACGGCCCAACCGTGCTCGTCACCAGCGCGCACGGCGGCCGCCGCAACGTGATGGCCGCGGCCTGGTCGATGCCGGTCGAGTTCACGCCGCCGCGCATCGCGGTGGTGATCGACAAGAAGACCTTCACGCGCGAACTGGTCGCGGCGAGCGGCGTGTTCGGCCTGTGCCTGCCCGGCATCGCGCTGGCCGATGTGGCCTACGCGGTGGGCAGCGCGAGCGGACGCGAGCACGACAAGTTCGCGCAGCACGCGATCCGCAGCCATGCCGGCGTCGTAACCGGCGTGCCCCTGATCGAGGACGGCTGCGCCGCCTGGCTGGAGTGCCGCCTGATTCCCGAACGCCACACCGAGGACGCTTACGACACCTGCTTCGCCGAAGTGGTGGCGGCCGCGGCCGACCCACGCGTGTTCGCCAACGGACACTGGGACTACCGCGAGGACAACACCGAACTGCAGACGCTGCACCACCTGGGCGGCGGCAACTTCGTCCGCCCGGTGGGCATGGTGCGCGCCGCGAGTTGATGGCCACACTGCCGTCATCCCCGCGAAGGCGGGGATCCAGTGTTTTCCCTTGAAGTCCGCTGAAGGCGGACGCTCTGGATTCCCGCCTCCGCGGGAATGACGGGTCGGTGGCTCAGCCCTTGGCCTGCGGCGGCAGGGTCTTCAGATACAGATACAGCGCCCGCACGTCGGTCTCGCTCATGTTCTTCAGCGAGCCGAACGGCATCACCAGCACGTCGCTGCCGTCCGGCCGCTTGCCGGTGCGGAACAGCTTGAGCATCGAGTCGGCGTCGGGATAGAGCTTCATCACCGAGCCGGGACCAGTCGTGAGATTGGCCGCCGCGGGCCAGTCGGGCGGGCCGCCCGGCACCTTGCCGCCGGCCAGCTTCTCGCCGTGGCAGCCCAGGCACATGTTGGCCACGTACCTGCCGTGCTCCACGCTCACCGCTTCCGGGATGGGCTGCTGCGGCGGCAGCGAATGGTCGATCTTGGCCGCCGCATCGCGGATCGCTCCGAAGCCGTAGGCGACGCGCGCGGGCAGCGGCAACCGCACCTCGGCCCCCGTGCCCTGCGCCGGCGGCAGGCTGCGCACGTAGGCCACGAGCGATGCGAGGTCGTCGTCGGTGAAGCGGTTGTAGTCCTCGCTGGGCATCACCATCAGCGGACGGCCGGAAGGCGCGACGCCGTGGCGGATGGCGCGCACCCAGTCCTGCGGCTGGTAAGCGGCGACGACGTTGCCTGGACCGGGACTGATGTTCGGCCCCTTGATCTTCAGGCCCGCGCCGTCCTCGACGAACGTGCGGCCCGCGCCGTTGTCGCCATGGCAGTCGACGCAGCCGCGCGAGTTGAAGAGGTACTTGCCGCGTTCCAGCGACTGCGCGTCGCTTCGGAACGCGACCGGCTGGACCTTCACCTCGACCTTTCGCTCCATCCGCGCGTCGGCCATGCGAAGGCCGAGGAACACCGCGCCGCCCGCGAGCACGGCCAGCACCACCACGGCGAGGCCGCCGCGTTTGACCCAGGGATTCATCTGCCGCTCCTCCGTCGTTGAAGAAGCGGAACGGTAAGGACACGTGCGGGATGCCGTCAATCCCGCGTTTGCAGCAAGCCGGACGGCCGGTTGGCGCGCTAGACCACCAGGTCCTCGATGACGAAGTGCCGGTAGCGCACCGCGCAGGAGACGTCCACGTCGCGCAGCGCTTCCATGATCCGCTCGACGGCCTGCGCGTTGCGGGCCGGCACCAGCAGGGCGTGGTGGCCGCGCAGCGCCAGCTCGGCGAAATGGCGGCAGGTGTCTTCCTCGGTGCCCACGGAAGGCAGCAGCAGGTCGTGGCGGTCGAAGAGGTGCATCACGTCCTGCACGTCCTGGGGCGTCAGCAGGCTGAGCCCGGCGCAGTCGCATCCGCACTGGTCGAGCAGCGCCTCGGCTCGCTCCACGTGCTGCCGCGACGGCAGCATGATGAACAGGTGCCCGGTCGGGTAGAAGCCGCCGAGCATCGACGTCATCCTGCGCTCGAGGTGGAAGGCGTGCATGGGAAGGTTCTCCTTCCAGTCAGCGTGCGCCTGCGCACCGGGAGCGTCAAGCACAGCGCCGGTCAGTTGCAGCCGCCTGACGCCCACAGGCTGGGCGTCCACTCCGGCGGGCTGTTCACGTTCCAGGTGTTGTTCGACGCCGGCAGCGCCACCCAGGTCGTGCCGTTGCGCGTGACGAGGTCGCCGCCGAAATAGCGCGTGGTGCCGTTCCATGCCGCCGGGTTGCACGACGGCGCGGGTGAAGGCGCCGGTGTGGGCGCGGGCGTCGGCGCAGGGGCCGGCGCGGGCGTCGGGGCCGGGGTCGGCGCGGGCGTGGGAGCCGGGGTAGGTGCCGGCG
>JAEWBU010000026.1 GCA_023390985.1 Pseudomonadota bacterium
CCATCACCGACACCACGGCCGATGAAAGTCCGAGCTTCGCGCCCAACGGCCGATTGATCGTGTACGCCACGCGGCAGGGAGGCCGCGAGTCGCTGATGACCACCACGCTGGACGGCAAGATCAAGGCGCGCCTGGCGGGGCAGAGCGGCGACATCCGCGAACCCGACTGGGGTCCTTATCAGCGCTAATAATTTTTTCTAGGAATCGAAGGAGGTATTTCCATGTCCCGACGCATCATCACGGGCCTGCTGGTTGCGGCGACGCTCGCCGCCGGCTGCAGTTCCGGCGTCAAGCTCAACGACGTTCCGGTGGAAGACAAGAGCGCCACCAGCGTGGGCCCCGGCGGCCCCGGCGGAACGCCCGGCGGCGCCACCCAGAGCCGCGTGGCGCCGGTCGACGCCGCGCCCACCGATGCGACGCAAGCCGGTCCGGCCAACGTCTCGCGCCTGGTGTTCTTCGACTACGACAGCTACACCATCAAGCCCGAGGCGCAGCCGATCATCGAGGCGCACGCGCGCTTCCTGCGCGCCAACGGGCAGCGCAAGGTGGCGCTCGAGGGCCACACCGACGAACGCGGCGGCCGCGAGTACAACCTGGCGCTCGGCCAGCGTCGCGCCGAAGCGGTGCGTCGCGCGCTGGGCCTGCTCGGCGTCGGCGACGCCCAGCTGGAAGCGGTGAGCTTCGGCAAGGAAAAGCCCGCCGCCGCCGGCACGGGTGAATCCGCCTGGGCGCAGAACCGCCGGGTCGAGATCTCCTACCGATGATGCGCGCCGCCCCCTTCGCGCGGGCGCTCGCGGCGGCGGCACTGCTGTCGCCGCTGGCGGGCCAGGCCCAGTTCTTCTCCGACGACGAGGCGCGCAAGGCCATCCTGGAACTGCGCCAGCGCGTCGAGGCGCAGCGCCAGGCCGACGAGCGCCAGCAGCAGGACCTGCAGCGCGCCACCGAGGAGAACGGCCAGCTGCGCCGCAGCCTCCTCGACCTGCAGCAGCAGATCGAGCAGTTGCGCGGCGAGGTGGCCCGCCTGCGCGGGCAGGACGAGCAGATGGCGCGCGACCTGTCGGAGCTGCAGCGCCTGCAAAAGGACGTGGCGGTCGCGGTGGAAGACCGCCTGCGCCGCATCGAGCCGGTGAAGGTCACCGTCGACGGGCGCGAGTTCGTCGCCGATCCGAACGAGCAGCGCGAGTTCGAGGCGGCCCTGGCCCTGTTCCGCAAGTCCGACTTCGCGGGCGCCCAGTCGGCCATGACCGAGTTCCTCAAGCGGTTCCCGCAGAGCGGCTACCGGCCTTCGGCGCTGTTCTGGCTGGGCAACGCGCAGTACGCCAACCGCGACTACCGCGGTGCGCTGGGCAACTTCCGCGCCCTGATCCAGGCCGCGCCGGACCACGCGCGTGCGCCGGAAGCGGTGCTGTCCATCGCCAACTGCCAGATCGAGCTGAAGGAGAACGCCGCCGCGCGCCGCACGCTCGAGGACCTGGTCAAGGCGTACCCGCAGTCCGAAGCGGCCGTCGCCGCGCGCGAGCGCCTGGCCCGACGCTGATGCAGCACGCGCTGGACGCGCCGGCCCCCGACCTCGAGCGTCGCTTCTCGGGGCTGGAGCGGCTGTACGGCGTGGCCGGCGCGGCCGCATTGCGCCGCGCCTGCGTGGCCGTGGTGGGCATCGGCGGCGTGGGCTCCTGGGCCGCCGAAGCCCTGGCCCGCAGCGGCATCGGTTCGCTCGTGCTGGTCGACCTGGACCACGTGGCCGAATCCAACATCAACCGCCAGGTGCACGCGCTCGATTCGACCGTCGGCCAGGCCAAGGTGCTGGCCATGCAGGAACGCATCGCGCAGATCCATCCGGGTTGCCAGGTGCACTGCGTGGAGGAATTCGCCGAACCGGAGAACTGGCCGGCGCTGCTGCCGCGCGGCGTGGACGCTGTCATCGACGCCTGCGACGAGGCCAAGGCCAAGGTGGCCATGGCGGCCTGGGCCATGCGCGAGCGCATCCCCTTCATCGCCTGCGGCGCGGCAGGCGGCAAGCGGCTCGCGTACAAGGTCGACATCGACGACCTCGCGAACACCACCCACGACCCGCTGCTGGCCCAGGTGCGCTATCGCCTGCGCAAGTTCCATGGCGCACCGCGCGAGGGCAAGCGCATCGGCGTGAATTGCGTGTTCAGCCGTGAAGCCGTGGCACCGCCGGATGCCTCGTGCGCCATCGAAGGCGACGGCTCGCTCAACTGCAGCGGCTACGGATCGGTGGTCGCCGTGACGGCCACTTTCGGTCAATGCGCGGCCGGTTGGGTGCTCGATACGATCGTCCGCAAAAACGCCTCCGCAATACCGCTATAATCGTGGGCTTTGCTGCATGCGATACATGCAGTGAAGAGCGTGGGACGTTAGCTCAGTTGGTAGAGCAGCGGACTTTTAATCCGTTGGTCACAAGTTCGAATCTTGTACGTCCTACCACCCGCATCCATGAAAGCCCGCAATGCCCCGGCGTTGCGGGCTTTTCTGCTTTCAACGCGGTGATGCCGTGCGCGGTGCGTGATGCGGCCGCAGCAGCTTGGCAATCCGCACCAGCAACTGCGGCGCCGGCGTGGCTTGACGCGCCGGACAGTTCCGCCCTTGTCCGCAGTTCTGGTTGCAGGGGCCGCATGCAGGCTTCTGGGGCATGGCTTCCTCCCTTGATCGACAACCGGATGCTGCGACCTCGGGCGCTGGCTGAGCTGTAGGACGATCGCTGAGCCTCGCGACCGTGTTCCGCTACAGTCCCGCGCGAAGGAGCAAGCAGCCATGGACCTCCCGGATTCGATCTCGAGTCTCCCATGCAACCTGTGCGCCGGGCGCGACGTCAGCGTCGTGTCGCGCCGCAGCCGCAGCGGCAAGCCGCTGCGAACCGTGGCCTGCAAGGCGTGCGGGCTGGTGTGGTCGGATCCGCGACCGCAGGAGGCGCGCCGGTTCTATACGGAGGACTACCGGCTCGCCTACAAGCGCACCTTCGCGCCCAAGGACAAGCATGTGCTGCGCGCCGGCCGCGTGGCGCTCGACCGGCTGGAGAAGATCCGCCCGCACCTGCGCGCCCGCATGAAGGTGCTGGACGTGGGGAGCGGCGGCGGCGAGTTCGCCTACCTGCTGCAGTCGCTCGGCCATGAAGTCACCGGCGTCGAACCCAACCGGGGCTATGCGGGCTTCGCGGCAGCGCGGTACGGACTGGACATCCGCCGCGGCATGCTCGACGAGGTGGAACTGGAGGCCGGCGGCTGGGACCTGGTGACGGTCTGGCACGTGCTGGAGCACATGGAGGATCCCGCAGCGGTGCTGCGCAAGCTGCGCGGGGCGCTGCGACCGGGCGGGCAACTCGTGGTCGAGGTTCCCAACGTGGAAGCCGTCTGCCAGTCGCCGCGCGGCACCTTCCACGAGGCCCACATCTTCAGCTTCGGCATCCCGACCTTGAGCCGGCTGGGCGAGCGGGCGGGGTTCCGGGTTGAGCGGACCGCCGCTTCGCGCGACGGCGGGAACATCCTGGTGGTGTTCCTGGCGGACGACGGAACACCGGACCTGGATGCCGCCATCGCCGGCCACCACGAGCGCGTGGTGCGCACGCTTCGCAAGCACACCGCCTGGCGCTATGCGTTCACCAAGCATCCGTGGACCCGCCTCGCGTCGCGCCTGGGCCGCGCGGTCGAGGAGCCGCTCGCGCTGCGCGAAGGCCTGAAGGGGCGGGCCTTGCTGGATGCGCTCTATGCCCGGCCCGAACCGGTCGCGCCGTGCGGCGCCCCCTGGTGGCCCTGGCTGGTCGGCGCCTACGCGCTCGCCGTCGTCGCGGAAGAGTCCATCGTGGACGGGCATGAACAGCTCGCGCTGATCGGGCCGGAGAACGCGCTGCCCGTCTACCTGCTGCTGCAGGTGCTGGTGATCGGCGCCTTGCTGCAACGGCTGCGGAGCAAGCGCGCCAGCACGCGCGAGCTGATCAAGCTGGGAAGCTGGAGCGTCCCGTTGCTGGCCGTGCCCATCGTCTGCTGATTGCACCTGCTCCGTAACGCGCGTTGCGAATCCGCCGCGCGAATGTCCCAGAAGTAACCAGGCTCATCCTTGGCCCCCACGCAAGGCGGTGAGGCGCACGATCGCGGAAGGCGCGGCTCGCGAGGCGTGGCGCGGGTGCCATGCCTCATCCATAGTGTTGCCCCGCCCCGGCGGCCTGTTACGCGGCGGCACACCCCTGAAAAGTCGCATGGGTAGGATTCCCATATCGCTTTTCACCGCCATGCTGAACTCTGCCGCCGCCCGCCGTCGCCCGTCGTCTTCCGCCTCGCTTCCGGGCCAGGAGGAGGCCATCCGGGTGGTCCTGGCCATGCTGCGTGAGCACGGCATGGATGCTGTCTTCGTGGGGCAGTTCACCGAAGGCCAGCGGCGTTTCCGGGTGGTCGAAACGCTGGGCCATGGCCCGGCCGCCGCCGCGGTGGCGGCCGGCCAGCAAGCCGGGGAGGGGCGCTCGCTGCTCGAGGCCGCGGTCGTGCTTCGCGATGGCCGCGTGCTCGGCAAGTTCTGCTGCATCAGCGCGGTGACCGACGAAGCCGCCACCGACCGCGACCAGCGCTGGCTGAGCCAGGGCGCGCGCCTGGTGGCCCGGCTGGTCGACAACGAGCAGGTGCTGCGCGACCTCTCAGCTCAGTCGCTCAACCATTGAGAGCGGTGCGGGCGGCAGCTGCAGCCGCGCTTCGCGCACCACCCGCACGCAGTCCTTGAGGTGCTCCTCGCCCAGGTAGCGCAGGGCGGCATAGCCCATGAGCGCCGCCACGGCCTGCCCGGCGAACGGGACGTACTTGGCGGCCTGCTTGCCCGTCATCCGCACGCCGACCGTGCGCGCCACGCGGATCACCAGCTCCCGCGTGACGACTTTGCCGATCACCACCGACCCGACCACCGAGATCGCCTTCTGCACCTGGTCGTGCTGGTGGCGCGGCAGCCGGGCCAGCTGGTCCGGCGTGAGGCCGAACTGCGAGTTGATCTCGGGCAGCAGCCGGCTGAGCAGCGCGGCATCGAAGGCGAAATCCAGGCCGGGCAGGGGCACCGCGCTCACCGCCGCACCGGTGAGCGCGCGCCGGTTGAGCAGCCGGCGGCACAGTCGCACGCGCTCCAGCAGCGCGGGGTCGCCTTCGGCCAATTGCAGGGCGGTGGGCATGCCGCCGATTCTGCGGCAGCCACCCGGGGCGCGGGGGCCCGATCAGGCTTCGGACGCCTCGATGTCGCTGGAGAGCGCGAGCCAGCGCTCCTCGGCCGTTTCCAGCGCCTCGGCGAGCGACTTCAGCTTGCGGCCCGCCTCGGCGATCTCGGCGGCCGGCAACCCGGCCGAGAGCCGCTGCTCGAGCGCCTCCTTGTCGGCCTGCAGCTGTGCCATGCGCTGCTCGGCCTGGGCCAGCTCCTTCTTCATCTGCTGCGCACGCGCCTTCGATGGACGGTTCACGACAGGTGCGGGTGCCGGAGAGGGCGCCGGAACAGCCGCGGCCGCGGCCGCCTCCACCTTGGCCGCTTCGCGCATGCGCTTGGCCTCGTCCAGCAGGTAGCGCTGGTAGTCGTCCAGGTCGCCGTCGAACGGTGCGACTTTGCCGCCGGCCACCAGCCAGAACTCGTCGCAGACGGCGCGCAGCAGGGCGCGGTCGTGGCTGACCAGCATCACCGTGCCTTCGAACTCGTTGAGCGCGACCGACAGCGCCTCGCGCGTGGCCAGGTCCAGGTGGTTGGTCGGCTCGTCCAGCAGCAGCAGGTTGGGGCGCTGCCACACGATCATGGCCAGCACCAGCCGCGCCTTCTCGCCGCCGCTCATGGTGCCGACCGGCTGCGCGACCATGTCGCCCGAGAAGTTGAAGCTGCCCAGGAAGTTGCGCAGTTCCTGCTCGCGGCCCGCCGGTCCGACGTCGCGCGCCAGCCGGATCATGTGCTCCAGCGGATTGCTGTCGGACGACAGCACATCGAGTTCCTGCTGCGCGAAGTAGCCGATGTGCAGGCCCTTGCCTTCGGTGATCTCGCCGCCCAGCGACGGGATCTCGCGCGCTACGGTCTTCACCAGCGTCGACTTGCCCTGGCCGTTGGCGCCCAGGATGCCGATGCGCTGGCCGGCCAGCACCGATCGGTTGACGCCACGCAGGATGGTCTTGTCGCCGTAACCCAGTTGCGCATCGGTGATCGCCAGCATCGGGTTGGGCAGGTTGGCCGGCTCCTTGAACTCGAAGCTGAAATCCGCCTCGGCCAGCACCGGCGCGATCTTTTCCATCCGCTCCAGCGCCTTGACCCGGCTCTGTGCCTGGCGGGCCTTGGACGCCTTGGCCTTGAAGCGGTCGATGAACTTCTGCAGGTGCGCGATGCGGTCCTGCTGGCGGCTGAAGGCGGCCTGCTGCATTTCCAGCTGCTGCGCGCGCTGGAGCTCGAAGGCGCTGTAGTTGCCGCCGTAGCGCGTGAGCTTGGCGTTGTCGATGTGCAGGGTGACAGTCGTCACCGCATCCAGGAACTCGCGGTCGTGGCTGATCACCACCATCGTGCCCGGATACCGCTGCAGCCAGGCTTCGAGCCAGACCAGCGCGTCCAGGTCCAGGTGGTTGGTCGGCTCGTCCAGCAGCAGCAGGTCGGACGGGCACATCAGCGCCCGTGCCAGCTGCAGGCGCATGCGCCAGCCGCCGGAGAAGCTGTTGACCGGCAGGTCGAGCTCGGCGACCTTGAAGCCCAGGCCGAGGATCAGCGCCTGGGCGCGCGGCACGGCGTCGTGCTCGCCGGCATCGGCCAGGTCCGAGTGGGCGTGGGCGATGCGCATTCCGTCCTCGCCGGCTTCCGCTTCGGCCAGTTCGGCGCGCAGTTCCATCAGCCGCGTGTCGCCGCCCAGCACGAAATCGGTGGCGCTCTCGCCGGTCTCGGGCATGTGCTGCGCGACCTGCGACAGCCGCCATTGCGCGGGCACCGAGAACTCGCCGGCGTCCTCGTGCAGGCTGCCGTTGAAGAGCGCGAACAGGCTGGACTTGCCGGCGCCGTTGCGGCCGACCAGGCCGACCTTCTCGCCGGGATTGAGGGTGGCCGAGACCTGGTCCAGCAGCACCTTGGTGCCGCGGCGCAGGGTGATGTTGCGAAGCGTGATCATGGGGAAAGGAGGGCCTCGCGCGTGAGCAGAAGCACCTGGTCGGCGCCGGCGCTGGTGTCCAGCCACACGGCTTCCAGGCGCGGGAAGGCGCGTTCGAAATGGGCGCGCTCGTTGCCGATCTCCAGCACGAGCACGGCGTGTTCGTTCATGCGGGCCGGCGCGTCGCGCAGGAGGTTGCGCACGAAGTCCATGCCGTCGGCGCCACCCGCCAGCGCCAGTTCAGGTTCCGCGCGGAACTCGGGTGGCAGCGCGGACATGCTGTCGCTGTTGACGTAGGGTGGGTTGCAGAGGATCAGGTCGTATGGACCTTGCATGGATTGCAGGCCGTCCGACTCCAGCAGGCGGATGCGGCTGGCGAGGGCGTGCCGATCGACGTTGAGCCGGGCCACCGCCAGCGCGTCGGCGGACAGGTCCGCGCCATCGACCTCGACATCGGGATACGCCATCGCCGCCAGCACCGCCAGGCTGCCGTTGCCGGTGCACAGGTCCAGCACGCGCCGCGTGTGCTCGCCCAGCCAGGGATCGATGGTGCCATCGGCCAGCAGTTCGGCGATGAAGCTGCGCGGCACGATGGCCCGCTCGTCCACATGGAACGGCACGCCCTGCAGCCAGGCTTCGCCGGTCAGGTAGGCGGCGGGCTTGCGGGTCTCGATGCGCTGATCGACGAGCGCCTGGACCTGCTGCACCTGGTCGGCGGTGAGCGCGTCGCTTGCGTGCTCGTCGAGCGCGTCCAGCGGCAGGCCGAGCTTCCACAGCACGAGCCAGGCGGCTTCGTCGAAGGCGTTGGTGGTGCCCTGGCCGAAGGCGACGCCGGCTTGGTCCAGCCGCGATGCGCCGGCTTCGATGAGCTCAATAAGGGTCATGGGGAATGTGCTCGTCATCCCCGCGAAGGCGGGGATCCAGGGCTTCCGCATTTTGCGTCACGCCCCCTGGGTCCCCGCCTTCGCGGGGACGACATCATTCTTGTATTTCCAGCAGCTCCAGCGTGCGCCGGTAGATGTCCTTCAGCGGCTCGATGTCCGCCACCACCACATGTTCGTCGATCTTGTGGATCGTGGCGTTGACCGGTCCCAGTTCCACCACCTGCGGGCAGATCTGCGAGATGAAGCGGCCGTCGCTGGTGCCGCCGGTGGTGGACAGCTCGGGCGTGATGCCGGCGATCTCGCCGATCGCCTTCGTCGCCGCATCGACCAGCCGGCCGGGGCGCGTGAGGAAGGGCAGGCCGCCCAGCGTCCAGTCCAGCTGGTACTCCAGCCCGTGCCGGTCCAGCACCTCGTGCACGCGGCTGCGCAGGGCCTCCGGCGTGCATTCGGTCGAGTAGCGGAAGTTGAAATCCACCACCACCGCGCCCGGGATGATGTTGGTGGCGCCGGTGCCGCCGTGGATGTTGCTGACCTGGAAGCTGGTGGGCTGGAAGAAGTCGTTGCCGCGGTCCCATTCGATCGCGGCGAGCTCGGCCAGCGCCGGCATCGCCTGGTGGATCGGGTTGCGGCCCAGCTGCGGATACGCGATGTGGCACTGGATGCCGCGGATGGTGAGCTTGCCCGACAGGCTGCCGCGGCGGCCGTTCTTGATCATGTCCCCCACGCGGGTGACCGAGCTGGGCTCGCCGACGATGCAGAAGTCCAGCTTCTCGCCGCGCGACTTGAGCTGCTCGCACACGACCACGGTGCCGTCGACCGCCGGGCCTTCCTCGTCGCTGGTGATCAGCAGCGCGAGCGACAGCGCCGGATCGGGACGGGCGGCCAGGAATTCCTCCACCGCCACCACGAAGGCGGCGATCGAGGTTTTCATGTCGGCCGCCCCGCGGCCATAGAGCTTGCCGTCGCGGTGGGCCGGCACGAACGGGTCGCTGGTCCACTGCTCGAGCGGGCCGGTGGGCACCACGTCGGTGTGGCCGGCGAACACGAGGGTAGGCGCGCCCGGATTCGACGCCGTGCGCTTGGCCCAGAGATTGGTGACGCGGAAGTCCGCCGGCCCGCTGACGATGGTCTCGCATTCGAAACCCAGGGGCTGCAGCCGATCGCGCAGCAGTTGCTGGCAGCCGGCGTCATCGGGGGTGACCGAGCGGCGCGAAATCAGCTGCTCGGTGAGTTGGAGAGCCTTCAATGCTTGACGTCCAGCGTGATCTCGGTGAACGAAGGTTCGTCGGCCAGGTCCTCCTCGCTCGCGCCTTCCTCCGGCTGGGCTGCGCCCCCTGCGGGACCGAAATCGTTCTGCAGGCGCCACTGAAGGTTGGTGGGGGAGTCGGCGTTGGCGATGCCTTCCTTGCGGTCGACCACGCCGTCGACGATCAGCCGCGCGATGGCCTGCTCGAAGGTCTGCGAGCCCTCGGCCATCGATTTCTCCATCGCGTCCTTGACGCCGGAGAAGTCGCCTTTCTCGATCAGCTCGGATACCAGCTTGGTATTGAGCATGACCTCCACCGCGGGCGCGCGGCCGCCGTGCACGGTGCGCAGCAGGCGCTGCGAGACGATGCCCTTGAGCGCCGCGGCCAGATCACCCAGCATCGTGGGCCGCACCTCGACCGGGTAGAACGACAGGATGCGGTTCAGCGCCTGGTAGCTGTTGTTGGCGTGCATGGTGGCCAGGCACAGGTGGCCCGACTGCGCGTAGGCGATGGCGGCCGACATGGTTTCGCGGTCGCGGATCTCGCCGATCAGGATGACGTCGGGCGCCTGGCGCAGCGCGTTCTTCAGCGCCGTCTGCATCGACTGCGTGTCGCTGCCCACCTCGCGCTGGTTGACCACCGACTTCTTGTTCTTGAACAGGAATTCGACCGGGTCCTCGATGGTCAGGATGTGGCCGGAAGCCTTCTCGTTGCGGTAATCCATCATCGCCGCCAGCGTGGTGCTCTTGCCGGCGCCGGTGGCGCCGACCATCAGCAGCAGGCCGCGCTTGGCCATGATCAGTTCGCCCAGGATCATGGGCACGTTGAGCGTCCCCAGCGCCGGGATCTCCGTCGTGATGTAGCGGATCACGGCGGCGTAGGTGCCGCGCTGGCGCATCGCGGAGAAGCGGAAGTTGCCTACGCCCTCGATCGCGTGGGCCATGTTCAGTTCACCCGTTTCCTCCAGCTCGGTGATGCGCCGGGAGGGCAGCACTTCCGCCAGCAGCGCCTTGGGCGCGTCGGGCGGCAGCAGCTGGTTGTTGATCGGGACGCACTGGCCGTTGATCTTGATCAGGGCCGGCGCGTTGGCCGACAGGTAGACGTCCGACGCCTTCTTCTCGCCCATCAGGCGCAGGATGCGCTCCATCGTGCTCATTGCTTCGCTCACTCCTTCCGCGGATGACCAATGATCGCGGCTGCGCCCGCGGATGACAAATGACAGATGCCGGAAACCGGCCGTCTGTGGTGCGCAGCCCGCACCCGCGTCGGGCTTTGCTCAGGGACGCAGGAGGTCGTTCAGGCTGGTCTTGGCCCGGGTCTGGGCGTCGACGCGCTTGACGATGATGGCCGCGTACAGGCTGTACTTGCCGCCGTCCTTGGGCAGGCTGCCGGAGATCACGACGGAGCCGGCCGGGATGCGGCCGTAGCTGATCTCGCCGGTGGAGCGGTCGTAGATCGGGGTGCTCTGGCCGATGTACACGCCCATCGAGACCACCGAGTTCTCCTCGACGATCACGCCTTCCACGATCTCGGAGCGCGCCCCGATGAAGCAGTTGTCCTCGATGATGGTCGGATTGGCCTGCAGCGGCTCGAGCACGCCGCCCAGGCCCACGCCGCCGGACAGGTGCACGTTCCTGCCCACCTGCGCGCAGGAACCGACGGTGGCCCAGGTGTCCACCATGGTGCCTTCGTCGACGTAGGCGCCGATGTTCACGTAGCTGGGCATCAGCACCGCGCCCTTGGCGATGAAGCTGCCCCGGCGGGCCACGGCCGGCGGCACCACGCGCACGCCGGTGGCCGCCATCTCCTCGGGCGAGAGGTGGGCGAACTTCGTCTGCACCTTGTCGAAGAAGGCCAGCTCGCCGGACTTCATCAGCTCGTTGTCCTTCAGGCGGAAGGACAGCAGCACCGCCTTCTTGATCCACTGGTGGACGTTCCACTGGCCCACGCCTTCGCGGGTGGCCACGCGCAGGCGGCCGTGATTCAGTTCGGCGATGACGTGTTCGACCGCCTCGGTCACTTCCTTGGGAGCGGCCTTGGGGGAGAGGTTCGCGCGGTTTTCCCAGGCGGCGTCGATGGTCTGTTGCAGCTGTGCGGTCATGGAGGGACTCAGGAGTGGTTCTTCTGGACGAATTGGACGATGCGTTGCGCGGCTTCCAGGCATTCGGCGGCCTCGGCCACCAGGGCCATGCGCACGCGGCCGGCGCCGGGGTTGCGGCCGCCGCTCTCGCGGGCGAGGTAGCTGCCCGGCAAGACCGTGACATTGTATTGAGCCAGCAGGTCGCGGGCGAACGCCGTGTCGTCGCCGCCCGGCACGCCGGCCCAGAGGTAGAAGCCGGCATCCGGCAGTCGCACGTCCAGCACCTCGGCCAGCACGGGCGTCACCTCGGCGAATTTGCGGCGGTACTCGGCGCGGTTGGCCACGACGTGGTTCTCGTCGCCCCAGGCCGCGATGCTGGCGGCCTGCACCGGCGGCGCCATCGCGCTGCCGTGGTAGGTCCGGTAGAGCGCAAAGGCCTTGAGCAGTTGCGCGTCGCCGGCCACGAAACCGCTTCGCATGCCGGGCACGTTGCTGCGCTTGGAGAGGCTGGTGAACGACACCAGCCGGCGGAAGTCGTTGCGGCCGAGCTTGGCCGCCGCTTCCATGCCGCCCAGCGGCGGTTCGTCGCGGAAGTAGATCTCGCTGTAGCACTCGTCGGAGGCGATCACGAAGCCGTGGCGATCCGACAGCTCGAACAGCTTGCGCCATTCGTCCAGCGGCATCACGGCGCCGGTGGGGTTGCCCGGCGAGCAGACGTACAGCAGCTGGGTGCGCGCCCAGACGTCGGCTGGCACGCTGTCCCAGTCCACCGCGAAGTTGCGCGCCGGGTCGGACGGCGCGTAGTACGGCTCCGCGCCGGCCAGGAAGGCCGCGCCTTCGTAGATCTGATAGAACGGATTGGGGCAGACCACGACCGGCTTCTGCGTCGGATCCACCACCGCCTGCGCGAAAGCGAACAGCGCCTCGCGCGAGCCGTTGACCGGCAGCACCTGCGTGGCCGCGTCCACCGGCAGGCCGTAGCGGCGCGACAGCCAGCCGGCGAAAGCCTCGCGCAGTTTCGGCGTGCCGATGGTCGGCGGATAGCCGGTCAGGTCGCTGCCCGGCGTTTCCAGGGCCCGGACCAGGGCCTGCTTGATGAAGGCGGGCGTGGCGTGCTTGGGCTCGCCGATGCCCAGGCTGATCGGGCGCAGGGAGGGATTCGGGGTCACGCCCGCGAACAACTGCCGCAGCCGCTCGAAGGGATAGGGCTGCAGGCGGGCCAGGAGGGGATTCATGGGAGGGGATTATCGCGGCCGCCTTGAAACGCCGAGCCTGGCGACTATCCTTCGCCGCCCGCCCTCAAGGAGCATCGCCATGCTGTCGGAAAGCACCGTGACCACCATGCTGCCCGTCGTCGACATGTCCCGCGCGAGAGCGTTCTACGAGGGCAAGCTGGGCTTCCGCCCCGACGGGCCCAAGCCCGACGGCAAGGTGCTGTACCACCCGGGCGGCGCCACGCTGGCGCTGTTCCCGCGCGAGGCGGCCACCAAGGCCGAGCACACCGCCGTGAGCTTCGAGGTGAGCGACATCGACTCGACGGTCCGGCAGCTCGAGCAGGCCGGCGTGAAGTTCGAGGACTACGACATGCCCGGCCTGAAGACCGAGAAGCACATCTGCGTGCTCGGCGCCGAGAAGGCCGCGTGGTTCTACGACACCGAAGGCAACTGCCTCTGCCTGCACGAGGAAACCGCCTGATCCGCTCGCGCGCTCGGGTGTCCGGCTGACGCCGCGGCGGTCCGGCGCGCCGCAAGCTGCCTGCTTCTTCCCACTTTCAGCGAGAGGTTCGAGGCATGCAGCGGTTCGTGGACAAGGTCGTCATCGTCACCGGCGCCGGGTCGGGCATCGGCGAGGGCATCGCCCGGCGGTTCTCCGCCGAGGGCGCCTCGGTGGTGCTGGCGGGGCGGACCAGGGAGAAGCTGGACCGCGTCGCGGCCGAGCTGCCGGCCGAACGCACGCTGGTGAAGGCGTGCGACGTCTCGAAGTACCGCCAGGTGGAAGCCCTGGTCGAGGCCGCGCTGCGCCGCTTCGGCCGGCTCGACGTGATGGTCAACAACGCCGGCGTGGCGCCCGAAGGCAAGGTCACCGAGGCCAGCCTGGACGAGTGGGAAGAGACCATGGCGATCAACGCCGGCGGCGTGTTCCACGGCTGCCGCGCCGCCATGCCGCACCTGATCGGCAGCAAGGGCTGCATCGTCAACATGGCGTCGGTCTCGGGCCTGGGCGGCGACTGGGGACTGTCGTTCTACAACGCATCCAAGGGCGCGATCATCAACTTCACGCGGGCCCTGGCGCTGGACCACGGACCGGACGGCGTGCGCGTCAACGCGGTCGCGCCCAGCTTCACGCTGACGCCGATGACGGAGGAAATGGTCGGCAACCGCGAACTGCTGGCGAAGTTCCGGGAACGGATGCCGCTGGGCCGCCCGGCCACGCCCGCCGAAGTCGCGGCGGTGGTCGCCTTCCTCGCCAGCCCGGACGCCGCCATGGTCACCGGCGTCTGCCTGCCGGTGGACGGCGGCGTCACGGCGTCCAACGGCCAGCCGTCGATGGCGTGAGCGGCAGCCCCAGCGCCGCCATCAGCTCGCGGGCGTTGTCCGGGGCGTGCAGCTTGTCGGTGTTGTCGAAGTAGCAGTACACGTCGCGCGCCTCGCGCTTCGGCGGCGTCTTCTTCGAGATCAGCCTCGCGTCCGCGGGCTGGCGGCCGTGGCGCCAGGCATCGATCCGCGCCGCCCAGTCGGCGATCTGTTCCGGTGTGTAGCGGCTCTTGTAGAGCTCGGTGGAACCGTGCAGCCGCATGTAGACGAAATCGGCCGTGACGTCCTCGTACAGCGGCCAGGGGTTCGGCGTGTCGGCCACCACCCAGGCGATGTTGTAGCGGCGGAGCAGGGCGATGAAGTCCGGGTCGACGAAGGAGTCGTGCCGCACCTCCACGCAGTGGCGCAGGCGCTGCCGGTGCAGCGGCTCCAGCAGCTCGCGGCCCTTCAGGCGGTGGTCGCGCCGCAGCGCGACCTTGGCGGCGGTGGCCGTGGTCTTCGGCAGGGACGCGAAGAAAGCCTCGAACAGCTGCGGGTTGAACCGCATCTGCGGCGGGAACTGCCACAGGATCGGCCCCAGCTTGTCGCCCAGCGCGAACAGTCCCGAGGCGAAGAAGTTGCCCATCGCCGCCTCGACGTTTCGCAGCTTGAGCATGTGGGTGATGAAGCGTCCGCCCTTGACCGCGAAGACGAAGCCCGGCGGCGTCTGCTCGGCCCACATGGCGTAGCTGGAAGGCCGCTGCAGCGAGTAGAACGAGCCATTGAGCTCGATGCTGTTGAAGTGCCGGGCCGCGTGCCAGAGCTCGCGGCTCTGGGCCAGGCCCCGGGGATAGAAGTTGCCGCGCCAGGGTTCGTAGCGCCATCCCGAAACCCCGATGAAGACCTTGCCCGCCATGCGCCCGGTCTTAGCAAAACGGCCGGGCTGGCCTTGTCGGCGCTTACCGTCTGTTGCAGGCGGCGGGCCGCCTTTCCCAGTGTCGGGCGCCGCGGCTCAGCGGGTATCATGCGACCCACTTTTCGAGGGCTGCCCAGGGGGCGGCCCACCGCCGAGAATCCTCCACCGGGCTTGCCGCCGTGCGTCTCAACTCCATCAAGCTTTCCGGATTCAAGTCCTTCGCCGAACCCACCAACTTCATGTTGCCCGGCCAGCTGGTCGGGGTGGTCGGTCCCAACGGCTGCGGCAAGTCCAACATCATGGACGCGGTGCGCTGGGTGCTCGGCGAGTCGAAGGCGAGCGAGCTGCGTGGCGAGTCCATGCAGGACGTGATCTTCAACGGCACGACCACCCGCAAGCAGGCTTCGCGCTCCTCGGTCGAGCTGATCTTCGACAACGCCGACCACCGGGCGGGCGGCCAGTGGAGCCAGTTCGCGGAGATCGCGGTCAAGCGCGTGCTGACCCGCGACGGCACCAGCAGCTACTACATCAACAACCAGCCGGTGCGCCGGCGCGACGTGCAGGACGTGTTCCTGGGAACCGGCCTGGGCCCGCGCGCCTACGCCATCATCGGCCAGGGCACGATCAGCCGGATCATCGAATCCAAGCCCGAGGAACTGCGCCTGTTCCTCGAGGAAGCGGCGGGCGTCTCCAAGTACAAGGAGCGCCGGCGCGAGACCGAGAACCGCCTCTCGGACACGCGCGAGAACCTCACCCGGGTGGAAGACATCCTGCGCGAGCTGAACGCCAACCTGGAGAAGCTCGAGAAGCAGGCCGAGGTGGCCGCCCGGTACAACTCGCTGCAGGCGGACGTCACGCTCAAGCAGCACCAGCAGTGGTTCCTCAAGCGCGCCGAAGCCGAGGTCGACCAGGGCCGGCTCAAGTCCGAGGCCGAGAAGGCCGTCAACGACCTCGAGTCGCGGGTGGCCGATCTGCGTCACGTCGAGAACGAGCTCGAGACCATCCGCCAGGCCCACTACGCGGCCGGCGACCAGGTCAACCAGGCCCAGGGCCTGCTGTACGAGGCCAGCGCCGAAGTCGGCCGGCTGGAGGCGGAGATCCGCTTCGTGGTCGAGGGCCGGCAACGGGTCGAGCAGCGCCTGGCGCAGCTGAAGGAGCAGACCGCCCAGTGGGCGGCGCGCAAGGACGACGCGGCCGCCG
>JAEWBU010000042.1 GCA_023390985.1 Pseudomonadota bacterium
CGCGTGGGACCACGGACAGGGCGCGCCCTCGGTCCCGCTGATGCAGGTCGAGCACCTGCGCGACTGGCTGGCCGCCGGCATGGAGATCGGTGCGCACACCCGCACGCACGCGAACCTGTGCAGGTGCGACGACGTGACGGCGCGCGAGGAGATCGCCGGCAGCAAGCGCGACCTGGAGTCGCTGCTGCAGGTCGAGCTTCGCAGCTTCTGCTATCCCTACGGCGAGCACCGCGCCGAACACGCGGCGATGGCGCGGCAGTCGGGTTTCGCCATGGCCACCTCGATCGTGAGTTCGCGCGCGCGCCCAGGCGACGACCTGATGCGGTTGCCGCGCATCTCGGTCCACCTGCACGACCGCCTGCCTGCGTTCGTGGCGCGCATCACGACCGACTACGAGGACTGGCGGATGCGGCAGTGGAACACGCAGCCGACTTCGCGCGGCTACTACGGGCTGCAGCCCGCCGCCGGGCGAGGCGCCTCAGCCCACTGAGCCGGCCCTGGCCAGCTCGGGCTGCCAGCGCAGCCGCTGCGGCGCCGTGTAGCAGATGAAGCGCCGGTTGAGCGCCCGGCCCACCGTGCACAGGCCGCGCTGCGCGGCGATCTGGTGGCCCATCTGCGTGGTGCCGCTGCGCGAGACCACGATGGACACGCCCATCTGCGCCGACTTGATCACCATCTCGCTGGTCAGGCGGCCCGTCGTGTAGAAGACGTAGGGCTCCTCCTCCGGGGCCTGCTCGGCGGAAACGCCCTGCATCCACATCCAGCCGGCGATGGTGTCGATGGCGTTGTGGCGGCCGACGTCCTCGACGAAGAGCAGCATCTCGGCGCCACGGAACAGCGCGCAGCCATGCACCGATCCGGCGGACTTGTAGGTGCTCTCCTGGCGGCGGATGGCTTCGAGGATTCCGTAGAGCGCGGACTGGCCGAGCACCGCGGGCGGCAGCTTCAGCGAGGCCACGTCGTCCATCAGGGCGCCGAACACGCTGCCCTGTCCGCAGCCGGTGGTGACCACGCGGCGCGCGGTGCGTTCCTCGATGCGGTCGATGCCGGAGCGGGTCTTCACCGCGGCGCTGGAGACTTCCCAGTCGACGGTGACGGACTCGACCTCCTCGATGGTTCGCACCAGGCGCTGGTTGCGCAGGTAGCCGAGCACCAGCCACTCGGGATGCGCGCCCAGGGTCATCAGCGTGACCAGCTCGCGCCTGTCGACGTAGACGGTGAGGTCGCGCTCGGCCGGGATGGCGATGCGCTGGGCGTGGCCGTGCTCGTCGAGCACGTCCACCTCGCGCGTGAGCGGCGCGCGCGCCTGGGTCAACCGCGGAAGCATCGCGGCAGTGTATGACGGGGACACGCCCCGGTCCGGATCAGGACTACTTGGCGCCGGAGGCGGCGGGAGCGGCCGAGGGGGCGGTCAGCGGCTTGGTCGGCGCCATCTGGGCCGACTCCGGACGCACGCTCGGCGGGCTGGCGGCGGTGCCGGTGGGCGAATGCGCGCCGGAGGTTTCCAGCGGCTTCTGCTCGGGCGCGTTGTAGGCGAACGGACCCGGGTCGGCACAGGGGGTAGGCGGCTTGGCGGCGACCGGCGTGGTTGGCGCGGAGGCGCCCGCCGCGGGTGCGGAAGCCGCTGCCGCAGGTGCGGAGGCGGCCGCCGTCGGCGCGGACGCCGGGGTGGCCACGACCGGCACGGGCTTGGCGTTGCCATTGCCCTTGAATTTGGCGGCAACCTTGTCCTGCGCCTTGCACAGCTGGAACGCGTCGACCTTGGCCTGCCACGCGGCCTTGGCCGCGGTTTCGGCGGCCTTGGCCTTGGCGGCGTCGTCCAGCTGGGGCGCCGGAAGCTTGGCCCAGGCGCCGGTGCCGAAAGCGGCGAGCAGGAGAAGGGAGAGGAGTCGCATGCTCATGTTGGTCGTTCTTTCAGGCGGAGCGGACCGGTTCGCCGGGGACGGGCGCGGCATCGGGCTTGTGGCCGCTGCGCTGCGCCGGGATCTTCCCGGCCTGGATGTCGTCGAGCCAGTAGCCGTGGTGCTCGCGCGCCCAGGCTTCGTCCACGTAGCCGTGGCGCATGGTGGCGTAGGCGCCGCGGACGCCGACCGTGCCGAGGTAGATGTGGAACCCGATCAGGCAGATCATGAGCACCGCGGCCACCGCGTGGATCATGTGCGACTGCTGCATGGTGCTGCGCACGTAGTCGATGCCCGGGATGAGGTGGTCGAGCACCAGCCCGGAAGCGACCGTGACGATGCCGAGCACGACCACGCCGGCCCAGAACACCACCTTCTCGCCCGCGTTGAAGCGATGGGTCGGCGGCTCCTCGCCCGACTTGCTGAACACGCCGCCGGCCTTGGCCAGCCAGTTCAGGTCGCCCTTGCGCGGGAACTCGTCCTTGATGAACGTGATGATCACGATCACCAGCGACACCGCGAACAGCGGCCCGAAGAAGTTGTGCAGGTTCTTCAGCAGGTACGTGAAGTAGCCGAACAGCGTTCCGCCCACCACGGGCAGCATGAAGAACTTGCCGAACGCCATCACGATGCCCGAGATGCCGAGCACCACGAACGCGATGGCGTTGGTCCAGTGCGCGGCGCGCTCGAACGGGGTGAAGCGCTCGATGCGCCGGCCGCCGCCGCCGATGGCTTCGTTGTGGCCGATGGTCCCGCGCGTGAACCAGAAGATCGCCAGGGCGACGATGCTGATCAGGACCAGCGCACCGCCATAGGGAATGATCCAGTTGTTGCGCACCTGGCGCCAGGCTTCGCCGGCCGTGGTGAGCCGCGAACCGGGGTACTGCACCTGGCCCTGGATCAGCACGCCGGCTTCCGGCGCCTGGCTCTTCGGGAGGCTGCTGAAGCCTTCCACGCCGCGCTGCACGTCACGCCACATGGGCGAGTTGTTGCCCGGCTGGACCCGGTTGCGCTGGGCGTTGGTCTGGTCCATGTAGCCCGGGTCGTTGGACGCGTCCCGCTTCACCTCCGGCTTGACCTCGAAGATGTTCTGGCCCTGGATGCCGCCTTGCGACTGTCCCGGGGCCGGGTCGTCGATCGGCTTGGTCTGGGTGGAGGCGCCCTGCCCCTGCCCTTGTTGCGGGGCCGCCGCCTGTGCGGACGAAACCGCGGCCAGCGCGATCAGCGCGGCCGCCAGCAGCTCAGTTGACCTTCGCATAGTCGTTCTGTCCCTGCTGCGCGCGGGTCTTGAGCTGTTGCTCCCAGCTGGTGCGGTCGCCGGCCTTCCAGCCGCTGGCCACGAAGGGCGCGGGCTTGCCCGTGCCCTGGAAGAGCGCGGCGTCCTGCTTGACGCGGTTGGCGGTCTGCGGGGACTCGCCGCAGGCGGCGAGACCGAACAGGGCGGCGGTGATGACGAGGGTGGCGCGCATCACGATTTCTGCCCTTGCGGTTGGCCGCCCTGGCGCGAGCCGTAGGCCGTGCCCCAGCCCCAGACCTCCGCGCCCTTGCCGCGCTTGAGCACGCGGTTGCGCAGGATGTCGGCGACCACGTCGCCGTCGCCGGCCAGCAGTGCCTTGGTCGAGCACATCTCGGCGCAGGCCGGCAGCTTGCCTTCGGCCAGGCGGTTGCGGCCGTACTTCTCGAACTCGGCCTGCGAGCCGTGCGCTTCCGGGCCGCCGGCGCAGAAGGTGCACTTGTCCATCTTGCCGCGCACGCCGAACGTGCCGGACGCCGGGAACTGCGGCGCGCCGAACGGGCAGGCGTAGCTGCAGTAGCCGCAGCCGATGCAGGTGTCCTTGTCGTGCAGCACCACGCCCTCTTCAGTGCGGTAGAAGCAGTTGACCGGGCACACCGCCATGCAGGGCGCGTCGGAGCAGTGCATGCACGCCACCGAGATGGAGCGCTCGCCCGGCACGCCGTCGTTGAGGGTCACCACGCGGCGGCGGTTCACGCCCCACGGCACCTCATTCTCGTTCTTGCATGCGGTCACGCAGCCGTTGCATTCGATGCAACGCTCCGAGTCGCAGATGAACTTCATTCTTGCCATGGTGTTCTCCTCAGGCCCGCTCGATCTGGCAGACGGTGGTCTTGGTTTCTTGCATCATGGTGACGCTGTCATAGCCGTAGGTCGTGGCGGTGTTGACCGCCTCGCCGCGCACGACCGGCGCTGCCCCGCTCGGGTAGTAGGCGAGCATGTCGGCGCCCATCCAGCGGCCCGAGAAGTGGAACGGCATCCACACCGTGTCGGGACCCACGCGCTCGGTCACCATGGCCTGCACGTTGAGGCGCGCGCCCGTGG
>JAEWBU010000053.1 GCA_023390985.1 Pseudomonadota bacterium
TTCAGCGAGTGACCGCCGCGCAGGCGGCTTCCAGCGCGTCGACGAACATCGCCGGCACGTCGAAGCCGCTCTGCTGCGTGATCTCCTGGAAGCAGGTCGGGCTGGTGACGTTGATCTCGGTGAGGACGTCGCCGATCACGTCCAGGCCCACCAGCAGCAGTCCGCGGGCGGCCAGCACCGGGCCGAGCGCCTGCGCGATCTCCCAGTCGCGTTCCGTCAGCGGCTGGGCCACGCCCTTGCCACCGGCCGCCAGGTTGCCGCGAACCTCGCTGCCCTGCGGGATGCGGGCGAGGCTGAACGGCACCGGCTTGCCGCCGATGACCAGCACCCGCTTGTCGCCCTTGACGATCTCGGGAACGAAGCGCTGCGCCATCACGGTGGTGGCGCCGTCGCGGTTGAGCGTCTCGACGATGGCGCCCAGGTTCAGGCCGTCCGAGCGAACGCGGAAGATGCCCATGCCGCCCATGCCATCCAGCGGCTTGAGGATCACGTCCTGGTGTTCGGCGTGGAAGCGGCGGATCTCGTCGGCGTCGCGCGTCACCAGCGTGGGGCTCACGAACTGCGGGAACTCCATGATCGCCAGCTTCTCGGGGTGGTCGCGCAGCGCCCGCGGGCTGTTGAACACGCGCGCGCCCTCGCGCTCAGCTTGTTCCAGCAGGTGGGTGGCGTAGAAGTACTCGGAGTCGAACGGGGGGTCCTTGCGCATCAGCACCGCGTCGAACTCGCGCAGCGCACGAACGGGCGTGCCGGTCTGCTCGAACCACGGGTCCACGCCGCCGGTCAGGGTGATCTCGCGAACGGCCGCCTGCACCTGGCCGCCGGAGCGCCAGGCCAGGTGGCGCGGCTCGCAGGCCCAGATGCGGTGCCCGCGGCGCTGCGCCTCCCGCATCATCGAGAAGGTCGTGTCCTTGTAGACCTTGAAGGCCTCGAGCGGATCGGCAACGAAAAGCAGGTTCATTGTGGTGCGTCGAAGGGTTGGCCGTTCAGGGCTTGGGCGGTGCGGCGGGGATGGTCAGGCCGCGCTGCACGGCGGGGCGCGCCAGGAAGGCTTCGAGCCCGCGGCGGGCATGCGTGTAGCGCTCCCACTCCACCAGCTCGCCCGCGCCGTAGAAGCCCACCAGGTTGCGGATCCAGGGGAAGGTGGCGATGTCGGCGATGCCGTATTCGTCGCCGGCCAGCCATTCGTGCTTCGACAGTTGCTGGTCGACCACCGCCAGCAGGCGCTTCGATTCCGCCACGTAGCGGTCGCGCGGGCGCTTGTCCTCGAATTCGCGGCCGGCGAACTTATGGAAGAACCCGAGCTGGCCGAACATCGGCCCGATGCCGCCCATCTGGAACATCAGCCACTGCACCGCGTTCCAGCGCTGGGCGGGATCGCGCGGCAGCAGCTGGCCGGTTTTCTCGGCCAGGTACATCAGGATGGCGCCGGATTCGAACAGCGCGAGCGGCCGCCCGCCCGGGCCGTCGGGGTCCAGGATCGCCGGGATCTTGTTGTTCGGGTTGAGGGACAGGAACTCGGGCGAGGTCTGGTCGTGCCGCTCGAAGTCCACGCGGTGCACCTCGTAGGGCAGGCCGGTCTCTTCCAGCGCGATGGAGACCTTCACGCCGTTCGGCGTGGGCAGCGAGTACAGCTGGAGGCGGTCCGGGTGCAGGGCGGGCCACTTGCGGGTGATGGGGAAGTCGGAAAGTCGGTCCTGGCTCATGGCCCGCACCGTAGCACGGCGGCCGTGCTCCCGAGGCGGGCAAGGACACCGCCGGCGTGCTATGGGTTTGCTCGGAGTCGGCCCGGCACGGAACCTGCCTACACTCGGCTCGCCCTCAAACTCACAGGAGCCGAACGAATGAAGAAGTACAGCCTGATCCCCCTGGCGCTCGCCATGGCGGCCGGCGCCGCGTCCGCCGACACGCTCAAGAAGGTGGCCGAAAACAACAAGATCACCCTGGCCTACCGCGAAGCCTCCGTGCCGTTCAGCTACCTGGCCGGTCCCGACAAGCCGGTGGGCATGATGGTGGAGATCTCCGAGGCCATCGCCGCCGAGGTCAAGAAGGCCACCGGCAAGCCCAACATCGAGGTGGCCTGGCAGGCCGTGACGTCGGCCAACCGCATCCCGCTGCTGACCAACGGAACGGTGGACCTGGAGTGCGGCTCCACCACCAACAACACCGCGCGCGGCAAGGAAGTGCAGTTCGCGATCAACCACTTCTACACCGGCACCCGGCTGCTGGTGAAGAAGAACAGCGGCATCAAGAACTACGCCGACCTCGCCGGCAAGACCGTGTCCACCACCACCGGCACCACCAACTTCCAGGTCCTGCGCAAGTACAACGCCGACAAGAACCTGAACATGAACATCATCGCGGGCAAGGACCACGACGATTCCAAGCTGCTGGTGGAAACCGGCCGCGCCGTCGCCTTCGGCATGGACGACATCCTGCTGTACGGCCTGAAGGCCGCCGACCGCAACCCGGCCGACTGGGACGTGGTGGGCGAGGCCCTGCAGGTCGAGCCCTACGCCTGCATGCTGCGCAAGGACGATCCGAAGTTCCAGCAACTGGTCAACGGCGTGATCGGCAACATGATGAAGAACGGCGAGTTCGAGAAGCTGTACACCAAGTGGTTCACCTCGCCCATCCCGCCGCGCAACGTGAACCTGAACTTCCCGATGGCGCAGGAGCTGAAGGACAACCTCAAGGCCCAGAGCGACAAGCCGGCGATCTGATCCGGTTCGATTCAAGTGAAAGGGGCGCCTCGGCGCCCCTTTTTGCTTTTCAGCCGACCAGGATCGCTTCCATTCCCTTTTTCTCGATGACCTGTAGCAATCGTGCGGCGGCACCCGTTGGGTGCTTGCCGGATCCGGGCGACTCCCATTTCTGCACTGCGGAGACGCTGACGTTCAGGAACTCGGCGAAGACGGACTGGCTCATCCGGGCCTTGTTGATCCGGATGTCCGCCACCTTGCGCGGGCCATAAACGGGCGGCGCTTCGCACAACGCACGGACCTGCACCATCTCCTCCTGCGACAGCAGCCCGTGTCGGCTCAGCTCAGTCGCCATTTCCAGCATCTCGCCGAGGACGCGATCATTCTTCCGGCGTTGGCGTGTCATTGCAGATTTCCTGGATGGTTCCGGCGGCGAGCATTCGCTTCAGCATCTCCTCGTTCGCGGCCTGCAGGCCCCTGGCCACCATCTTCGCGGCCTCGACCTGCTTGTCCGAAAAGTCCGTGCCCGGGTCGCTCTTCGCGCGTCCGGCGACGAAGAAGAGGACGTCCCCGTGCTTCCTCGCGATGAGCGTACGAGTGGCCCCGCTCTTGCCTTGGCCACCTGCCGCGATTCTCTTCTTGCAGAGGCCGCCGCCAAGATCCGCTTCGTAGCGGCCCTCCATCACATCTCGGGCAGCCGCGCACAACTTTTCGCGGCTGAGCACGCCCCTCGCCCAGCGGGTAAACGTCTTGAGTTGAAAGACTCTGCCTGTGCCCATACTGTAGTGCGGTGTAGCACTACGTGCAATAGCACGGCAAACCTCAATCGAAGGAGACGCTCAGATCTCGATCTTCGACCCCAGCTCCACCACCGCGTTGTTCGGCAGCTTGAGGAAGTCCGCGGCGGCGCCGGCGTTGTGGTGCATCTGGGCGAACAGCTTCTCGCGCCAGGGCGCCATGCCGCTGCCGATGGTGGGCACGACCACGTCGCGCGAGAGGAAGTAGCTCGTGGTCATCGGCTGCAGCTCGCAGCCGTTGTGGCGCATCTGCTCGAGCGCGCGCGGCACGTCGAAGTCGTTCTTGAAGCCGTAGTGCACGACCACCTGCCAGCAGTTGCGCCCGAGCGGCTCGATCTCCAGGCGCTTGGACAACCCGATCCACGGCACCTCGTGGCTGCGCACCGTGACGAACAGGTTCTTCTCGTGCAGCACCTTGTTGTGCTTGAGGTTGTGCAGCAGCGCGTTGGGCACGCGGCCCGGTTCGGCGGTGAGGAAGACCGCGGTGCCTTCCACGCGCATCGGCGGGTTGACGAACACCGCCTCCAGGAAGCTGGGCAGGTCGATGGCGTCCTCGCGCAGCTTCTCGTTGAGGATGGTGCGGCCGCGCTTCCAGGTCATCATCAGCGTGAAGACCGCCGCGCCGATCATCAGCGGGAACCAGCCGCCCTGCAGCAGCTTCAGCAGGTTGGATGCGAAGAAGGTGGCGTCGACGATGAAGAACCAGCCCGTCGCCGCGATGCACAGCCACAGCGGGTACTTCCAGCTGTAGCGGATCACGAAGAACGTCAGCGTGGTCGTGATCAGCATGTCCAGCGTGACCGCGATGCCGTAGGCCGCCGCCAGGTTGCTGGAGGAGCGGAACATCACCACCGCCAGCACGATGGCGACGAACAGGCCCCAGTTGACGAACGGAATGTAGATCTGCCCGGTCTCGCGCACGCTGGTGTGCTGCACGTTCAGCCGCGGCAGGTAGCCCAGCTGCATCGCCTGGCGGGTGACGCTGAAGGCGCCGGTGATCAGCGCCTGCGAGGCGATGACCGTGGCGGCGGTGGCCAGGCCCACCAGCGGCAGCAGCGCCCAGTCGGGCGCCATCAGGAAGAACGGGTTCTTCACCGCGTCGGGGCGCTCAAGCAGCAGCGCGCCCTGGCCGAAGTAGTTGAGCGTCAGCGCCGGCATCACCACCGCGAACCAGGCCAGCCGGATCGGCTTCTTGCCGAAGTGGCCCAGGTCCGCATAGAGCGCCTCGGCACCCGTCACGCAGAGCACCACGGCGCCCAGGATGATGAACGTGGTGCCCGGGTGGTGCCACATGAAGCGCACCGCGTGGTGCGGGCTGATCGCCGTGAGGATCTCGGGGTGCCGCACGATGTTGGACACGCCCAGCGCGGCCAGGACGAAGAACCAGACCAGCGTGATCGGCCCGAAGTAGCGTCCCACGCCGCTGGTGCCGTGCTTCTGCACGGCGAACAGGCAGAACAGGATCAGGAGCGTCAGCGGGATCACGCCTTCGGCGAAGCGCGGCGACACCACCTCCAGGCCCTCGACCGCCGACAGCACCGAGATCGCCGGCGTGATGACGCCGTCGCCATAGAAGAGCGAGGTGCCGAAGATGCCGACGGCCAGCAGCACGCTGCGCAGGCGGGGCTTGTCCTTCACCGCCTGCGAGGCCAGCGCCAGCATGGCGATCAGCCCGCCCTCGCCGTTGTTGTCGGCCCGCAGCACGAGCACGACGTACTTGATCGAGACGATGACGGTGAGCGTCCAGAAGAGGACCGAGAGGATCCCGTAGACGTTGCCGGTGCTGAAGCCCACGTGGCCGGAGCCGAAGACTTCCTTGACCGCGTACAGGACGCTGGTGCCGATGTCGCCGTAGACGACACCGATGGCGCCCAGGGTCAGCGCGGCAAGCGGGGATTTGGAGCTTTGCAAAAAAGGGGCCCCGTCTTGGCGCCGGCTTCGCGGCGGCGGGGTTCCGTTCCTTGAGGGACCGTTATTGTGCGCCGCCGCAAAGACCTTCGGAGCCCCTCGTTGCGGCGCAACGCCCGAAAACGCGCACTTTAGTCGTAGGTCTCGGCTTCGGGATCCGTGCCTTCCAGCTCGTAGCTGGCGGCCAGCATGGCCAGCCGGCCGATGACGCCATACATGTAGAAGCGGTTCGGGGCACTCGCGCCGGGCTTCTGGCCGGGCTGGGGCAGGTGGGCGCTCTCGGCGAACGCCAGAGGCACGAAGCCGGCGCCCGGGGCGTTGAGGTTCTCGTCGATGCCGCGCTCCGGGTGCACCCGGTAGAAGCCGCCGACCACGTAGCGGTCCATCATGTAGACCACCGGCTCGGCCACGGCGTCATGGATGCGCTCGTAGGTCTGCACGCCTTCCTGGATGATGACGTCGTGCACCTCGCGGCCGTCCTTGACGACCGACATCTTGTTCTTGGCACGGCGGCTGAGCTGCTCCAGGTCCTTGACGTCGCGCACGGTCATGATGCCCATGCCGTAGGTGCCGTTGTCGGCCTTGACGATCACGAACGGCTTCTCGTTGATGCCGTATTCCTTGTACTTCTTGCGCACCCGCGTGAGCAGCGCATCGACGTTGGTGGTCAGGCAGTCCATGCCCGAGCCTTCGTTGAAGTCGATCTCGCCGCATTTGTTGTAGAGCGGATTGATCAGCCAGGGGTCGATGCCCAGCATCTTGCCGAAGCGCTTGGCGACCTCTTCGTAGCTCTGGAAGTGCCGGCTCTTGCGCCGCACCGACCAGCCCGCATGCAGCGGCGGCAGGAGGTACTGCTCGTGCAGGTCCTCCAGGATGCCGGGCGGCCCGGCCGTGAGGTCGTTGTTGAGCAGGATGGTGCAGGGGTCGAAGTCCTTGAGCCCCAGGCGGTGCCTGCTGCGCACCACCGGCTCGAGCAGGATCGATTCGCCCGTGGGCAGGTCGATCTTCGTGGGCTCCTTGATCTCCGGGCTGATGGAGCCGATGCGCACGTTCAGCCCCGCCATGTGGAAGATGCGCTTCAACTGCAGCACGTTGGCCAGGTAGAACGTGTTGCGCGTGTGGTTCTCGGGAATCACCAGCAGGTTGCGCGCTTCCGGGCAGATCTTCTCGATGGCCGCCATCGCCGCCTGCACCGCCAGGGGCAGCATTTCCTGCGTCAGGTTGTTCCAGCCGCCCGGGAACAGGTTGGTGTCGACCGGCGCCAGCTTGAAGCCGGCATTGCGCACGTCGACCGAGGTGTAGAACGGCGGCGTGTGCTCCATCCATTCGAGCCGGAACCAGCGTTCGATGGCGGGCATGGAGTCGAGGATGCGTTCCTCGAGCTCGTTGATCGGGCCCGACAGGGCCGTGATGAGATGGGGAACCATGCGGCGCTCGATTCCGGTGGGTGGTCGACGGAGATTACAGGAAGCTGGGGGCTGAGCGGCGGGTTGCAAGCCGGCCGCCGGGCTCACCCCTGGCGCGTGAGCGGCAGGTTGAGCAGGAGGTTCTGGGGCTTGAGGCGCAGCCGGTTCGCCTCGTCCATGGCCATCGCCAGGTACACCGGATGGCCGGCCACCTGGGGCAGCATCAGGCTGGGTTCCTCGAACTCCAGCCGGAACAGGCACAGCATGCGCTTGCCCTGGGCCGGGTCGATGTCCTCGCCCTGGTACAGCGTGTTGAGCACGGCGCTGGCCTGCGCATCGAGGCCGACGTGCCAGAGCCAGCGCTCCTCGTCGATCTCCCCCTCGGGATGCACGCGCACGTCGACCGCCAGGAAATGCCGCACCCAGCGCTCGATCACCTGGCACAGCGCGGCCAGCGCAGGCTGCCCGTGGTTGAGGCTGACGACGAAGTCGTGCGCCTCGCTGCGGTCCCAGTACTGGCCGGCGTTGTCCTCGCTCAGCACGTCCAGTTCGGCGGTGCGCGGCATGGCGCCCGCCTGGCGCAACAGGTCGGCGATGCCGCCGAAGCTGGCCTGGGCCTGGCGCTCCACGGTCTGCTCGTCGGCCGCCATGACCTGGCCGTCTTCCTGGATCGCGATGCGCTGCGAGCGGAACAGCATCTCGGCGGCGCGCGCCTGCATCGCCGTGGCGTCCCCGCCCAGCACCTGCCGCAGCAAGACCTGGGTGAGGTGGTGCACCAGCACGGGCGGCACGTCTACGTCGGAGCGGAACAGCTGCAGGTAGCTGCCTTCGAGCGTGGGCCGCGCGAGCAGGCGGCTGCGAAAACGCAGCCAGACCTCGTAGTTGGCACGCGCGTCCTCGTCGGCCAGCTGTTTCAGACGCGCCGCGTCGATCTCCCGGCGCGGCTGCTCGAGCAGGGACTCGTGCAGCGCGCGTTCGCTCGTGCAGGACTCGGGCACCGGCGCGAGTTCGGGCCGCAGCAGAAGGTTGCGCAGGAAATCGTCGGTGACGACCAGCTGGCCGTCGTCGGAGCGCTGCAGCAGTCGCCAGCCGCAGCCGGGCCAGAAATCGGGCATGTCGGCGATCAGGTCCGGACCTCGCCCTGTCCCAGCACCACCCACTTGAGGGAGGTGAGGCCTTCGAGGCCGACCGGCCCGCGGGCGTGGAACTTGTCGGTGCTGATGCCGATCTCGGCGCCGAGGCCGTACTCGAAGCCATCAGCGAACCGCGTGCTGGCGTTGACCATCACGCTGGCCGAGTCGACCTCGCGCAGGAACCGCTGCGCATGCACGTGGTCGCGCGTGACGATGGCATCGGTGTGGTGGCTCGAATAGTGGTTGACGTGGGCGATAGCCTCGTCGAGCCCGGCCACCACCTTGATGCTGATGATGGGCGCGAGGTATTCCTCGTACCAGTCCTGCTCGGTGGCGTCCTTCAGGTTGGCGCCGGGCACCGACTTCAGGATGTCCCTGGCCTGCGCATCGCAGCGCATCTCCACGCCTTTCGCGGCGTAGACGGCGGCGATCTTCGGCAGGAACTGCGCCGCCACGCCCCGCGCGACCAGCAGGCCCTCGCTGGCGTTGCAGGGGCTGTACTTCTGGGTCTTGGCGTTGTCGGCGATGGTGACCGCCATGTCGACGTCGCAGGGATCGTCGACGTACACGTGGCAGTTGCCGTCCAGGTGCTTGATGACCGGCACCTTGGCCTCTCGGCTGATGCGCTCGATCAGGCCCTTGCCGCCGCGCGGGATGATCACATCCACGAACTGCGGCATCGCGATCAGCTGGCCCACGGCTTCGCGGTCGGTGGTCTGCACCAGCTGCACCGCGTCCTCGGGCAGGCCGGCTTCGGCCAGCGCCTCGCGCACCATCCGCGCGAGGGCCTTGTTGGATTCGATCGCCTCGGAGCCGCCGCGCAGGATGCAGGCGTTGCCGCTCTTGATCGACAGGCTGGCCGCTTCGATCGTCACGTTGGGCCGGCTCTCGAACACCATGCCGAAGACGCCGAGCGGCACGCGCATCTGGCCCACGCGGATGCCGCTGGGCTGCTGGGTCATGCCGCGGATCTCGCCGATGATGTCCGGCATGGCCGCGAGCTGCTCGCAGCCCTGGGCCAGCGTTTCGACGATCTTCGGCGTGAGCTTGAGGCGGTCGACCATCGGCGCGGCCAGGCCCGCGGCCTGGGCCCGCTCGATGTCCTTCGCGTTCTCGATGGCCAGCGGCGCGATGGAGTTCCGCAGCCTGGCGGCCAGCGAACGCAGCGCCGCGTTCTTGGCGGCCGCGCTGGCGGACGACATCCGCGCGGAGGCCTGCCGGGCCTGCAGGCCCAGCGTCTGCATGTATTCGGCGACGTTCAGCGCATTCACGCCAGGATTATCCCTTGGAGACCGATGGCCCGTCCGTCGACCCGTCATTCCCGCGATGGCGGGAATCCAGTGCGCCCGATGAGCGCCAAAAGGGAAGCACTGGGTCCCCGCCTCCGCGGGGACGACGGACTGTCAGCGGCGCGACGCGCCCGCGCCCGCCGGTGCGCACTCGCGGCACAGGTCGGCCGCGAGCCGGTGCAGCGCCTGCCAGCCGTCGGTGGGCCAGCCCGGCGCCTTCAGGCCCTTGACGATGCCGTCGACCACGTGGGCGGCATGCAGCAGGTTGTCCAGCGCGGTGGCCGACAGGCGCGGCAGCACGCGCTCGAACAGGCGCTCCTTCAAACCCCACACGCGCTGTTCGCGCAATGCGACCGGCAGCGGCCGGCCGGCGCCCATCGCGTCCTTGACGCGCTTGAGCGCGCGGATGTCCTCGGCCAGCGTGTAGTGCACCAGCACCTCGGCCTCGCCCTCGGCCTGCAGGCCGTCGAGCATGCGCTGCACCCGCGCCAGCTGGCCGGCCAGCACGGCTTCGGACAGCTTGAAGACGTCGTAGCGCGCCACGTTGAGCACGGCGCTTTCGACCTGCTCGAAGCCCAGCTCGCCCGCCGGGTACAGCAGCGCGAGCTTCTGGATCTCCTGGTGCGCCGCCAGCAGGTTGCCCTCGACGCGGTCGGCGAAGAACTGCAGCGTGCGCTGGCCTTCCTCGCCGGCCACCACGCGCTGGCCCTGCTGCGAAAGGCGCTGGGCGATCCACTGCGGCAGCGCGGAGCGCTCCACCGGGTCGAGCTGGATGGTGACGCCGTAGCTGTCCAGCGCGGAGAACCAGGCGCCGTTGCGCGTCATCTTGTCCAGCCGCGGCAGCAGCACGAGCGTGAGCGTGGAGTCGTTGTCCTGCGCGCTCTCGGCCAGTTGCTGAAGCGCGGGGCTGCCTTCCTTGCCGGGCTTGCCCGAGGGAATGCGGATCTCCACGATCTGCCGCTCGGCGAACAGGCTGAGCGAGCCGCCGGCGGCCAGCACTTCGCTCCAGTCGAAGTGCGCGCCGGCGACGGTGTGGACGGTGCGTTCGGTGTAGCCCTGCGTGCGCGCCGCGGCGCGGATGGCGTCGGCGGCCTCCTGCACCAGCAACGGCTCGTCGCCGTGCAGGGTGTAGAGGGACTTCAGGCCCTTCTGCAGGTGAGCCTGGAGTTGGGCGGCGGCTAGCTGCATGGGCGCCGATTGTAGGTGGCGCCCCGTTCCGTCATCCCCGCGAAGGCGGGGATCCAGGGCTTCCCCTCGGAGGCCGCGGAAGGCGGGAGCTCTGGATTCCCGCCTTCGCGGGAATGACGGACTTTCAGGGCCGCACCTGCAGCACCACTTCGCGGAAGATCCCCGTGGCCTTGTCGATCAACTCCGGCGTGATGGTCAGCGGCGGCGCGAAGCGGATCACCGTCTCGTGCGTTTCCTTGGACAGCACGCCGCGCTCGGCGAGGCGCTCCACCAGCCGCCGCGCGCTGCCGTGCGCCGGGTCGATGTCCACGCCCACCCACAGGCCACGTCCGCGCACGTCGCGGATCAGCGGTCCCGCGGCCGCCTTCACTTCCTGCAGCCGCTGCATCAGGTGCGGCCCCAGGCGGGCGGCGCGCTCGACGAGGCGCTCGTCCTCCAGCACCCGCAGGCCTTCCAGCGCCACCGCCGCGGCCAGCGCGTTGCCGCCGAAGGTGGAGCCGTGGCTGCCGGGGTCGAACACGCCCATGACCGAGTCGTCGGCCAGGAAGGCGCTGACCGGCAGCAGCCCGCCGCCCAGCGCCTTGCCGAGGATCAGCGCATCGGGCCGGATGCCCTCGTGCTCGAAGGCGAACCAGCGGCCGGTGCGGCCCAGGCCGGCCTGCACCTCGTCGTCGATCAGCAGCACGCGGTTCTTCGTGCACCACTCGCGCAGCCGCAGGAAGAAGCCTTCGGGCGGCAGCACGATGCCGGCCTCGCCCTGGATCGGCTCGATCAGCACGGCGCAGGTGTTGGGCGAGGCCGCCGCTTCCACGCTGGCCATGTCGCCGAAGTCGAAATGGCGGAAGCCCGGCGTGAACGGCCCGAAGCCGGCCCGGTATTCAGGCTCGCTGGAGAAACCGATGACGGTGTTGGTGCGTCCGTGGAAGTTGCCGCGCGCCACCAGGATCTCGGCCTGGCCGTCCGGGATGCCCTTGATGCGGTAGCCCCAGCGGCGCGCGCACTTGATGGCGGTCTCGACCGCCTCGGCGCCGGTGTTCATGGGCAGCGCGCGATCGAAGCCGGCGACGCTGCAGAGCTTGGCGAGGAAAGGCCCCAGCGTGTCGCCGTAGTAGGCGCGCGAGGTGACGGCCACCTTGCCGAGCTGGCGCTGCGCGGCGGCGACGATGCGCGGATGCAGGTGGCCGTGGCTCACGGCCGAGTACGCGCCCATCATGTCGATGTACTCGCGGCCCTCGACGTCCCAGACCAGGCAGTCGAGCGCCCGGTCGACGACGACGGGGATCGGGTGGTAGTTGCGCGCGCCCCAGCGCGCCTCGAGGGCGACGAAGTCGCGGCTGCCGGGTCCGACCTGGCTGTCCATCGCGTCTCTCCCCGGGGGCGTGATGCCCCTGTTGAGTCAATCTAGCGCACGGATGGGCGCTCCAGCGTCGGAGAACGCCGCGAAGCGATGGCTCTACGGGACCAGGCGGATCAGACGCTCTTGACGGCGGCCAGGCGCCGCATGAGCTGCTGCACCAGGTCGGTCTGCATGTCGCGGTAGAGCAGCGTTTCCTCCGCCTCCTTGGCGAGCACGGCGGATTCATTGAAGCTGATGTCGCGCTGCTGGACCAGCTCGGTCTCGGGGATCAGCTCGCGGCCCTGGGGCGTGCGCAGGCGGAAGCGCACGATGGACCGCAGCTGGAACTCGCGCACCTGGCCGCTGGCGTTCAGGCCCACGACGACCTTCTCGCGCAGCTCGGCCACCAGGTCCAGCACCACCTGGGCCTGGTCGACCGGGAGCTGGCGGCCCACCACCTGCACGTCGCCCGCCGAGGCGATGGTGCGGCGCAGCTCGTTGGCCATCGGCGTGCCGGCCGGAATGGCGATCGAGCGGAAGGCGAAATCGGGCGCCTTGCGCAGTTCGAAGCCGCAGCCGGCCAACGCCGCCGCCGCGCCACCGCCGATCAGGATCAGGCGGCGCCGCATCACACCACCACGTTCACCAGGCGGCCCGGCACCACGATCACCTTCTTGGGCGTGGCCCCGCCGCCGAACTTGGCGAAGGCCTCGCTGGCCAGGGCCAGGCGCTCGATCTCGTCCTTGCTCGCGCCCGCGGGCACCGAGACCGAGCCGCGGTGCTTGCCGTTGACCTGCAGCACCAGCTCGATCTCGTCCTGCTCCAGCGCCTTGTCGTCCACCTTGGGCCAGGGCGCGTCGAGCAGCTCGCCGTGCGCGCCGACGTAGTCCAGCTCGGTCCACAGCGCGTGCGTGAGGTGCGGCGTGACCGGGTACAGCACGCGCAGCAGGATGCCGAAGCCTTCGGCCAGGACGATGTCCGCTCCCTCGTCACCGGCACCCTTGAAGTCTTCCAGCGCGTTGAGGATCTTCATCGCGCCGGAGACCACGGTGTTGTATTGCATGCGGACGTAGTCGTAGTCCACCTGCTTGAGCACCGTGTGCACCTCGTGCCGCAGCGCCTTGGCCTGCTTGCCGAAGCGGCCCGCCGAGCCCAGCCGCGGCGCATGGCCGGCCACCGCGCCGGACGCCGCCAGTCGATGGCCGAACTGCCACACGCGGCGCAGGAACCGGTAGCTGCCCTCGAGCGCGGCGTCGTTCCACTCCAGCGTGGCTTCCGGCGGCGCCGTGAACATGGTGTACAGGCGCGCCGTGTCGGCGCCGTACTTCTCGATCAGGTCCTGCGGGTCGACGCCGTTGTTCTTGGACTTGGACATCGTGGTCCAGCCCTCGTACACCACCGGCTTGCCGTCGGCCTTGGCGGTCGCGGAGATCACCTTGGCGTGCTCGTCGCGCACGATGTCGAGGTCGTGCGCCCAGTAGTACTGCTTGCCGGCCTTCTCGCCGGTGCGCGAGAACGCCTCGTTCAGCACCATGCCCTGCGTCAGCAGCTTGGTGAACGGCTCGTCGATCTTCACCAGGCCCAGGTCGCGCATCACCTTGGTCCAGAAGCGCGCGTACAAGAGGTGCAGGATCGCGTGCTCGATGCCGCCGATGTACTGGTCCATCGGCATCCAGTACTGCGTGCCCTCGCCGACCATGGCGTTGTCGTTCTTCGGGTCGCAGTAGCGCATGAAGTACCAGGACGAATCCACGAAGGTGTCCATGGTGTCGGTCTCGCGGCGCGCGGGCTTGCCGCACACCGGGCAGCTGCACGCCAGGAAGTCCTCGCGCTTGTTCAGCGGGTTGCCCGTGCCGTCGGGCACGCAGTCCTGCGGCAGCACCACCGGCAGGTCCTTCTCCGGGACCGGCACGGCGCCGTGCTCCTCGCAGTGGATGATCGGGATCGGCGTGCCCCAGTAGCGCTGGCGGCTCACGCCCCAGTCGCGCAGGCGCCAGGTGGTCTTCTTCTCGCCCAGGCCCTTCTGCTGCAGCGCGTGCGCCACGGCGTCGACGGCCTGCTGGTAGCTGAAGCCGCTGAAGTTGTCGGAGTTGATGGTGACGCCACGCTCCTTGTCGGCGTACCACTCCTGCCAGTGGTGGTAGTCGTAGGTCTCGCCGTCGACGTGAACCACCTGCACGATCGGCAGGTTGTACTTGAGCGCGAACGCGAAGTCGCGCTCGTCGTGGCCGGGCACGCCCATCACGGCGCCGTCGCCGTAGCCGATCAGCACGTAGTTCCCGACCCACACGTCGATCGGCTCGCCGGTGATCGGGTGGAACACCACCAGCCCGGTGGGCATGCCTTCCTTCTCGCGCAGCGCGAGTTCGGCTTCGGTGGTGCCGCCCTTCTTGCATTCCTCGATGAAGGCGGCCAGCTTGGGGTTGTTGCGCGCGGCGTGGGTGGCCAGCGGATGCTCGGGCGCCACCGCGCAGAACGTCACGCCCATGAGCGTGTCGGCGCGGGTGGTGAACACGTACATGCGGCCGTCGCCGATCAGCTGGCCGTCGTGGTCGCGGATGTCGTGCGTGAAGGCGAAGCGCACGCCCTCGCTCTTGCCGATCCAGTTCTCCTGCATCAGCTTGACCCGCTCGGGCCAGCCGGGCAGCTTGTGCTGCACGTGGTCGAGCAGCTCGGACGCGTAGTCGGTGATCTTCAGGTAGTAGCCCGGGATCTCGCGCTTTTCCACCACCGCGCCGGTGCGCCAGCCCTTGCCGTCGATCACCTGCTCGTTGGCCAGGACGGTCTGGTCGACCGGGTCCCAGTTCACGACCTGGGTCTTGCGGTAGGCGATGCCCTTTTCCAGCATCTTCAGGAACAGCCACTGGTTCCACTTGTAGTAGCTGGGATCGCAGGTGGCGACCTCGCGTGACCAGTCGATCGCCAGGCCCATGGCCTGCATCTGCCCCTTCATGTAGGCGATGTTCTCGTAGGTCCACCTGGCCGGCGGCACGCCGTTCTTCAGCGCGGCGTTCTCCGCCGGCAGGCCGAACGCGTCCCAGCCCATGGGCATCAGCACGTTGTAGCCGTTCATGCGCAGGTAGCGCGTCAACATGTCGTTGATCGTGTAGTTGCGCACGTGTCCCATGTGCAGCTTGCCGCTCGGGTAGGGCAGCATGGAACAGGCGTAGAACTTCTTCCTGCGCGCATCCTCGACCACGCGATAGGCGTCGCGCGCGGTCCAGTGCGCCTGCGCGGCCCGCTCGACCTCGAGGTGGTTGTACTTTTCTTGCATGGCGGAATTCTAGGATGGGCCTGCCGCCTGACCGCCGCGCTGGGACGTCAGCGCGGGGCCTCGGCGACGAAGCCGACGCGGGACAGGCCCGCCTTCTGCGCCGCGCCCATCACCTCGACCACCTTGCCGTAGGGGACGGACTGGTCGGCGCGCAATTGCACTTCGGTCTCGGGACTGCGCTTCGCAGCCTCCGTAAGAGCTTGCGCCAGTTGCGCCGGCGTGACCGGCTTGTCGTCCAGGAACAGGCCGCCCTGGGCGTCCATTCCGACGGTGACGAACTTCGGCGCGTCCTGCGGCTTGGCGCCCTCGGCCCTGGGCAGGTCCAGGCGCAGCGAGCTGGCCATCAGCGGCGCGGTGATGATCAGGATCACCACCAGCACCAGCATCACGTCCACCAGGGGCGTGACGTTGATGTCGCTCATCGGGCGCGGGCCCTCGGTGCGCTCCAGGCGGCCGAACGCCATCAGCCCGGCTCCTGCGGGTGGTGCGCGACCAGCTCGCGCAGGTCGCGCGCGAAGCCTTCCAGGTCGGCCTCGATGCGGCCGATGCGGCGCCCGAAGATGTTGTAGCCCAGCACGGCGGGGATGGCGACCGCCAGGCCGGCGGCGGTCATGATGAGGGCCTCGCCCACCGGGCCGGCCACCTTGTCGATGCTGATCTGCCCCGCGGCCGCGATGCCGGTGAGCGCGTGGTAGATGCCCCAGACGGTGCCCAGCAGGCCGACGAAGGGCGCGGTGGAGCCGACGGTGGCCAGCAGCACCTGGCCGAACTGCAGCTTGTCGAGCACCGCATGCAGCGCGTCGCGCAGCATGCGGGTCAGCTGCTGGCCGCGGTCGCCCGCGGCGGCCAGGGAGCCCGGCGGCTGGGAACCGGCGGCGGCGATGAGCGGCATGACCAGTTGCTCGCGATCGAAGCCGGAGACGCGCTGATGGGCCTCCTCCAGCGAAGGCGACTGCCAGAACGCGGCGGTGGCGCGCGCCACGTCGGTGGACGCGCGGCGCAGCAGCCAGCCCTTCCAGAGGATGACCACCCAGCTGGCCACCGACATCAGGAGCAGCAGCAGGGCGACGGTGCGGCCGATCGCGTCGGCCTGGCTGAACAGCTGAGGAATGTCCATGGTCGCCCTCTCCCCTGGGGCG
>JAEWBU010000055.1 GCA_023390985.1 Pseudomonadota bacterium
ACGAGGTGGCGCGGCGCGCGATCGTGACCGACCCGGATTTCCATGGCGGCCACTTCTACGAGCACGGCGTGGTGCCCAAGCGCGGCCTGCGCATCGCGCGCATGGTGGGCCACATCACCTACCTCTCGGACGACGTGATGAACGCCAAGTTCGGCCGGCAGCTGCGCCAGGGCCTGGACCTGCGCTACACCACGCAGGACATCGAGTTCCAGATCGAGAGCTACCTCCGCTACCAGGGCGACAAGTTCAGCGAGTACTTCGACGCCAACACCTACCTGCTGATCACGCGCGCGCTGGACTACTTCGATCCGGCGGCGCGCCACGACGGCAACCTGTCCAAGGCGCTGGCCGCCGCCACCGCGCGGTTCCTGCTGGTGAGCTTCACCACCGACTGGCGCTTCTCGCCGCAACGCAGCCGCGAGCTGGTGAAGGCGCTGCTGGAGAACCGGCGCGACTGCAGCTACGCGGAGATCGACGCGCCGCACGGCCACGACGCCTTCCTGCTGGAGGATCCGCGCTACCTGTCGGTGGTGCGCGCGTTCTTCGACCGCATCGCTTCGGAGTTCACGGCATGAGCGACCGCGCCACCCTGCAAAGCATCGCCCGACTGGTGCCGCCCGGCTCGCGCGTGCTGGACCTGGGCTGCGGCGACGGCGCGCTGCTGGACCTGCTCAAGCGCGAGCACGGCTGCTCGGGCTACGGCGTGGAGATCGCCGACGCGAACGTGCTGGCCTGCGTCAAGCGCGGCGTGGACGTGATCCAGCTGAACCTGGACGAAGGCCTGTCGATGTTCGGCGACGACAGCTTCGACGTGGTGCTGCAGATCGACACGCTGCAGCACCTGCGGAACGCCGAGACCATGCTGCGCGAGACCGCGCGCGTGGGCAAGCTGGGGATCGTGGCGTTCCCCAACTTCGCGCACTGGCCCAACCGCCTGTCGATCGTGCGCGGCCGCATGCCGGTGACCAAGCGGCTGCCCTACCAGTGGTACGACACGCCCAACATCCGCGTCGGCACGTTCAAGGACTTCGAAGTGCTGGCCACGCGCAACCGGCTGGCCATCCTCGATGCCTTCGGCCTGCAGGAAGGCCGCGAGGTGCGCCGGCTGCCCAACCTGCTGGCGGGCACGGCGGTGTTCAAGTTCGAGCGCGGCTGACCGTGAAGCCCGCCATGAGCCCGGTGCCCTTCTCGCAGGCGCTGCGCTTCTGGCTCAAGCTCGGCCTGATCAGCTTCGGCGGGCCCGCGGGGCAGATCGCGATCATGCATCGCGAGCTGGTGGAACAGCGCCGCTGGATCTCGGAGCGCCGGTTCCTGCACGCCCTCAACTACTGCATGCTGCTGCCCGGTCCGGAGGCGCAGCAGCTGGCCACCTACATCGGCTGGCTGATGCACCGCAGCTGGGGCGGCATCGTGGCCGGCGCGCTGTTCGTGCTGCCCTCGCTGGTGCTGCTGATCGCGCTGAGCTGGGTCTACCTGGCGTTCGGGCACGTGGACTGGGTGGCGGGCGCGTTCTACGGCATCAAGCCCGCGGTAGCCGCCATCGTGCTGCAGGCGGTGTGGCGGATCGGTGGTCGAACGCTGCGGCGACCTTCGCAGTCGCCTCTGCTCTGGGGTGTGGCGATTTTCAGCTTCATCGCGGTCGCGATGCTGGAGGTGCCGTTCCCGTGGGTGGTGCTGGCCGCCGCCCTCGTCGGCGCGGCCGGCGGGCGCTGGTGGCCGGAGCAGCTGCAGGCGAAGGCCGCTCATGGGACCGAGGCACAGGAACACGTCCCCGCGCTGATCGATGACCACACGCCGACGCCGGAGCACGCGCGCTTCAGCCGCGCCAGGCTGGCGCGCGTGGCGATCGCCGGCGCCCTGCTCTGGCTGCTGCCGATGGCGGCGCTGGTCGCGTGGCACGGCTGGGACGCCACGCTCGCGCGCATGGGCTGGTTCTTCACCAAGGCCGCCCTGCTCACCTTCGGCGGCGCGTACGCGGTGCTGCCCTACGTCTACCAGGGCGCGGTCGAGCACTTCCAGTGGTTGACCGGCCCGCAGATGATCGACGGCCTCGCGCTGGGCGAGACCACGCCGGGTCCGCTGATCATGGTCGTGGCCTTCGTCGGCTTCGTGGGCGGATGGACCCACCAGGTGCTGGGACCGGATGCGCTGTTCCTCGGCGGCGCGCTGGCGGCCTGCGTCGTCACCTGGTTCACCTTCCTGCCCTCGTTCGTCTTCATCCTGGCCGGCGGGCCGCTGGTGGAGGCCACGCACGGGCAGATGCGGTTCACCGCGCCGCTCACCGGCGTGACGGCCGCGGTGGTCGGCGTCATCGCCAGCCTGGCGGTCTTCTTCCTGCGCCACATCGCCTGGCCGACCGCGGGCGGGCCGCTCGATGCGGTCGCGCTCGCGATCGCGGCCATGGCTGCCGTCGCGCTGCTGCGCTTCAAGCTGGGCGTGATCCCGGTGATCCTCGGCTGCGCCGTGGTCGGGTTGTCACTGCGACTGGCGGGCCTGGCCTGAAGCTATGCTTGCCGCATGAACATCCTGATCACCGGCGGCAGCGGGTTCCTGGGCGCCCGGCTCGCGCGCACGCTGCTGCAGCAAGGCAGCCTCTCCAAGGCCGGTGCGCCCGCTGCGGCCATCACTTCGATCACCCTCGCCGATCGCGCGCCGCCGCCGGCCGACCTGGCGGCCGACCCGCGCGTGACGGCGGTCGTCGGAGACCTGCTGGAGCAGGTGAATTCGCGCACGCTGCCCGCCGCCGGCACCGACGTGGTGTTCCATCTGGCCGCGGCCGTCAGCGGCGAATGCGAGGCCGACTTCGACCTGGGCATGCGGAGCAACTTCGCCGCCACGCACCAGCTGCTCGAGGCCTGCCGCGCGCTCGGCTCGAAGCCGGTGTTCGTGTTCGCGAGCTCGCTGGCGGTGTTCGGCAAGCAGCCGGGCCGCGCGATGCCGGTGCCGATCACCGACGAGACCCTGCCCACGCCGCAGAGCAGCTACGGCATCCAGAAGCTGATCGGCGAGCAGCTCGTCGCCGACTACGCGCGCAAGGGCTTCATCACCGGTCGCAGCGTGCGGCTGATGACGGTCAGCGTGCGCCCGGGCCGCCCCAACGGCGCGGCCTCCGGCTTCCTGTCCGGGATGCTGCGCGAGCCGCTCGCGGGCCTGCGCGCGCAGGTGCCCGTGAAGGCCGAGACGCCGGTCGCGCTGGCTTCGCCGGCCCGCACCATCGAAGGCATCGTGCGCGCGGCCGAGACCTCCGACGAGCGCTGGGGGCCCCTCACGGGCATGAACCTGCCCTCGCTGCGCACCTCCGTCGGCGAGATGGCGGCCGCGCTGGAAAAGGTGGCGGGCCGCGAAGCCACCGCCCTGCTGGACTGGAAGAGCGATCCGGCCATCGAAAAGCTGGTGGACACCTGGCCCGGCGACGTGCGCTCGGAGCGCGCGCGCGGCCTGGGCCTGCAGCCCGACACCAGCTTCGAGCAGGTCGTGCGCGACTACGTGCGCGAGAACCCCGAAGCCATCAAGCTGCCGGTGCGCTGACATGCCGCGCTTCGCCGCCAACCTGTCGTTGCTCTATCCGGAGCTGCCCTTCCTCGACCGGTTCGAGGCGGCGGCGCGCGACGGATTCGAGGGCGTCGAGTACCTGTTTCCCTACGAGCATCCGGCCGAAGCGCTGGCCGCGCGGTTGCGCGCGCACGGCCTGCAGCAGGTGCTGTTCAACGCCCCGCCCGGCGACTTCGCCGCGGGAGAGCGCGGGCTGGCCTGCCTGCCGGGGCGCCAGGACGAGTTCCGCTCAGGGATCGCGCGGGCACTGCGGTACGCGAAAGTGCTGGACTGCCCGCGCGTTCACGTGATGGCGGGCCTGGTCCCGCAGGGCGCGACCAAGGACGACCTGCGGGCCGCCTACGTCGACAACCTGCGCTGGGCGGCGCGGCAGGCGCAGCCCCATGGCGTGCAACTGCTGATCGAGCCGATCAACACGCGCGACATTCCGGGCTTCTTCCTGAACCGGCAGGACGAAGCGCATGCGCTGCTCGCCGAGATCGGCGAGTCGAACGTCAAGGTGCAGATGGACCTGTACCACTGCCAGATCGTCGAAGGCGACCTGGCGATGAAGATCCGCCAGTACCTGCCGACCGGGCGCGTGGGCCACTTCCAGATCGCGGGCGTGCCGCAGCGCAACGAGCCGGACACGGGCGAGATCGACCACCCGTTCCTGTTCCGGGTGATCGACGAAGTCGCGGCGGCCTCGGGCTGGGAAGGCTGGATCGGCTGCGAGTACCGGCCGGCGCGCGGCGCGGTGCCGGGGGGCACCAGCGAAGGCCTGGGCTGGCTTCGCCGCTGGCGCGCGGAGGACCGCTAGCGCTTGATCGCGCTGATGCGCCGTCCGCCGACGGTGCGCTGGCCCGTCAGGCCCTCACACCGTCAGGATGTATTCCTGGCCGTCGAGCAGCTGCTCGACCTGGGCCGCGTTCGGCCCCACCTGCTCCACGGCTTCGCGCAGCTGCGACTCGTTGCACGCGAACCGCTTGGTCCACCAAGCGACCTCGCGCGGGTTGTCCATGTCGATGAGCCCGCGATTGGCGGGCACGGTGTCGAATACGAAGGCCATGGCCTGATGCTCCCGATTGCGAATTCTTTGACGGGCTCCATTGAGCATCGGCCGCCGGGCCGCGCCTGACCGCTGGGGGAGCAACAACATGTCATCCGGCTCCTACTCTCGCGCTAGGACGGGACGCTTCGGCTCAACCGATGCGTTGCAGGAAAGCCATCGCCGCGGCCGGCGCTCGCTCCTTGGCGCCATTGATGAAGAAGACGTAGGCGTCGCGGCCGCGCTCCGCCCAGGTGCGCGCGCCGGCCGCCCACTCGTCGAGCGCCTGCGCGGAGTAGCCGGTCTCCAGTTCCGGCTGGCTCTGCATCAGCCGCAGGTAGACGAACGGCGCCTGCTCGTCGGCGATCCGCGGGTACTTGGGCGAATCGGTGTGCACCGTCACGCAGCCGTAGCGGCGCGCGAGCGCCAGGAACTGCGGGTTGTCCTCGAAGCTGGCATGCCGCACCTCCAGCACGTGCCGCAGCGGCAGGGTGCCCAGGCGCGTCGGCAGCAGCGCGAGGAAGGCTTCGAAGTCCTGCGCGTCGAAAGCCTTGGTGGGCATGAACTGCCACAGGATCGGCCCCAGCTTGGCGCCCAGTTCGTCGAGGCCGGAGCCCAGGAAGCGGTCGACCGCCTCGCGCGCGCCGGCCAGTTCGCGCCGGTTGGTGGTGGAACGATGCGCCTTGATGGCGAACACGAAGCCTTCGGGCGTCTCGTCGCGCCACTTGGCGAAGGTGGGCGGCTTGAACGTGCTGTAGAAAGTGCCGTTCACCTCGATGGCGGTGAGCCGGCGGCTCGCCCAGTGCAGCTCCTGGCTGTGGGGCAGGTCGGGGGGATAGAAGGTTTCCCGCCAGGGTTCGAAGTTCCAGCCGCCGACGCCGGCGTGGATGCGGCCCGTGGTGCTCATCCGCAGTCTCCCGCTTGTTCTTGATTTGCCGCACTTTAGCCGCCGTCGTACAGTGGCGGGCTGCTTTCCCGGAGAACCCCGAATGAACGCCCCCCTGCACCGCGAGATCCCCGCCGCCGCGCTCGACGCGGCCCAGGCGCTGGCCCACGCCAGCGACCAGTGGGACCGCGACATCGTCCGCCAGCTCACCGAGTACATCGCGATCCCCGCCAAGTCGCCCGGCTTCGACGCCGACTGGGCCGCCCACGGCCACATCGAGACCGTGCTGCGCAACGCCGCGGCCTGGGTGGAAGCGCAGAAGGTGCCCGGCCTGAAGCTGGAGATCGTGCGTCTTCCCGGTCGCACGCCGGTGCTGTTCTTCGAGATCGAAGGCACCCGCCCCGCCGCCGGTGCCGCCCAGACCGTGCTGATGTACGGCCACCTGGACAAGCAGCCGGAATTCAACGGCTGGCGCGCCGACCTGGGCCCGTGGACGCCCAAGTACGAGGACGGCAAGCTCTATGGCCGCGGCGGCGCCGACGACGGCTACGCGGTCTATGCCAGCGTGGCGGCGGTGCAGGCACTCAAGGCGCAGAACGTGCCGCACCCGCGCATCGTGGGCCTGATCGAGACCTGCGAGGAAAGCGGTTCGTACGACCTGCTGCCCTACGTCGATGCGCTGCGCACTCGCCTGGGCGATGTCGGCCTGGTGATCTGCCTGGACTCCGGCGCCGGCAACTACGACCAACTGTGGCTGACCACCTCGCTGCGCGGCATGGCGTCGGGCACGCTGAAGGTGCAGATCCTCACCGAGGGCGTGCACTCGGGCGACGCGTCCGGCCTGGTGCCTTCGAGCTTCCGCATCATGCGGCAGGTGCTCGATCGCCTGGAAGACAGCAAGACCGGCCGCATGCTGCCGGCCAGCTTCCACTGCGAAGTGCCGCAGGTGCGCCTGCAGCAGGCGCGCGCCACCGCCGCCATCCTGGGCGAGGAGGTCTACAAGCGCTTCCCCTGGGCGCACGCCGACTGCGGCGGCTCGGTGCAGACCGCCCTGCCCACCACCACCGATCCGGTGCAGGCGCTGGTCAACCGCACCTGGACGCCGACGCTGTCGGTCACCGGCGCCGAAGGCTTCCCGGCGCTGCAGGACGCGGGCAACGTGCTGCGGCCCTACACCGCCTTCAAGCTGTCGCTGCGCCTGCCTCCGCTGGTGGACGCGCCCGCGGCGGTGCAGGAGCTCAAGGCGCTGCTCGAGGACAACGCGCCCTACCAGGCGGTCGTTACCTTCGAACCCAGCAGTGCGGCCACCGGCTGGAACGCGCCCGACACCGCGCCCTGGTTCGAGCAGGCGCTCAATGCCTCCTCGCAGGTCCATTTCGGCGCGCCCTGCGGCTACATCGGCCAGGGCGGCACGATCCCGTTGATGAGCATGCTGAGCAAGGGTTTCCCCACCGCGCAGATGATGGTCTGCGGCGTGCTCGGCCCGCGCAGCAACGCCCACGGCCCCAACGAGTTCCTGCACGTGCCCTACGCCAAGCGGCTGACGGCCGCCGTGGCCGAAGTGATCGCACGCATGCCTTGAGCGGGCGCGCGTAGCGCCAGCGCTAGGGTGACTGCGGATGCCCGCGGCCCTGGCGCGGCCGATGATCCTTCGCGACATCATGAGCTCGGCCTCCACGTCCACCCTGACCACCTTCACCGCGAGCGACGGCGACAACCTCGCCGTGCAGCACTGGTCCGTGCCCGAGGAGCTGCCGCTGCGCGGGGTGGTGCTGCTGGTGCACGGGCTGGGCGAGCACGCCGGCCGCTATGAGCGTCTGGCGCAGCGCTTCAACCAGTGGGGCTTCGACGTCCGCGGCTACGACCACTACGGCCATGGCGAGTCGGGCGGCGAGCGGGGCGCGCTCACCAGCGACGAGCGCCTGCTCGACGACCTGCGCGAGATGGTGGAGGCCGCCCGCACCCGCACGCCGGACGGCCGGCCACTGATCCTGCTGGGCCACAGCATGGGCGGGCTGATGGCCGCGAAGTACGTGGCGCGCCATCCGTACACGATCGACGGCCTGGTGCTCTCGTCGCCCGCCTTCGCCACGCGCGTCACGGGCGTCCAGCGTCTGCTGTTGCGCACGCTGCCGCGCATCGCACCCGACCTGCGCGTCGCCAACGGCCTGGACACGCGATGGCTGTCGCACGATCCCGAGGTGGAACGCTGCTACCGCGCCGATCCGCTGGTGCACGACCGCATCAGCGCCCGGCTGGCCCGGTTCATCGCCGAAGGCGGACCCGAGGTGGTGGCGCAGGCGCGGGACTGGAAGGTGCCGACCTTGCTGATGTACGCGGGCGACGACCGCCTGGTCGATCCGGCCGGCAGCCGGGCCTTCGCCGCCGCGGCGCCGTCCAGCGTCGTCACGAGCCGCTGCTTCGACGACCTGTACCACGAGATCTTCAACGAGCCCGATTCGCAGCCCGTGTTCGACGTGCTGCAGGACTGGCTGGACCAGCGCTTCTAGGCGGGTGCCGCAGCCGCCGCACGGCGCTGCCGCGCGGCGAGCCAGAGCAGCGCGGCAGCGGTGACGGCCACCGGCAGGATGGATCCCCAGTTCAGCAGGGTCCAGCCCTGGGTCGTGACCAGCACGCCGGACGCCAGCGAGCTCAGGGCCAGGGTGGTCATCACGAAGAAGTTCAGCGCGCCCTGGGCCTTGTCCTTCTCTTCGGGCCGGTAGGTCGAGAGCGACAGCGTGGTGCTGCCGGTGAAGAGGAAGTTCCAGCCCACGCCCAGCATGAACAGCGCGATGGTGAACTGGTGCAACTCCACGCCCGAGAGCGCCACCGCGATGCAGGCCAGGTTCAGCAGCACGCCCGCTCCCATCACGCGCAGCGGACCGAACCGCTTGATCAGGCTGCCGGTGAAGAAGCCCGGCGCGAACATGCCGATCACGTGCCACTCGAGCACGAAGGCCGCGTCGGAGAACGGCAGGCCGCACTGCTGCATCGCGATGGGCGTGGCGGCCATCAGCAGGTTCATCACGCCGAAGCTCAGTGCCCCGGCAGCGGCCGCGACGATGAACGCGGGCTGGCGCATCACCTCGCCGAGCGGGCGGCCGGGCGGCAGCTCGGCGCGCGAGGGCGGCGGCGGAAAGCGCAGGAACGCCATGAGGATCATCGACAGCACCGCGACGGCCGCAAGCGCGAGGTACGCGCCGGCGAACGGCACGGCGAGCAGGTCGCGCGTGCGCGCAGCCAGGTTGGGACCGAGCACCGCGCCCAGCAGGCCGCCGGCCATCACCAGCGACACCGCCTTCTCGCGCGCCGGCGTGTCCACCAGCTCGGCCGCGGCGAAGCGGTAGAGGCCCGCGTTGGCGTTGTAGTAGCCCGCGACCACGGTCGCGGCGCACAGCAGCCAGAAGTTGCGCGTGACGGCCGCGTAGGCGCACAGGAGCGCCGAGAGCATCGCGACCAGCAGGCCGGCCTGGAACGAACGCCGGCGTCCCCAGTGCTGCTGGGTGCGCGCCACCACTCCGGTGGAGAGCGCGCCGCCCACCACGTAGCCCATCACCGGCAGCGTCGCCATCCAGCCCAGCGGCGCGAGGGCGAGGCCGACCAGTCCGTTGATGGCGATGAAGGTGACGTTGTTGGTGAGGTAGAGGCCCTGGCACGCGGCCAGCAGCCAGAGCGATCGGTTCATGCGACGGGTCCCGAGGGTGTGGCGAGGGTGAGTGCGGCCAGCGCCGCCAGCGGCGCGGTCTCGGCGCGCAGCACGCGCGGACCCAGCGTCACCGGCTCGAAGCCCGCCGCGAGCGCGCGTTCCTGCTCGCGCGGCGAGAGGCCGCCTTCGGGGCCGGACAGCAGCAAGAGCGGTGCGTCGGGGCGTGCAGCCAGCAGGGGGCGCGCGTCAGGATGGAACGCCAGGACGCGCCTGGCGAAGCCCTCGGGCGGCGTCCAGTCGGCGAAGTCCGCCAGCGGGTGCACCACCGGCACGCGGTTCCCGCCGCACTGTTCGCAAGCCGCGGCCGCGATCGCCTGCCAGTGCGCCTGCTTCCTGCGGGCGCGATCACCCGAGAGGCGCAGCACGCTGCGCTCGGTCACCAGCGGCTGCAGGCTGGCGACACCCAGTTCGGCCGCCTTCTCCACCAGCCAGTCCATGCGCTCGTTGGCGGGCACGCCCAGCGCGAGGTGGACGGCCAGGCCCGGCTCGCGCTCCACGTCGCGATGCGAACCGACCCGCACCGCGACGTCGCTGCGTCCCATGCGCTCGACGGTGGCCGTCCACTCGCCGCCGGTCCCTTCGAAGAGCGTGACCTCGCTGCCCGGCTGCAGCCGCAGCACCTGCACGTGGCGCGCCGCGGACTCGGGCAGATCGAGGACCTCGCCCTCGCGCAGCGGCACGGGGCAGTGCAGGCGCGGCGGCATGCGGTGCGTCAGATCCGGCCGAAGGCGTAGCCGCTGACCGCCTGCGTGCCCTCGATCTCGTCGACCAGCCGCAGCAGCGGCGCCAGCTCGCGATACCGGCCGGCGGTGGCGCGGATGTAGGCGATGAAGCGCGGCGCGTCGGCCAGGTACTTGGGCTTGCCGTCGCGAAGCGTCAGCCGCGCGAAGATGCCGGCGACCTTCAGGTGGCGCTGCAGGCCCATCCACTCGACGGCGCGGTAGAACTCGCCGAAGTCGGCGTTCACGGGCAGGCCGGCCTTGAGCGCCTTTTCCCAGTAGCGCACCGTGATGTCGAGCACGAACTCCTCGTCCCACGTGAGGAAGGCGTCGCGCATCAGGCTGGCGATGTCGTAGGTGATGGGGCCGTGCACGGCGTCCTGGAAGTCCAGCACGCCCAGGCGCTGCTCGGCGTCGTCGGCCGGCAGCATCAGGTTGCGCGGCATGAAGTCGCGATGCACGTACACCGCGGGCGACGCCAGGTTGTTGCGCACGATCTGGCGGAAGGTCTCGTTGAGTGTTTCGCGCAGCTTGCCTTCGACCGCGACCCCGCGATGGCGCTCGAGGTACCAGTCGGGGAACAGCGCGAGCTCGCGCGAGAGCAGTGCCTCGTCGTAAGGCGGCAGCACGCCGGGGCGCGACGCCCGCTGCCACGCGATGAGCGCGTCGACGGCGCGCAGGTACAGCGGTTGCGCCGCCTGCGGCTGCTGCGGATCGACGGCCTCGATCATGGTGTGCCGGCCCAGGTCGTCCAGCAGCATGAAGCCGCGGGGCTCGTCCCACTCGAGCACGCGCGGCGCGAGCAGGCCGGCATCGCGCATGAGCTCGGCCACGTGGACGAACGGACGGCAGTTCTCCTTGTCGGGCGGCGCATCCATCACGATGCGGCTGCCCTGGGCGCCGTCGACCCGCAGGTAGCGGCGGAAACTGGCGTCAGCGGACGCGGGACGGACGGTGGCGGGGTCGAGGCCGTGCGCCGGCGCGATGGTGCTCAGCCATTGGCCGAAAGCTTGCTCGCGTCGGGGGTCTTCCCAGTGCACGGCCGTGGCCGAACCGGCGTCGGATGCCGGGGGAGAGAGGGGATCGCTCATGGATAATCCATTCTACAAACGGCCCTGTCTCCGCCGTCGTGCGGATTCCGCGCGGTCAGAAGACTTCCTAACAAGCAAGCCTTGAACCCGATCCGGACTCCGCGCCGCCGTTTCACGCTCACGCCGCTCGCGTTGGCCGCCCTGGCCGCCGTGCAGGGCGCCGCATGGGCGCAGCAGGAGCCGGAGCCGCCGCCCGCGCCACCGGCATCGCTCAAGCCGACGCCGCTGTTGCGCGAGACCCAGCCGCCCGCCGTGCGCGGACAGCAGCCCAGTTTCGTGTTCGGTGATCGCATCACGGGCCGCCCCGACCTGGACACCGCGGTCGAAGGCAACGCCGAATTCCGGCGCGGCGATACGGTGATCCGTGCCGACCGGCTGGACTACTGGCAGCCCGACGACCAGGCCAAGGCGCGCGGCAACGTGCACATCAATCGCGCGGGCAACGTGTTCGAAGGACCGTACCTCGAGCTGCAGGTGGATGCCTTCGAAGGCTTCTTCACCCAGCCGAACTACCGGTTCCTGCGCAACGACGCCTACGGCACGGCCACGCGGGTCGATTTCCTCGACGAGAGCCGCGCGTTCATCCGCGATGCGACCTACACCACCTGCCAGCGCGAGGACTACCCGGGCTGGATGCCGGCGTGGATCCTGCGCGCGAGCGGCATCCGGATCGACCAGGACGAGGAACAAGGCGTCGCGACGAATGCGGTGCTGAGCTTCTACAACGTGCCGATCCTGCCGATCCCGAAGCTGAGCTTTCCGCTCTCGGACAAGCGCAAGTCGGGCCTGCTGCCGCCGCTGATCGGGCTGGACAGCCTCAACGGCCTCGAGTACCGGCAGCCCTACTACTGGAACATCGCGCCGAACCGCGACGCCACGATCACCCCGACGTTCATGCTCAAGCGCGGCGTGGACCTGGGCGGCGAGTTCCGCTACCTGGAGTCGCAGTACCGCGGCGAGCTCAAGGCCAACTACATGCCTGGGGACAGGCTGCGCGATCAGGATCGCTGGGGCTACAACCTGCGGCACGACGCCACTCTGGGCCCCGCTCTCGGCAGTCCTTCCCTGTACCTCAACCTCAATCGCGTCAGTGACGACAACTACTGGCGCGACTTCTCGCGCGCGTCCTCGTCGCTCACGCAACGCCTGCTGGCCAGCGACGCGCTGATGCAGTGGAGCACCGGCAACTGGTACCTGTCGGCGCGCACGCTGAAGTGGCAGACGCTGCAGGACGTCACCTCGCCCATCACCCCGCCGTACGACCAGCTGCCGCAGCTGCTGGCGCGGCATACGCGACTGGACCTGCCGCTGGGGTTGGAGAGCGTCGTCGACCTGAACACCACGCGATTCGAGTCGATCCGCGAGCGGACCCTCCAGCCCAACGCGCAGCGCAGCTACATGCTGGCAGCGGTGCAGCGGCCCTGGCAGGCGCCGGGCTGGTTCTTCACGCCCCGCATGCAGCTGCACAGCACGCAGTACAGCTTCGACGCGCCTCTCGCCAACGGGAGCCGCGATGCCACCCGAACGCTCCCGACCCTCAGCCTGGACAGCGGCCTGGTGTTCGAGCGCCCGGCCAGCTTCCTCGGGCGCAGCTTCACGCAGACGCTGGAGCCGCGGGCGTTCTACGTGTACACGCCGTTCCGCGACCAGTCGCTGCTGCCCAACTACGACTCGGGCGTCAACGACTTCAATTTCGCGACGGTCTTCACGGAGAACGCGTTCGGCGGGCAGGACCGCATCGCGGACAACAACCTGCTGACGGTGGGCGCGACCACGCGACTGATCGACCCGGACACGGGCGCCGAGGCGGCCAAGTTCGGGGTGGCCCAGCGCCTGCGGTTCAAGGACCAGCTGGTCACGCTGCCGGGCGGCCAGCCGATCAGCGAGCGCCTTTCGGACGTGCTGTTCGGCGCCACCATCAACTGGGACCCGCGCTGGACCTTCGACAGCACGATGCAATACAACCCGAAGACGCGCCGCTCCGAGCGCGTCACGCTGGGCGGGCGCTACAACCCCAGCAACTATCGCGTGATCAGCGCCGCCTACCGCCTGCAGCGCAACTTTTCCGAGCAGATCGATGTCGGCTGGCAGTGGCCGATCAACGACCTGTGGGGCGACCGCGGCCAGGACCTCGGCCCCGGCCGCGGCCAGGGTGGCGGTCGCTGGTACTCGGTGGGGCGGCTGAACTTCAGCCTGCGCGATCGCCGGCTCGTGGACACCGTGCTCGGCGTCGAATACGACGCCTGCTGCTGGATCGGCCGGGTGGTGCTGGAGCGGCTGCAGAGCAACATCAACAGCGCGAACACGCGCATCATGTTCCAGCTCGAGTTCGTCGGCTTCAGCCGGCTGGGCTCCAACGCCCTCGGCGGCCTGCGCCAGAATATCCCGCGCTACCAGCTGCTGCGCGACCCCAACCTGCCGCCGCCCAGCCGCTTCACGAACTACGACTGAGACCGCCCTTTCCATGAACGCCCGCGTCCTCCTTCTCGCCCTGGCCGCCGCGGCGGCCGCGCCCGCCGGGGCCCAGCTTCGCGCTTCCCCGGACCTGGGCAGCGTCCGCTCGGCGCCGTCCTCGTCGGCGCAGCGCCCGGCCGACTACATCGTGGCGGTCGTCAACTCCGAGCCGATCACCAACAACGAAGTGCGCACGCGCATGCTTCGCTTCGAGCGCCAGCTGGTCCAGCAAGGTGCCGCCCTGCCCCCTCGTGGCGAGCTCGCGCGCCTGGTGCTCGATCGGCTGATCAGCGAGAAGGCGCAGCTGCAGCTGGCGCGGGAGGGCGGCATCCGCGTGAGCGATGCCATGGTCGACCAGGCCGAGCAGAACTTCGCGCGCCAGAACGACATGACCGTGGCGGAACTGCGGCGGCGCCTGCCCGGCGAAGGGATCGACGTGGCCTCGTTCCGCGAGGACCTGCGCAACCAGCTGCTGCTCGGTCGCCTGCGCGAGCGCGAAGTCGAGCAGCGCGTGAAAATCTCGGAGATGGACGTCGAGCAGTTCCTGCGCGAGCAGGCCGCTTCCAGCGACGGTCCGCTGGAGCTGAACCTCGGCCACATCCTGGTGGCCGTCCCGGAGAACGCCGGCGAGCAGCAGGTGCGTGAAGCGCGCGCCAAGGCGGACAAGCTGCTCGAACGCGCCCGCGCGGGCGAGGACTTCGCCAAGCTGGCGAGCGAGTCGTCCGACGCGCCCGGCGCGGCGCAGAGCGGCGGCCTGATGGGGCTTCGCAGCGCCGATCGCTATCCGACGCTGTTCCTGGAGGCGGTGCAGGCGCTGCCGCAGGGCGGCGTGAGCAACGTGGTGCGCTCCGGCGCGGGCTTCCACCTGCTGAAGGTGGTCGATCGGCGCAAGGGCGGCATGCCCGGCATGACCGTCACCCAGAACCACGCGCGCCACATCCTGCTGCGCCCCGGCCCCCAGCTCAGCGAAGCGGCCGCGCGCGACCGGCTCGCCGAGATGAAGCGCCGCATCCAGTCCGGGCAGGCCGACTTCGCCCAGCTGGCGCGCGAGTTCTCGCAGGATGCCAGCGCCCAGCGCGGCGGCGACCTGGGCTGGTCCTCGCCCGGCATGTTCGTGCCGGAATTCGAGGACGCGATCAATTCGCTCTCGCCCGGTCAGATCGCCGACCCGCTGGTCTCGCGATTCGGCGTGCACCTGGTGCAGCTGATGGAGCGGCGGGTCGCTCCGCTCACGCAGCGCGAGCAGCGCGAGGCCGCGCGCAACCTGCTGCGCGAGAAGAAGCTGGACGAGGCCTACGAGCGCTGGGCCCAGGACGTGCGTGGCCGCGCCTTCGTCGACCTGCGCGAACCGCCGCAGTAGGGCGTTGGAACACCGCGCCCGCAAGCGTTTCGGCCAGCACTTCCTGGCCGACCTCTCGGTCATCGATGCGATCGTCCGCGCGATCGCGCCGCGCCCGGGCCAGGCGATGGTCGAGATCGGGCCGGGCCTGGCGGCGCTCACGCAGCCGCTGGTCGAGCGGGTCGGCCGGCTGGCGGTGGTGGAACTCGATCGCGACCTCGCCGCCCGCCTGCGCAAGCATCCGCAGCTGGAGGTGGTCGAGGCCGACGTGCTGAACGTGGACTTCACGGCGCTGGCGCAGCGGCTCGGCGCGCCGCGCCTGCGGGTGGTCGGCAACCTGCCCTACAACATCTCCACGCCCATCCTGTTCCACCTGCTGGAACACGTGGCGGTGGTGGAGGACCAGCACTTCATGCTGCAGAAGGAAGTGGTCGACCGCATGGTGGCCGCTCCGGCGACGTCCGACTACGGCCGGTTGTCGGTGATGCTTCAATGGCGCTACGAGATGGAGAACGTGCTCTTCGTGCCGCCCGAGGCCTTCGATCCGCCGCCCAAGGTGGACAGCGCGGTGGTGAGCATGGTGCCGCGCGCAAACCCCGCCGAGGTGGATCCGGCGCTCCTGTCCGAGCTGGTGCAGGTGGCGTTCAGCCAGCGCCGCAAGCTCTTGCGGCACACGCTCGGCCGCTGGCTGGAGCAGCGGCGCTTTTCCGGCGAGTTCGACCTGCAGCGGCGCGGCGAGGAAGTGCCGGTGGAGGAGTACGTCGCCCTGGCCCAGGCGGTTCGCTGAGCTGCCTTCGCCGGAAAATGAAAAAGCCCCGCATCGCGGGGCTTCGTTCCTGGAGGGCTTCGCCTTACGCCGCCGCCAGCCAGTAGCCGGCGTTGAAGGGGCTGCTCATGCGCAGCGCCAGCGGGGACACGTCGACCAGCTTGTCGGTCGGCATCTTCTCGCCGGTTTCGGTGACGGCGGGCGCCGCGGGTGCGGCTTCGGTGCCCTGGGCCTCGTTCGCCCGTTCTGCTTGGCCAGCTTGTGCAGAACGGGCTACAGAAAAGAATAGAAACAGCGGAATGGAATCTTCCGGTCTGCCCAGTAATCGGCGGTGTCGCGGAAGATGTCCAGCAGCTGCTCGCGGGCTTCCTTGTCGAACTTGGCCGTGGCGGGGATCTGCTCCAGCACCACGATGAAGCCGGGTTGCGGGCCCGACTTGTGCAGCGGGTCGGTCATGCAGTCGTAGAGCGCGTCGAAGTTCTTGCCGAAATGAGCGGGCAGCATGAACTGCTGGGCGATCAGGTCGAGCACGTCCTGCTTGCTCTGGGCGTTGGCCAGGTTGGCGTACAGGAAATGGTGGCCGACGGCGCGGGCGGTGTCCTGCAGGTCCTGCACGCGGAAGGCGCGGATCGACTGCACGATGTTGCTGCGGACGCCTTTCAGGGGCGTTTCAGCGATGTCGGGGCGAAGGGATGGATCCATCTCCGCGTCTCTTTCCATGGATGTCAAAAACAGGTCCCGCTTCATTTGGGGTTCTCCACGATCTTGCGAAAACTGGCGTAGTGGTCAGCGGTGTAGTAGCAGGCGTCCGGCTGCCGGGGCGGGCCGCCGCACACGATGCGCCGGGCCCCCCGGTCGCGCGATCCCGGCGTCTTCACGGTGTATTCGCGCCAGTAGCCGCGCTTTCCGGCCGGGAGCAAACGCTCGCGGTTGAAGAACACCGAGCCGTCCTTCTCGTACGGGAACGGTCCGCCCAGGCGGATCAGTTCGTAGGTTTCCCGGCCTTGCCGCGGCAGCTCGGCCACCAGGATGGTGGCGGCGACGCCTTCGGCGGGGCGATCCGGGTGGCCCTTGGCGGTCGCCGGCGCGGGGCCGGCGAGAGAGACCGCTACCAAGACGCTGGTGAGCGCTGACTTGAAAGCGGCGACACGCGCCATGAACAACTTCGGACCTTCTGGGTGACCTTGCGGGACGCCATTCCGGGACATCCCGAAGGCCCGTCAGCCCTCGGGTTAACCCGGAAAATCAAGCGCGCTAGTGTGAACCATCCGGTCACAAAAGGCAAGCCGCTGCCCAATTTTTGGGCAGCGGCCAAGGCCTTTCAAGGCTCAGTTGACGGCTTGCTAAGTTAGTGCCAGCTGTCGTGCCTGGTGTTACCGGA
>JAEWBU010000063.1 GCA_023390985.1 Pseudomonadota bacterium
GTCGTGCCACGTGCGCGTGGCCGACGACACCACCTTCTACGCGCTGCCCGAGGGCTCGCGCGGCATCTTCGTGGGCGGCGGCGGCTCGGTGCGCATCCCGCGCCTGATCGGCGTGGCGCGCATGACCGACATGATGCTCACCGGCCGCGTGTACGACGCCCAGGAAGGCGAGCGCGCCGGCTTCGCGCAGTACCTCGTGCCCAAGGGCCAGGCGTTCGACAAGGCGCTGGAGCTCGCCGGCCGCATCGCCAAGAACGCGCCTTTGACCAACTACGCGCTGATGCACGCGCTGCCACGCATCGCCGAGCAGCCGGCCGACCAGGGCTACCTGACCGAGGCGCTGATGTCCGCCATCGCCCAGAGCGCGCCGGAAGCCAAGGAGCGCGTGCGCGCCTTCCTGGAAGGCCGCGCCGGCAAGGTCTCCAAGGGCTGACGCGGCCGCGATGCACATGGCCGAGCTGCCCCGCTACCGACCGCTGGCTTTCGGCGTCACCCGCGCCCACCTGCGCCGCACCGACGACGGCGTGCAGTACCTGCGCGCCGAACTGGACCTGGACCCCTGCGCGACGCGCATGACCGACAGGCTGGTGCACTGGGCCACCAGCGACCCGCAGCGCCTTTTCATGGCCCGCCGCGAACGCAAGGCCGACGGCGCCACCGGCGACTGGCAGCGCATCACGTACGGCGAGGCGCTAGAGGCGGCGCGCAGCATCGGCCAGGCCCTGCTCGACCGCGGCCTGTCGGCCGAGCGCCCCGTCGCCATCCTCAGCGAGAACAGCCTGGAGCACGCGCTGCTGGCGCTCGGCTGCGTCTACGCCGGTGTGCCCTACTGCCCCGTGTCGCCGGCCTACTCCACGGTGAGCCAGGACTACGACAAGCTGCGCCACGTGCTGGACACGCTCACGCCCGGGCTGGTGTTCGCGGTCGACGGCGCGCGGTACGCGAAGGCGATCGCGGCCACGGTGAAGCCCGGCACCGAAGTGGTGCTGGCGCAGGGCGAGGTGCCCGGCCGCGAGGTCACTCGCTGGTCGAAGCTGCGCGACACCCAGCCCACCCCGGCCGTCGACGCCGCCATGCAGGCCACCGGCCCCGACACCATCACCAAGTTCCTGTTCACCTCCGGCTCGACCAAGCTGCCCAAGGCGGTGATCAACACGCACGGCATGTGGTGCGCCAACCAGCAGCAGATGCGCCAGTCGATGCCGGTGCTGGCCGAGGAGCCGCCCGTGCTGGTGGACTGGCTGCCCTGGAACCACACCTTCGGCGGCAACCACAACGTCGGCCTGGTGATCTACAACGGCGGCTCGCTCTACATCGACGACGGCAAGCCCACGCCCGCGCTGATGGCCGAGACGCTGCGCAACCTGCGCGAGGTCGCGCCCACGCTCTACTTCAACGTGCCCACCGGCTTCGAGGCGATCGCCCACGCGATGAAGGCCGACCCGGTGCTGCGCCGCAACCTGCTGTCGCGCGTACGCATGTTCTTCTACTCGGGCGCGGCGCTCGCCCAGCCGGTGTGGGACCTGCTGCATGAAGTGCAGGAAGCCGAGATCGGCGAACGCATCGTGATGGGCACGGGGCTGGGCATGACCGAGTCCTCGCCGTTCGCCATCTTCATCACCAACCCGCAGGTGAAGTCCGGCCACCTGGGCCTGCCCTGCGCGGGCATGGAGCTCAAGCTCGTGCCCACCGACGGCAAGACCGAGGTCCGCTACAAGGGCCCCAACCTCACGCCCGGCTACTGGCGCTCGCCCGAAGCCACCGCCGAGGCCTTCGACGAGGAAGGGTTCTTCCGCACCGGCGACGCCGTGCAGTGGATCGACGAGGCCGACCACCACCTGGGCCTGCGGTTCGACGGCCGCATCGCCGAGGACTTCAAGCTGGCCACCGGCACCTTCGTCAGCGTCGGCCCGCTGCGGGCGAAGATCATCGCGGCCGGTGCCCCCTACGTGCAGGATGCGGTGATCACCGGGCTCAACCGCCAGGAAGTCGGCGCGCTGCTGCTGCCCACGCCCGCCGTGCGCAAGCTGGCCGGCCTGCCCGATGAAGCGCCGCTCAAGGCCGTGCTCGAGAGCGAGCCGGTCCAGGGGCATTTCCGGAAGGTGGCGAACGAGCTGGCCGCGCAGGCCACCGGCAGCGCCAACCGCGTCGCCCGCCTGCACCTGATGCACGAGCCGCCGTCCATCGACAAGGGCGAGGTCACCGACAAGGGCTCGATCAACCAGCGGGCCGTGCTCAAGCACCGCGACGCGCTGGTACAGGCCTTCCACGACGACACCCTGCCCTTCACGATCAAGCCATCCACGGCGGCGGCCCGCTGACCGCTTTTTTTCACCCAGGAGACAAAGACCATGAAATTCGCACGCTCCCTCGTCACCGCGGCCGTGGCCCTGCTGGCGGCCGGCGCCGCGCTGGCGGACATCAACATCGGCGTGAGCCTGTCGCTCACCGGTCCCGGCTCCGGCCTGGGCATCCCGATGCAGAACCAGTTCAAGCTGTTCCCCAAGGAAATCGCGGGCGAGAAGGTCAACCTGATCATCCTGGACGACGCCTCCGACCCGGGCAAAGGCGTCAGCAACGCGCGCCGCTTCGTCACCGAGGACAAGGTCGACCTGATCATCGGTTCCTGCCTCACGCCCGTGGCCGGCGCCATGACCCCGGTCGCCGCCGAAGCCAAGACCGTGCAGCTGGCCGCCTCGCCGGTCGGCGGCGACAGCCCCTGGCTGTTCCGCCTGCCCCAGGGCAACGATGTCATGGCCCACGCGATGGTGGAGCACATGAAGAAGCAGAACGTGAAGACGATCGGCTTCCTCGGCTACACCGACGCCTACGGCGAGCTGTGGCTCAAGGCGATCACGCCGCTGGCCGAGAAGTCCGGCATGAAGATCGTCGCCGCCGAGCGCTTCCAGCGCACCGACACCAGCGTCACGCCGCAGGCCCTGAAGCTGGTCTCGGCCCATCCCGATGCCATCCTGGTGGTGGCGTCCGGCTCCGGCGCCGCGATGCCGCAGCTGGCCCTGGCCGAGCGCGGCTACAAGGGCAAGGTCTACCAGACGCACGCCGCCGCCACCGCCGACCTGATGCGCATCGGCGGCAAGAACGTGGAAGGCACCTACGTGGTGTCGGGCCCGGCGGTCGTCGGCCAGCAGCTGCCCGACAGCCACCCGTCCAAGAAGGCGGCGATCGACTTCTTCAGCAACTACGAGAAGAACTTCGGCCCGCCCAACCAGTTCGCCGGCCACAGCTACGACGCCGCCATCGCCCTGAACAAGGCGGTGCCGATCGCGCTGAAGAAGGGCAAGCCCGGCACGCCCGAGTTCCGCGCCGGCCTGCGCGACGCCTTCGAGACCATGGGCCGCACCGTCTTCGCCCACGGCGTGATGAACTGGACCAAGGACGACCACTGGGGCTACACGAACGAGACGGGCGTGATGCTGAAGGTGGCCGACGGCAAGTTCGTCGTCGAGAAGTAATTGGACCTCTCGATCGCCGGCATCCTCGCCCTCGACGGCCTCACCAACGGGGCCGTCTATGCGTTGCTGGCGCTGGCGACCGTGCTGGTCTTCGCGGTCACCCGCGTCATCTTCATCCCCCAGGGCGAGTTCGTCGCCTTCGGGGCGCTCACGCTCGCGCTGCTGCAGACCGGCAAGGTGCCGGGCACGGTCTGGTTCCTGCTGGCATTGGCCGCCGCGGCCGCTATCTCGGACGTCTTCCACGGCGTGCGGCACCGCCAGGCGCCGCTGCGCGTGCTCAGGCAGGTGCTGCGCACGCTGGCCGCGCCCGTGGTCGTCTCGCTGATCGCGATCTGGGCCGCGCCACGCAACTTCCCGCTCGCGGTGCAGGCCCTGCTCACGCTCGCGCTCGTGACGCCCTTCGGCACGCTGATCTACCGCCTGGCCTACGAGAAGCTGGCCGACGCCAGCGTGCTGGTGCTGCTGATCGTTTCCGTCGGCGTGCACTTCGCGCTGGTCGGCCTGGGCCTCTACTTCTTCGGCGCGGAGGGATTCCGCAATCCCAGCTTCTGGAGCGAGCGCTTTTCCGCCGGGCCGCTGACGCTCAGCGGGCAGACGGTGATCATCTTCGCGGCCTCGCTGGCGCTGATCGTGCTGCTCTGGCTGTATTTCGAGAAGACGCTGTCCGGCAAGGCGCTGCGCGCCACGGCCGTCAACCGCGTCGGCGCCCGCCTGATGGGCATCTCCTCCAACGGCGCCGGCCGGCTGGCGTTCACCATGGCCGCCTTCATCGGCGCGCTTTCGGGCCTGCTGATCGGCCCCAACACGACCATCTTCTACGACAGCGGCTTCATCATCGGCCTCAAGGGCTTCGTCGCCGCGGTGTTCGCCGGGCTTTCGAGCTATCCGCTCGCGCTCGTCGGCGCGCTGGCCGTGGGCCTGCTCGAGAGCTTCAGCTCGTTCTGGGCCAGCGCCTTCAAGGAGGTGATCGTGTTCGCCTCCATCCTGCCGGTGCTGCTGTGGCGCTCGCTGCGCGACCCGCACGGCGAGGAGCACTGAGATGGCGCAGCTCCGCCGCTTCGCCTTCCCGGTCTTCGCCGCGCTGATGCTGCTGCTGCCGGCGCTGCCGGTGCCGGACTTCTGGATCACCCAGAGCAACTACATCGGCATGTACTCGCTGGTGACCATCGGCCTGGTGCTGCTGACCGGCGTGGCCGGCCTCACCTCGTTCGGCCAGGCCGCGTTCGTCGGCGTCGGCGCGTACTCGGCGGCCTTCCTGGCCGTGAAGATGTCCGGCTCGCCCTGGCTGGCCCTGCTGGTCGGCATCGCGCTGGCGGTCGCCGCGGCGGTGCTGCTGGGCGCGATCACGCTGCGCATGTCGGGCCACTACCTGCCGCTGGCCACCATCGCCTGGGGCCTGGCGCTCAACTACACCATGGCCAACATGGAATGGCTGGGCAAGTACGACGGCATCCTGGGCATCCCCACGCTGAAGATCGCCGGGTACGACCTGGGCAGCGGCCGCGGCTTGCACGTGCTGATCTGGGCGATGGCACTGCTCGCCGCGTTGCTGTCCACCCACCTGCTCGACTCGCGACCCGGCCGCGCCATCCGCTCGCTCAAGGGCGGCGCCACCATGGCCGAGGCCATGGGCATCTCCACCTTCCGCGCCAAGCTCACGGTGTTCGTCATCGCCGCCGTGCTGGCCGCGGTCTCGGGCTGGCTGTTCGCCTTCTTCCAGCGCACCGTGAACCCGTCGCCGTTCTCGATCGGCAAGGGCATCGAGTACCTGTTCATGGCGGTGCTGGGCGGCGTGGGCCACGTGTGGGGCGCCTTCCTCGGCGCCGGCGTGGTGAAGATCGTGGAAGACCAGCTGCAGGTGCTGCTGCCGCGGCTCATCGGCACCAGCGGCAACTTCGAGACCATCGTGTTCGGCATCGTGCTGGTGGTGGTGCTCAAGTACGCGCCCGACGGCCTCTGGACCTTCGTCTCGCGCCGCCTGCCGCGCGCCGACCGGGTGCGCGACTGGGACGGCGCCCCGCCGCTGCCCGCGCGCGACAAGCCGGTGCCCGGCGAGCCGCTGCTGCAGGTGGACGCCGCACGCAAGCAGTTCGGCGGCCTGGTCGCGGTCAACGACGTCAGCTTCGAGGTGCGGGCCGGCGAGATCCTGGGCCTGATCGGCCCGAACGGCGCCGGCAAGTCCACCACCTTCAACCTGATCACCGGCGTCCTGTCCACAACCGCCGGCCGCGTCCGGTTCCGCGGCGAGGACATCACCGGCCTGCCCTCGCGCCGCATCGCGCGGCTGGGCATCTCGCGCACCTTCCAGCACGTGAAGATCATCCCGGAGATGACGGTGCTGGAGAACGTGGCGCTGGGCGGCTACCTGCGTGGCAGCACCGGCACGCTGCGCGCCATGCTGCGCCTGGACCGCGCCGAGGAGCGCCGCCTGTTCGCGGAAGCCGAGCGCCAGCTGGCGCGCATCGGCATGGCCGACCGCATGCACGAACTCGCGGGCAACCTGGCGCTGGGCCCGCAACGCCTGCTGGAGATCGCCCGCGCGCTGTGCAGCGACCCTTCGCTGCTGCTGCTGGACGAACCCGCGGCCGGCCTGCGCCACAAGGAGAAGCAGGCATTGGGCGAGGTGCTGCGCCAGCTCAAGCAGGAAGGCATGAGCCTGCTGCTGGTGGAACACGACATGGAATTCGTGATGGGCCTGACCGACCGCATCGTGGTGATGGAGTTCGGCACGCGGCTGATGGAAGGCACGCCGGTCGAAGTGCAGGCCAGCCCCGCGGTCCGCGCGGCTTACCTGGGGACGGAGCATTGATGGAAACAACCACCCTCCGTCGTCCCCGCGCAGGCGGGGACCCAGGGCTTCCGGCAGGTCGCCGAAGGCGGACGCACTGGATTCCCGCCTTCGCGGGAATGACGAGATGAGCGCGCTCCTCGAAGTCCACGACCTGCACGCCGGCTACGGCCGCGCCGAGGTGCTGACCGGCCTGCATTTCCAGCTGGGCGCGGGCCAGGTGGTCACCGTCATCGGCCCCAACGGCGCCGGCAAGTCCACCACGCTCAACGCGCTGATGGGCGTGCTGCCCGCGCGCGGCCGCGTGCTGTTTGACGGCCAGGACATCGCCGACGCCACGCTGGAAGAACGCGTGATGCTGGGCCTGGCCCTGGTGCCGGAAAAGCGCGAGCTGTTCGGCACCATGCCGGTGGAAGACAACCTGGTGCTCGGCGGCTACCGCGCGATGAAGCTGCGCCTGCCGCGCTGGCGCGATGGCCTCGAGCGCGTGTACGAGCTGTTCCCCCGCCTGAAGGAGCGCCGCGCGCAGCTGGCCGGCACGCTGTCGGGCGGCGAGCGCCAGATGCTGGCCGTCGGCCGCGCGCTGATGGCCCAGCCCAAGCTGCTGATGCTGGACGAACCCAGCCTCGGCCTGGCCCCGCTGGTGGTGCGCGAGGTCTTCCAGATCATCACCCGCCTGCGCGAGCAGGGCGTGTCCATCCTGCTGGTGGAGCAGAACGCCCGCGCCGCGCTGGAAGTGGCCGACCACGGCTACGTGCTGGAGACGGGCGAGATCCGGCTCTCGGGCGCCGCGCGCGACCTGGCCGGCGACCCGCGCGTGATCGACACTTACCTGGGCGCCGGCCGCAACGGCGCCCGCCCGCCTTCCTCCGCTTCACAACCACGACAGGAGACATCCGCATGAGAACCGATCGCCGACAGGTCCTGCAGGCCGGAGCCGCCTTCGGCGCCCTGGCCGCCTTCCCGATGGCGCTGCGCGCGCAGTCGCTCGAGCTCGTGAAGATCATCAACGGCTTCCCGGCCGGCGGCACCGCCGACGCCACCGCCCGCCGCATCGGCGAGCGCATGGTGGGCACCCCGTACGCCAAGAACGTGGTGGTGGACAACAAGCCCGGCGCCGGCGGCCGGATCGCCTGCGAAGTGGTCAAGACCGCGGCGCCCGACGGCACCACGCTGCTGCTGACGCCGTACTCGATGATGTCGATCTACCCGCACATCTATCGCACGCTCAGCTACGACCCGGTCAAGGATTTCGTGCCGGTGTCGATCGGCGCCGTTATGACGCATGCGCTTTCGGTCGGCCCGATGGTCCCGGCCAGCGTCAAGACGGTGAAGGAGTACCTGGCCTGGGCCAAGGCCAATCCGGACAAGGCCAACTACGGCTCGCCGGCCGCCGGTTCCACGCCGCACTTCCTGGGCGCGCTGCTCGGCCTGAACAACAACGTGGACCTCAAGCACGTGCCCTACCGCGGCTCCGCGCCGGCGGTGGCCGACATGATCGGCGGCACGCTCGCTTCCTGCTCCACGCCCACCGGCGACGCGCTGGCCAACCACCGCGCGGGCAAGGTGCGCATCCTGGCGACGTCGGGCGCGCAGCGCACGCCGTTCACGCCCGAAGTGGCGACCTACGCGGAACAGGGCTTCGCCGAGCTCACCACCGAGGAGTGGTTCGGCTTCTACGCACCGGCCCGCACGCCGGCCAACGTGGTGCAGTCCGCCAACGCGGCGATCGGCCAGGCATTGAAGGAAAAGACCGTGGTCGATTCCCTCGCGCTCATGGGCCTGGTGGCCCGCGGCTCCACGCCGGCCGAGATGGAGAAGAGCCAGCGCGACGAGCACACCCGCTGGGGGCCGCTGGTCAAGAAGATCGGCTTCACCGCCGAGTCCTGACACCCGCGATGCCGCGCCAAGAGGCCACCGTGCGCACCGACGAGCCGCCGTTCGTCGAGCAGGTCGACACCCGTTTCCTGGAGACCCTGCTCGGCTACAACGCGCGGCGCGCGGCGCTGGCGGTGATCGAGCTGTTCATGGTCCGCATGGCGGTGTACCACCTGCGGCCGGTCGACTTCTCGGTGCTCTCGCTGATCGTGCACAACCCCGGCATCACCTCGCGGCAGCTGTGCACCACCTTGGGCATCCTGCCGCCCAACCTGGTGAGCCTGGTGGGCGCGCTGGAAAAGCGCGAGCTGATCGAGCGCAAGCCGCATCCGCGCGACGGCCGCGCCACCGGCCTGCATCCCACGGCCGCGGCGCAGAAGCTGATGCGCCAGGCCGAGCGCACGGCCGCCGAGCTGGAGCAGGAGGTGGCCGACCGCCTGACGCCCGGCGAGCAGAAGACGCTGCTGCGGCTGCTGCGCAAGGTCTACCAGCGTCCCTGAGGCGGGGGCGTCCTACAGACGCCACGCGCCTGCCGCGGTGAGATGGGTCCATCGAGAACGATGGACGTTTCCACCATGGCACAACAGGATCGCAACGAACCGGCCGCGCCCCGCGCGCGCTTCACCTTCCACGCCGCCCAGGATCGCTTCTACGCGCGCAACGAGGACGGCAAGGTCATCGACCTGGGCAGGCTCGCCCCCCAGCCCGATGGCAGCTGGCACTACCTGCTGGACGGCAACAAGCTCGCGGGCGGCGCGCCCACGCCCGAAGCCGCGATGGCCGACGCGGCGCAGCGGATGGGCTTCCTCTACCTCGATGGCCAGTTCACCGCCGTGGCCGATGCGCGCGATCAACCCGGCTTCGACCTGTCGCAGGCGCCGGGGATCGAGCTGGTGGTCGACGAACTGCAGGCGCGCGAGCGGATGGAGGACGCGCGGGTCTGACGCACCCCGCGGGAGAAAAAAAGGGCTGCATCGCTGCAGCCCTCCAAGCGGTTTTCCGTCCCGCGGTTTGAACCAAGAAGCTTGCTCGGGCGGCCACTGTCGCCGCCTGACGCCGGCGCCGCCGGCGTTCTACTCGCAGCTTCCGTGCCAGCCCGGCTTCAGGCGGCCCGCAGGCGGAACACGCCGACCGCCTCGACCAGCCGCTGGGCCTGCTGCTTCAGGCTTTCAGCCGCGGCGGCGCTCTGTTCCACCAGCGCGGCGTTCTGCTGCGTCACCTGGTCCAGCTGCTGCACCGCGTCGTCGACGTGGGCGATGCCCTGGTTCTGCTCCGCGCTGGCGGCGCTGATGCCGCCCACGAGCGTTGCGACTTCCTGCACCTGGCGCACGATGTCCTCCATGGTGCGGCCGGCCTCGCCCACCTGGCGGCTGCCGTCCTCCACCTTGCCCACGCTGTCGCCGATCAGGAACTTGATCTCCTTGGCGGCGTCGGCGCTGCGCTGCGCCAGGCTGCGCACCTCGCTGGCCACCACCGCGAAGCCGCGGCCCTGCTCGCCGGCCCGCGCCGCTTCCACCGCGGCGTTCAGCGCCAGGATGTTGGTGCGGAAGGCGATGCCGTCGATCACGCCGATGATGTCGGCGATCTTGCGGCTGGACTCGCTGATCGCCTCCATGGTCTGCACCACCTCGCCGACCGCCGCGCCGCCCTGCCTGGCCACGCTGCTGGCGCTGCCGGCCAGTTCGCTGGCACGGCGCGCGCTGTCGGCGTTGCTGCGCACCGTGGTGGTCAGCTGCTTCATCGAGGCCGCGGTCTGCTGCAGGTTGGAGGCCTGCTCCTCGGTGCGCTGGCTCAGGTCCACGTTGCCGGTGGCGATCTGGGTCGAGCCGGTGGCGATGCTGTCGCTGCTCTCGCGCACCTGGCCCACGACGCGGCGCAGCGAGCCGGCCATGCGGTCCATCGAGGCCATCAGCTGCGCGATCTCGTCGCGGCCTTCGGCCTTCAGGTCCACCGTCAGGTCGCCCGCGGCGATGGCCTCGGCGGCCGACTGCGCGCGGCGCACCGGTCCCACGACCGAGCGGGTGATCGACAGCGCCAGCGCGATGCCGGCCACCAGGGCCAGGATCGATCCGGCCACGAGCATCATCACGCCCTGCTGGGCGGCGGCGGCCGCCATCTCGCGATGGCCGGCGGCGCGCTGGCGCTGGTACTCGGCCGCCTTGTCGATCGCCGACAGGTAGGCCAGGGCGAGCGGGTAGAAGCGGTCGTTGAGTTCGGCCGTGACCGACTCGCCGCCCTGCTTCTTCTTGAGGAGCGTGTTGCGCAGCGCCTGGTACTCCTCGCGCTGCTTCGTGATCTGGGCGACCAGTTCCAATGCCTCGGGGTCGTCGGCCACCAGCTCGTTGATGCGCTTGAGGCGGGCGGACGTGGTGGTGACCACGTTCTTCATCTCCTCCTGCACGCGGCCGGCGATCACCGGCTCGTCCACGTAGAACACCACCCAGGTGCGGGCGATGTTCGATTCGATCGCGCGCACCCACTGCTGCGTCAGCACCAGCAGTTCCGCGTCGGTGGTGCCCAGCTTTTCGGCGGCGCTCTCCACGGTGCGGATGCGCTGGATGCCCGCCACGGTCCCGGCCAACCCCAGCAGGATGAGCGCGGTGAATCCGAGCGCCAGCCGGCGCCCGATCGACATGTTTCTGAACCACTGCATGAAAAGCCCTCTCTCCGTCTTGTCCTCTATGGCCGGGGTTTCGGCCGCAGCGCATTCTTCTTGAGGCCGGCCGCGGACGAAGCGCGGAAGAGCGGCAGGAAAACGCCACAATCCCCGGCTGCAAGGAGACCAAACGCATGAACCGCTACCCCGCCCCGACGCTCGAGCAGGTGCCCGAGGACATCCGCGCCCGCATCCTGGAAGTGCAGGAAAAGGCCGGCTTCGTGCCCAACGTGTTCCTGGCGTTCGCGCGCCGGCCGGCCGAGTGGCGCGCCTTCTTCGCGTACCACGACGCGCTGATGACGCCCGAAACCGTGGGCCGCGAGAGCGGGCTCACGAAAGGCGAGCGCGAGATGATCGTCACCGCCACCAGCGCGGCCAACCACTGCCTGTACTGCGTGGTGGCGCACGGCGCGATCCTGCGCATCTACGAGAAGAAGCCGCTGGTGGCCGACCAGGTGGCCGTGAATTACCGCAAGGCCGACATCCCGCCGCGCCAGCGCGCCATGCTGGATTTCGCGATGAAGGTGTGCCTGCGCTCCGACGAGATCGACGAGGCCGACTTCCCGCCGCTGCACGCGCACGGCTTTTCCGACGAGGACATCTGGGACATCGCGGCGATCACCGCGTTCTTCGGCCTGTCGAACCGGATGGCGAGCTTCTCGGGGATGGTGCCCAATCCCGAGTTCTACCTGATGGGCCGGGTGCCCAAGGCCAAATAACCGTCATCCCCGCGGAGGCGGGGATCCAGGGCTTCCGGCAGTCCGCTGAAGGCGGGCGCACTGGATTCCCGCCTCCGCGGGAATGACCACTAGGCGAGCCGGCGCGGATCGGTCTCCAGCAGCCACTGCGCCATCGCCTTCAGGTCCGCCCGCAGTTTCTCCGCCCCGGGCTTCATCTCGAACGTCCGCTCGTCCATGTAGAGCCCGCGGTTCACCTCGACCTGGATGCTGTGCCGCTGGCGCGCCGGATCGCCGTAGCGCCGCACCAGCTCCACGCCCTTGTACGGGAAGTTCACCGCCACCTCGTAGTCGCGCCCGCGCAGGAACTGCGCCATCCGCATCGTCAGCCGTGGATCGGCCGTGGTGCCGTCGCGGTCGCCCAGCACGAAGTCGGCGTGCGCGATGCCCGGATGGTCGGTCGCATGGCTGCCCGCGATCGCAGGCATGGAGTGGCAGTTCAGGTGGATGCTCCAGCCGTGGCGCGCATGCGCCTCGTCGATGGCGCGGCTCACCGCCTCGTGGTAGGGCCGCCAGCAGCGCTCGATGCGGTCCCGCACCTCCTGCGGCCGCAGCTTCCTCGTGTACATCGGCTCGCCGGTGTCGGTGTTCTTCCAGACCAGGCCCTTGCCCAGCCGCACCTTGGACAGCGCGGTGGGATCGGTGACCACCTCGCCGACCCACTCGCCGTCGAGCATCTCCACGTCCACTTCGTGTTCGCCGCGGTTGGCGTCCAGGTAGCTGCGGGGGAAGAGCGCCTCGACCCAGGCGATGCCCAGCGAAGGCGCGAAGTCGTAGAGCTTCTCCACGTGCGTGTCTTCCGCCGTGCGCAGCAGCGCGTGGTCGCAGGAGTAGGCGAAGTCGTCGGGATAGGAGGTGCCGCTGTGCGGCGAATCGAAGACCAGGGGAGTCCGCCCCGGCACGACGCGGATCACCGCCGCATCCACCATCGGGCCGTCGAGAACCGAATCCAGAGCCATGGGCATGACTCTAACCGCAGGCGGGTAAATTCGAGGGCGGCAAGGCTCTCTCTCCACCATGCAGACAAGCTCGAATCCCACCCCCGCTCGCTGGCAGTTCTGGATCGACCGCGGCGGCACCTTCACCGACGTGGTGGGCAAGCGGCCCGACGCAAGCCTCGTCACGCACAAGCTCCTGTCCGACAACCCCGAGCAGTACCGCGACGCCGCCGTGGCCGGCATCCGGCACCTGCTGGGCCTGAAGCCTGGCGAGCCCATCCGTCCGGAAGTGGTGGAGTGCGTGAAGATGGGCACGACGGTCGCCACCAACGCGCTGCTCGAGCGCAAGGGAGAGCCCACCGTGCTGGTCACGACGAAGGGCTTCCGCGACGCGCTGCGCATCGCCTACCAGAACCGCCCTCGCCTGTTCGACCGCCACATCGTGCTGCCGGAGCTGCTCTACAGCCGCGTGATCGAGGCCCGGGAGCGCGTGGGCGCGCAGGGCGAGGTGCTGCAGCCGCTGGATGAGGCCCACCTGCGCCAGGCGCTGGAGGAAGCGCACGCCGCCGGGGTGCGCAGCGCCGCGGTCGTGTTCATGCACGGCTACCGCTTCACCGCGCACGAGGCCGCCGCCGGCCGCATCGCGCGGGAGGCCGGCTTCACCCAGGTGAGCACCTCGCACGCCACCAGCCCGATGATGAAGTTCGTCAGCCGCGGCGACACCACCGTGGTCGATGCCTACCTGTCGCCCATCCTGCGGCGCTACGTCGAGCAGGTCGCGGCCGAGATGCCGGGCGTGCGCCTGTTCTTCATGCAGTCGTCCGGCGGCCTGACCGACGCCCATGCGTTCCAGGGCAAGGACGCGATCCTGTCCGGCCCCGCCGGCGGCATCGTGGGCATGGCGCGCACCGCGGCGCTGGGGGGCCACAAGAAGGTGATCGGCTTCGACATGGGCGGCACCTCCACCGACGTGTCGCATTTCGCCGGCGAGTTCGAGCGCGAGTTCGAGACGCAGGTGGCGGGCGTGCGCATGCGCGCGCCCATGATGAGCATCCACA
>JAEWBU010000109.1 GCA_023390985.1 Pseudomonadota bacterium
GGCCTTGACGAGGCGGCCGACGGCGCGCGCCACCTGCACCAGCGAGGCGGCGGCGCCGCCGCTGCCGCGCGTGTCCAGCGGCCGCAGCACCGGGCCGGTGCCGTCCTGCGCCTGCGACTGGATCAGGTAGTCGGCGACCTTGTACATGCCGCCGCCGACCGGGGTCCAGGGCACGGCGATGTAGATGAAGCGGCTGTCGCGCGCGGCATCGTCTTGCGCCGGCACGGCCAGGCCGAAGGTGGAGGAGGGATCCATCGGTTGGGTCATGAGTACATCGCCCGCCCCTGGCGGGTGGAAGTCCGGGGTTCCTGCAGCACGAGGCTGGGGATGAGGGCCCGCGGCGACTGCCGCGGAGCGAGGAAGCCGCGCACCAGGCCGGCGGCCTGCACGCACCAGGAGACGACGGAATAGACGCCGCGCGCCACCGAGCGCTTGCGCCACGACATGGCGGCGAACGGGGCGGCGAAGAGGGCCGCGGCGGCGATGGCGCGAGCGTCCGCGGCCAGCGGCCAGAACGGCACCGACAGCAGCGCCGCCCACCAGGCCAGCACCGCCACGTACAGCCGCAGCTCGCGCAGCCCGCGCGTCACCAGCTTCATGCGCGGCTTGCCGATCGCGCTGCGCACCAGCTCGCCGACGCCGCAGGCGTAGCGGCTGCGCCAGCGGCGCGCCAGCAGCTGGTAGGGCGGGGCGTCGTGGCCGTAGTGGGTGACCGAGTCGAACGGCAGCCGCCAGAGCTTCCAGCCGAGCGAGCGCAGCCGCACCGCGAGGTCGAACTCCTCGTAGCTGTGCAGGTTGCGGTCGGACAGGTAGCCGGCCTCCTCGATGGCCCGCCGGCGGTAGAGCCCGCCGCCGTCCAGCCGGTCGACCTGGCCGGGGATGCGGTGGGCCTCGAGCTTCTCGCTGCGCTCCTCGCGCTCGCGGTACTCCAGGCTCTCGGTGTTGAGTTCCACCACGCGGCCGGCCACGCCCGCGATCTCGGGATGCTGGGCGAGGAACGACAGCGCCTGCTCCAGGAAGCCCGGCACCAGCTTCATGTCGCCGTCCATGATGTAGACGTATTCGCCGCGCGAGTGCTGCCAGCCCAGCTGCGGGCCGGCGCCGCAGCTGCGGTCGGCGGCGCGCGCCAGCTGCACGATGCGCACCGGGTAGCGGCTGGCCACCTGCACGGTGCCGTCGGTGGAGGCGGAGTCGGCCAGGATCACCTCGCCGCCGACGTCGGCCAGCGCCGCCAGGCAGCTCTCGATCGCGGCGCCGATGTTGGCCTCTTCGTTGAGGGCCTTGATGACGATGGATACGCGGCAGTTCGGCGTCTTCATTGCGCGGGGCCCTCCGGCGAGAACGCCTCCGCGCTGCGCAGCCGCCAGCGCTGCCAGCTGTCGGCCACGTGCGAGGGCATGAACAGCGCCATCAGCAGCGTGAGCTGCCAGCGGCGCGTCAGCGCGACCTGGCGCGCGTCCCACAGCAGGCGCAGCGCCGCCATCCGGTTGCCCGCGCCCAGCATCTCGCGCGCCATCGTCACTTCCTGCTGGCCCACGAACCACAGCGCCGTCTTCGGACGCGGCAGGCGGCCGGCCCGCGCCGCGTCGCGCATGCGCGTCAGGAAGGCGGGCACGGTGGCCGAGGGCGTGCGGCGCGACAGGCTGTCGGGCAGCACGCGGATGGCCGCGAACGGCGCGTTGACCACCGCGACCGGGGTGCGGTCGGCCACGCGGAACCACATGTCCAGGTCCTCGCCGTGCGACTCGCCCTCGATGAAGCAGGGCTCCATCGCGCGCAGCACGGAGGCGCGGATGGCCACGCTGCTGCTGTTGAACGGCGCGGTGCGCATCCAGCGCTGCCGCAGGTCGTCCACGATCTCGACCTCGAAGAAGCTCTCGGTGACCGGCCAGGGATCGGGGTCGTCCAGGACGTTCTGCATGGTGCGCGACTGCGCGCCCAGCAGGCCCGCCTCGGGACAGGCCTCGTGCGCCTGCTTCAGCGCGGCCAGCATCTCGGGGTGGTACCAGTCGTCGGCGTCGAGGAAGGCGATCCAGTCGCCGGTGGCCAGGGCGATGCCGCGGTTGCGCGCGGCCGAAACGCCGGCGTTGGGCTGGCGCACGAGGCGCACGCGCGGATCGGCGATCGCCGCGACGATCTCGGCGGAGTCGTCGCTGGACCCGTCGTCCACCACGATCACCTCGTGGGGCGGCAGGGTCTGGGCGAGCACCGAGTGCACGGCGCCGTGCACGTAGCGCGCCTTGTTGTACAGCGGGATGACGACGGAAAACTTCATGCAGCGGTCCTGAGGGTCGGCTCGATCGGTTTGCGCGTTGCGGCCTGCGGCGCCTTCGAGGCCACGCGGGCGGCGGCGCCGGAGGCCACCGCGACGATCAGCAGGAAATGGGTCAACACATGGCTGCCGTAGTCCATCAGCAGCAGCGGCACTTCGCTCACCGACAGCAGGGCGGTGGAGCAGAAGAGGGCGAGGCTCAGCCCGCCGGTGGCGCGGGCGTAGCGGATGGCCATCACGGTCAGCACGACGGCGTAGACCGCGAGGCCGAAGGCGCCGAGCAGGCCGGAACGCGACAGCGTGTCCAGCAGCTGGTTGTGCGCGTGCGTGGCCTGCGGCATGCCGATGGCCTGGCGGTAGTCGGAGTCCCAGATCGTGAGGCCATAGCCCAGGATCGGGTTGCGGCTCCACTCTTCCATGGCCACCACCCAGATGCGGTCGCGGCCGGTCAGCGAGGCCAGCTGCGCGCCGGCGCTGGTGTTGAAGAAGTCGGAGACCAGGGTGGGCAGGTCGAACACCAGCACCGCGACCAGCACGCCCAGCACCGCCGTGATCACCATCAGCAGCAGGCCGACGCCGAACGAGTTGGCGCGCGGGTCGCCGGCCTTGTGGACGGCGTCGCTGCCGCGCCGCACCACCAGCAGGCAGCAGGCGCTGATCACGAAGGCCAGCCAGGCCGTCTTGGACTGCGCCACGAACAGCACGGCGAGGCCCAGGATCCACGCCAGGAAGTTCAGCCAGCCGCGCCGGAACGGCCGCACCCACAGCAGCACCAGCGCGATCTGCGCCAGCATGCCCATCATCACCGGGTGCGGGGTCAGGCCGCCGAAGCGGGGCAGGCCGGGGATCAGGCCCTGCACGTAGCTGTTGTCCAGCACCAGGCCCGGGTTCACCGGGATCACCACCGCGCCGGCCAGCATGAAGATGAACAGCGAGTTGCGCACCGTGGCCACGATGCGGTCCCGGTCCAGCGGCCCGGACAGCGAGCAGGCGATCCCCAGCACCAGCGGATACAGGTACTCGTGCGAGATGCGCGTGTGCGGCGCCGCCACCGCGGTGATCGCCACCGTGGTGGCCCAGAACAGGACGAAGCTGGAGGTCAGCATCGGCGAGGGCACCGGCTTCCTCTGCGCGAAGTGGCTGACGATGCGCTCGAAGCACACCGCCAGCAGCAGCAGCGACACGCCGCGCTGCAGCCAGGCGATGGCCGGGTTGCGGACCGCCGCCTCCAGCGCCTGCGTTTCCTTCTCCAGCATCAGGAACGCTTCGGTGAGGTTGCGTCCGGACAGCAGGACCTCCAGGCCGGTGAGCACCAGCATGGCGGGGAAGATCAGGAACAGCAGGCCGTCGCGGCGCGCCTTCCAGTGGTCGGCCGCGTCGCGGCCGCGGACCTTGCGCGACTTGACGGTGGTCGCGTCGTGGGCTCGATTCATCGAAAACTCTCCAGGCTCGCGGCGGACGGTCATGGGCGGGCCTCCGGGGCGGCCCAGCGCGGAGCGAAGGCCGGGATCAGGCGCGAGAGCACGCCGCGGGCCTCGGGGCCGAGCACCTGCGGGCGGGCGATGGCGAGGGCCAGCAGGGCGCCGAAGCCGGTGCAGCCCTCGATGATCAGAGTGGCCAGCGGATGGCCGAGCGGCGAGACCAGCTGGCGTCCGAGCAGCACGGCGACGCCGCAGAAGGCGCCCAGCGCCAGTCCGCGCAGGAAGAACGGGGCCAGGTCGCGCCAGGTGAGGTCGAGGGCGCGCAGCACCGCCACCACCACGAGCGCGGAACGCGCCAGGATCAGGAAGGCCGAGGCGATCACCACCGCGCGGATGCCCAGCGGCGCCAGCAGCCACCACAGGGGCAGGGCGACGGCCAGCAGTGGCAGCTGCAGCATCGCTTCCAGGTGCTTGCGGCGGGTGTTCCACAGCACCGGCGTGGACAGGCCCAGGCAGCTCCACGCCGGCAGGCACAGGAAGAGCACCGCCATCACCCAGCCCGCTTCGCTCCAGGCCTGGCCATAGAGCACCAGCACCAGGTCGCCGGCCAGCATCGACATCAGCACCGCCGCCGGGACCAGGAACACCAGCACGCAGGCGAGCATCGTGAGCCAGGCCTGCCCGAGCTGGCGCAGGTCGTCCTGCAGCTTGGCGCCCGCCGCCAGGAAGGTGGGCTGCAGCGAGTTGATCAGCAGCACGTAGGGGATGGACGCGAAGTTGTAGGCGACGTTGTAGAGGCCCACCGCGTGCGTGCTCAGCATGCGGCCGATCACGATGCGGTCGACGTTGGTGAGCAGCCAGTTGACGATGTTGGTGAAGAACACCGTGCGGCCGGTATCGAAGGTCTCGGCGCTGGTGGCGTGGCGGAACAGCGGCTTGATCGAGTGCGGCCGCACCGCGAAGGTCGCCGCCAGCGAAACGCCCGCCTGCACCACGCAGGCCGCGGCCAGCGCCTGCGCCTCGAAGCCCTGGAGCGCGAGCGGCACGCCCACCAGCAGGTAGCCGGCCGCGTAGCTGCCCAGCTGGATCAGGCCGAGCGCGCGGAAGTTGAGTTCACGCGACAGCAGGCAGTTGACGGGGCCCTGCAGGCCCAGCAGCAGGCAGGCCACGGCCATCCACTGCAGCATGGGCTCGACGCGCGGGTCGCCGAAGAAACCGGACAAGGGCTCGGACAGCGCGAAGAGCGCGATGCAGGAAAGCGCCGCGGCGATGGCCTGCCAGGTGAAGGCGAAGCGCACGTCGTCCTCGTCGACCTCCTTCTTCAGCATCAGGCTGTAGCTGAAGGCGTTGCCCGAAAGGAAGGAGGCGAACGTCAGCACCACCATGCCGATGCCGTACACGCCGTAGTTGCTCGGTCCGAGCAGGCGGGCCAGGACGACCTGGGCCACCAGCTGCAGCGCGAAGCGGCCGGCGGTGGTCAGGGCGCTCCACTTGAAGGCGCGCTCCGCCATGGTTCGCAGTTTGGCGGCCCTCATTGGCGGTCGGTTCCCCAGCGTCGGAGCACGATGCCGACCATCAGCGCGAGGGCGGCGATCAGCATGCCGGTGGTGTGCTCGCGGCCGCGCTCCTGCTCCTTCTTGGCGACGGCGTCGTCGCCGCCCTGCAGGTTGGCGGCCAGGGCCGTCGGATCGGCGCCGTGCTGCGCGCCGACGGCGGGCTGCGCCGGCACCACCAGGTTCGCACGCATGAGCCCGCCGGCCAGCGGGGCGGCGGCTTCGTTGCCGGCCGGGAGGTCACCGGCCATGGCGGTCTGCACTGCGAAACTGAGGGCTAGCGCAGGGAGGAACTTCTGCATCTGGGCGTCCTTGCGGTCCATCGATGCAGGTCATTCTCAAACAAGGGGTTCGGGCGTTGGGGCGCTCGCACCAGAAGGGTCATGGCTCTTTCAGACCATTGCCCAGATCGGCTCCTACGGCAGAGCTGCGAGCCCGGCCGTAGGGGCCGGCTCGCGGGGCCGAGCAGCTCAGCGCTGGACGCTCAGCCGTTTGCGCGCCGGCAGCTTCAGCAGGCCGGTGGAAAGCGCCGTGCCGCACACGATCACGGCCGCGCAGAACAGCATCCACGCCGTCACCTGCTCATGCAGGAACAGCACGCCGTAGAGCACGGCGAACACCGGCACCACGAAGGTGACGGCGAGCGCGCGCGCCGGGCCCGCTTCCTCGATGAGGCGGAAGTAGAGGATGTAGGCGATGCCCGTGCACAGCACGCCCACCGCGACCAGCGCGAGCCAGGCGGTCGCGCCCGGCATCTTCGCGGGCCAGGCCCAGGCGGCAGGCAGCGCGAGCAGCATCGTGGCGCCGAGCTGGCTGCCGGTCGCCGTGACCAGCGGCGGCAAACCCGACAGGTACTTCTTGGTCGCGCTCGCCGCGATGCCGTAGCAGAGCGTCGCGACGAGGCAGGCCAGCACGGCCCTGCCGGGCGCGGGGCCGCCGGTGCCGGCCTTGAAGCTCGCGCCGTCCCAGGCCAGCATCGCGACACCGGCGAAGCCGACCACGAGGCCGACGGCGCGCGCGGCGGCGGGACGGTCGTTCAGCCACAGCCACGCGACCAGCGCGCCGAACAGCGGCACGGTCGCGTTGAGGATCGACGACAGGCCGGTCGTGATGGTGGACACCGCGAACGCGAACAGCGCGAACGGGATGCCCGAGTTCAGCACGCCGACGATGCACACTTTGCGCCAGTGCCGGCGCAGCTGCGGACCCAGGCCGCGCCACAGCACCAGCGGCAGCAGGAAGGCCGAGGCGATGGCCACGCGCAACGCGGCCGTGGGCAGCGGCCCCAGGTCGACCACGGCCAGGCGCATGAAGAGGAAGGAGCCGCCCCAGATCGCGGCGAGCAGGAGGAAATCGAGGACGGAAGACAGGGACATGGCGGGCGAGTGTGGGGGCGAACGCGAGGGCCGCCGCCGGCGCATCGATGAAAGTTGCGGGGCCGATTGATGCGTTGCGTCAGCGCGCCGCGCTCTCGAGCCGCAGCAGCGCGGTCTTGCGGTCCAGCCCGCCGGCGTAGCCGGTGAGCGACCCGTCGGTGCCCACCACGCGATGGCAGGGCACGACGATGCTGACCGGGTTGCGGCCCACGGCCGCGCCCACCGCGCGCACCGCGGCAGGCTGGCCGATGCGCCGGCTCAGGGCCGCGTAGCTGGTGCGCTCCCCGGCCGGGATGCCCAGCAGCGCCTGCCACACCGAGCGCTGGAACGGCGTGCCGCCCTGCAGGTCGAGCGGAAGATCGAAGGCCGTGCGCTCGCCGGCGAAGTACTCGTCGAGTTGCCTGCAGGCCACGGCGAGCACCGGGTGGCCCGGCTCCATCGGCCACTTGCCGGCATCCGGGTGGTAGCGCTGGCCTTCGAACCACAGGCCGGCGAGGCCGCGATCGGTGGCGGCCAGCAGGATGGAACCGAGCGGGCTGGCGTGGCGCGCGGCGACCAGGTCAGGCGGGAATTTCATGGTGTGACCTTTCCTTCAGCCCCGTCGTCTCCGCGGAGGCGGGGACCCATTGCTTCCGATTGCGTTTCGCGAGGGCGGGAGCCCTGGATTCCCGCCTTCGCGGGAATGACGGTATTGGCGAGGCTCGCCCATGCGCGGATCACCGCATAGCTGCGCCACGGCTTCCAGGCCTGCGACGCCGCTTCGACCTCGCGCGCGGGCTGCTTCGATTGCTGCACGCCCAGCGCCTTCTGCAGCGCGACGTCGCCGGCCGGGAAGGCGTCGGGCCAGCGCAGCGCGCGCATCGCGATGTACTGCGCGGTCCAGTCGCCGATGCCGGGGAGCGCCTTGAGCGCTTCGACCGTCTCGCCCACCTGCGCGCCCGGATGCAGCTGCAGCCGGCCCTCCTGCACGGCGCGCGCCAGCGCCACGATGGCCGCCTGGCGTTGCCGCACGATGCCCAGCGTGCCGAGCGCATCGCCCTCGGCCCGGGCCAGCGCCTCGGGCGCGGGGAACAGGCGATGCAGGTCGGCGTGCGGCGTCTCGATAGCCGCGCCGAAACGCTCCACGAGCCGATGCGCCAGCGTGCGGGCCGCCGCCACCGTGATCTGCTGGCCGAGGACCGCGCGCACCGCAAGCTCCCAGCCGCCGAATGCGCCCGGCACCCGCAGCCCTTCGCAAGCGGGGAAGGCGTCCTGCAGCACGCCGTTGACGGCCAGCGGATCGCAGTCCAGGTCGAACGCGGCGCGCACGCGGCGGATCACCTGCGGCAGGCCCTCGTGCAGCGACTCGCTCACGCGCAGCACGAGCTGGTGACGCGATTCGTCGAAGCCAGCCTCGATCCATCCGGCGAGGCGGCGGCCGCCTGCGTTCAGTTCCAGCGTCCGAGCCAGCGTGCCCGTGGGCGCGACGTGTTCCATGCCGGCAATGGCCCGCTGGCGGAAAAACGTGAGCATCGCGGCCGTGTCGTAGGGCGGTCGGTAGCCGAGGCGAACCACCATGCCTTGCGGCGCATGCGCCGAGCCTTCGCGCCGCAGCTTGCCGGGCGACAGCCCGTAGTGCTGGAGGAAGGCCGCGTTGAAGCGGCGCAGGCTGCCGAAGCCGCTGGCCAGCGCCACCTGGGTCACGGGCAGGGCGGTGTCGGCCAGCAGTTGCTTGGCCGTGAGCAGGCGGCGCGTCTGCAGGTACTGCAGCGGCGACACGCCGAACTGCGCCTCGAAGATGCGGCGCAGGTGGCGCTCGCTCACGCCCAGCCGCGCGGACAGGCGCTCGACCGAAGGCGTGCCGTCGTGCCAGGCCTCCGGCTCGTCGAGCATCCGGGCCGCCTGCCGCGCCAGGATGCTGCCGGCGTCCTGCATCGACCAGGCCTGCGCATCGGGCGCCAGTTCGGGCCGGCAGCGCAGGCAGGGACGGAAACCCGCCTTCTCGGCCTGCGCGGCGTGCGGGAAGAAGCGGCAGTTCTCGCGCCGCGGCGTGCGCACGCGGCAGACCGGGCGGCAGTAGATGCCGGTGGAGGTGACGCCGGTGAAGAAGCAGCCGTCGAAGCGCGCGTCGCGCGCCTTCAGCGCCAGGTAGCAGGCGTCGGGCTGCAGGGTGTCGGCGTCGGGCGGCATGGTGCTCATCATAGGAGGGCGTCGCCGCATGACTGGCCGTTTCCGGACATGTCCCTCGCGGCCCCTTCCCTACAATCCGCCGTTTCACCCGAACCCTTCCACCTCCTCATCCGTCATGCAAGTTTCCGCTTCGATCTTCAAGGCCTACGACGTGCGCGGCATCGTGCCTTCCACCCTGACGGAAGAGGTGGCGCAGGCGCTCGGCCGCGCTTTCGGCGCCGCCGCCCGGGCCGAGGGGGAAACCACGGTCGCGGTGGGCCGCGACGGCCGCCTGTCGGGCCCCTCGCTCTCGGCCGCGCTGGTGCGCGGCCTGGTCGCCAGCGGCGTGGACGTGATCGACGTCGGCGTCGTCACCACGCCGATGCTGTATTTCGCCGCCAGCACGCTGTGCAACAGCGGCATCCAGGTCACGGGCAGCCACAACCCCAAGGACTACAACGGCTTCAAGATGGTGCTGGCCGGCCGCGCGATCTACGGCGAGGAGATCCAGTCGCTGCGCCGCATGATGGAAGCGGAGAACTGGCCTGAAGCGACGCCCGGCCAGGTGCGCAACGTGAACGTCTTCGCGCCCTACCGCGACCGCATCGCGGGCGACATCAAGCTGGCCAGGCCCATGAAGATCGTGGTCGATTCCGGCAACGGCGTGGCCGGCGCCTCCGCCCCCGCGATCTACCGCGCGCTCGGCTGCGAGGTGATCGAGCTGTACAGCGAGGTCGACGGCAACTTCCCCAACCACCACCCGGACCCCAGCAAGCCGGAGAACCTGAAGGACCTGATCGCGGCGCTGCGCACCACCGGCGCCGAACTGGGCCTGGCCTTCGACGGCGACGGCGACCGGCTGGGCATCGTCACCAAGGACGGCAACAACATCTTCCCCGACCGCCAGCTGATGCTGTTCGCGCGCGACGTGCTGACGCGCGTGCCGGGCGGGACCATCCTGTTCGACGTCAAGTGCACCCAGCGCCTGGCGCCTGCCATCCGTGAAGCCGGCGGCCAGCCGCTGATGTTCAAGACCGGGCACTCGCTGATCAAGGCGAAGATGAAGGAAGTGGGCTCGCCGCTGGGCGGCGAGATGAGCGGCCACGTGTTCTTCAAGGAACGCTGGTTCGGCTTCGACGACGGCACCTACGCCGGCGCGCGCCTGC
>JAEWBU010000195.1 GCA_023390985.1 Pseudomonadota bacterium
GTGACCGGGTCGCCGATCATGCGCAGCGTGAGCTTGCGGGCGTCCTTCATGCCGCCGTGGTAGTCGACCAGCGTGCGCGTCTGCGGGTCGTAGTACATGGCGTTGATGGTGAAGTCGCGCCGCGTGGCGTCCTCTTCCTGCGGGCCCCACACGTTGTCGCGCAGCACCCGGCCGCTGGCGTCCACCGCGTGCTTCATGCCGGCCAGCTCGCTGCGGCTGGTCTTCTCGTTGCCGGCCACCGCCTCGGCGGCGGCGTTGTCCATGTAGGCGCGGAAGGTCGAGACCTCGATCACCTCGTGTTCGCGCCCGCGGCCGTAGACCACGTGCACGATGCGGAAGCGCCGGCCGATGATGAAGGCACGCCGGAACAGGCCCTTGACCTGCTCGGGCGTGGCGTCGGTGGCCACGTCGAAGTCCTTGGGGCGCAGGCCCAGCAGCAGGTCGCGCACGGCACCGCCCACGATGTAGGCCTGGAAACCGGCCTCCTTGAGGGTGTGCACCACGTTGAGGGCGCGCTCGTCCACCAGGCTGGGATCGATGGCGTGTTCCTGCGGGCCGATTTCCTGGCGCTTGCCGAACCGCGGTTTGCGGGTGGCGCCGCCGGCGAGCAGGCGGTCGATGAATTTCTTGATCATGGATGGGAAGCGAACAGGTCCAGTATGCGCCAGCCGCGCTCGGCGGCCAGGCGGCGCAGGGTGTCGTCGGGATTGGTGGCCACGGGATGGTCGCAGCGCTCCAGCAGGGGCAGGTCGTTGGGGGAGTCGGAATAGAAGGTGGTCTCGACGCGGTCCCAGGCGAGGCCCTGCGCGGCCAGCCACTCGCCCACGCGCGTGACCTTGCCCGCGCGCAGCGAGGGCGTGCCGTCGATCTCGCCGCTGAACCAGCCGCCGGCGTCGCGCGAGAGGCGCACCGCGATCAACTCCTCCACGCCGAAGACGCGGGCGATCGGCTCGGTGACGAATTCGTTGGTGGCGGTGACGATCGCGACGCGGTCGCCCGCGCGCTGGTGCTCGCGCACCAGCTCCAGCGCCTGCGGCCGCACGGCCGGGGCGATCACCTCGCGCATGAAGCGCTCGCGCGCCTGCAGCGAGGCCTCGCGGCCCTTGAGCCGGATGGCGTCGGTGGCGAAGCGCACGTAGGCGTGCACGTCCAGCGTGCCGGCCTTGTAGTGCTCGTAGAACTCGTCGTTGCGCTTCTTGAACTCGACCGGGTCGGCCCAGCCGATGGCCTGGGTGAAGACGCCCCAGCTGTAGTCGGAGTCGATCGGGATGAGGGTGTGGTCCAGGTCGAACAGCGCGACCCGCGTCTTGTGCGTCACTCGCTCTCCAGCATGGACTTGATCAGGGGGATGGTGATGGCGCGCTGGGTCTGAAGCGCGTAGGCGTCCAGCTGCTCGAGCAGCTGCATCAGGCTGCCGAGGTCGCGCGAGAAGCGGGTCAGCATGAAGTCCATCACCTCGTCGGAGAGGAACACGCCGCGCGCGTCGGCCGACTGGCGCAGCACCGAGCGGCGCTGCGGCTCGGACAGCAGCTGCAGCTGGAACACGTGGCCCCAGCCCAGGCGGGTGCGCAGGTCCTCGCGCAGCTGCAGGCCGGCCGGCGGCTGCAGGCCCGCGGCCAGCACGCCGCGCTGCATGGTCTGCGCGCCGACGAACCAGCTGAACGCCGCGTGCTGCTGCACGGCGGTGTAGAGGTGCACGTCGTCCAGCAGCACCACGGCCCAGCGCTCGTCGTAGGGCGGCGGCTCCAGCACGGTGGCATCCATCCAGCCGGCGGTGGCGCCCTGCTCGCGCAGCGCCTCCTGCACCGCCTTGAGCAGGTGGGTCTTGCCGCTGGCGGGCGGCCCCCAGAGGTAGGTGGGCACGGGCGAGCGCGTGGGGCTGCCCGCCCACAGCTGCAGGTGCGCGAGCGCCGGCTCGTTCGGCCCGGCGAAGAAAGCCGACAGCGTGGGCGCGCGCGCCATCCCGATCGGCAAGGCTAGTTGTTTCATCCCTGGTACAGGCCACTGCCCATGTAGCCGGCGCGCACCCGGCGGATGGCCACCAGCAGCACCGCGGTGGCGGGAAGCGCCACCAGCACGCCGAGGAAGCCGAACAGCTGGGCGAACGCCAGCAGCGCGAAGATCACGGCCAGCGGATGCAGGCCGATGCGCTCGCCGACGAAGCGAGGCGTGAAATAGAAGCCCTCGATCACCTGCCCGGCGCCGTAGACCACGGCCACCATCACGAGCGCCTTGGCAGAAGCGAACTGCAGCAGTCCCGCGAGCACGGCGAGCACCAGGCCGATGCCGAAACCGAGGTAGGGCACGAACATCGCCAGGCCGGTGAAGAGGCCGATGGGCAGCGCCAGGTCGAGGCCGAAGAGGGCCAGGCCGGTCGAATAGAAGATCGCCATCGTGATCATCACCAGCAGCTGGCCGCGCAGGTACTGGCCCAGCACCTGGTCGGATTCCTGGGTGAAGGAGTCCACCGCCGGCCGCATGCGCGGGGGCACCAGCTCCAGCACGCGGTGCACGAAGCGGTCCCAATCGAGCAGCAGGTAGAACAGCGCCACCGGGATCAGCACCGCGTTGAACACCAGCGTGAACACCACGCTGCCACCGATCTTGAGCGAGGACATGACGCGCGCCAGAGCGTCCTCGTAGTTGGTGTTCAGGTAGCGCATCACCTGCGCCTTCAGGCTGTCCATGTCGAGCGCGACGTTGATGCCGAACTGCGCCAGCCAGGGCCGCACCGTGTCGTCCAGCCAGCGGAACAGCACCGGGACCTGCTCGCGCATCAGCGGGATCTCCTTGACCAGGATCGGCACCACCAGCAGGAACAGCGACACCAGCACGAAGATGAAGAGCAGCTCCACCAGCACCACCGCCAGGACACGCGGGACCCGGCCGCGTCCGGCCTCGTCGAGGCGGTCCACCAGCGGGGTGAGCGCGTAGGCGAGGACGGCGCCGACCACGAAGGGGGCGAGCACCGGGCCGAGCGCGCGCAGCGCGAGCAACGCCAGCAAAGCGATCGTCGCCCAGAGGGCGGCGCGCTTTTGCGTCGGGGTGAATTGCATGGAAGGCTTGGGGCGCTGCGAGCGGCAAGGCGCAAGGGCCTCGCCGGTAAAATCACGCAAATTCTATCGGGCGCCCTTCGCGCGCCCCGCCCTCCTCCCATGAGCCAGACTCCCCTTTCCTACAAAGACGCCGGCGTGGACATCGACGCCGGCGATGCGCTGGTCGAGCGCATCAAGCCGCTGGCCAAGAAGACGATGCGCGAAGGCGTGCTGGCCGGCATCGGCGGTTTCGGCGCGCTGTTCGAGGTGCCCAAGCGGTACAAGGAGCCGGTGCTGGTGAGCGGCACCGACGGCGTCGGCACCAAGCTCAAGCTGGCCTTCGAGTGGGGCATGCACGACACCGTGGGCATCGACCTGGTCGCCATGAGCGTCAACGACGTGCTGGTGCAGGGCGCCGAGCCGCTGTTCTTCCTGGACTACTTCGCCTGCGGCAAGCTGGACGTGGACACGGCCGCGCGCGTGGTCGGCGGCATCGCCCGCGGATGCGAACTGTCGGGCTGCGCGCTCATCGGCGGCGAAACCGCCGAGATGCCGGGCATGTACCCGGCGGGCGAGTACGACCTGGCCGGCTTCGCGGTCGGCGCGGTCGAGAAATCCGGCATCCTCACCGGCCGCGAGGTGGCGCCCGGCGACGTGGTGCTCGGCCTGTCGTCCAGCGGCGTGCATTCCAACGGCTTCTCGCTGGTTCGCAAGTGCATCGAGCGCGCGGGCGCATCCCTGCCTTCCACCCTGGACGGCCAGCCGTTCCGCGAGGCCGTGATGGCGCCCACCCGGCTGTACGTCAAGCCGGTGCTGGCGGCCTTGGCGAAGCATCCGGCTGCGGGCGGCGGCATCAAGGCGCTGGCCCACATCACCGGCGGCGGCCTGCTGGAGAACATCCCGCGCGTGCTGCCCGAGGGCACGGCCGCGCACCTGAAGGCCGGCAGCTGGCCGCGCAGCGAGCTGTTCGCCTGGCTGCAGCAGACCGCCGGCATCGACGCCTTCGAGATGAACCGCACCTTCAACAACGGCATCGGCATGGTGGTGGTGGTCGGCGCGGCGCAGGCCCAGGCCGTCGCCGCCACGCTGCGCGCCCAGGGCGAGACGGTCGACGAGATCGGCGTCATCGCCGAGCGCGGCAACGGCGCTCCGGTGGTCATCGCCTGACCGTGCTGGACAACGTCTTCTGGCAGGCGCTGGCCGATACGCAGCGCGGCTTCTGCGTCGGCACCGATCGCGTCCGCCGCTACTCGCGCGGGCTGCCACCGCTGCTGGCTTTCGCCGATCCGCAGCGTCCCTGCCTGGAAGAGCTGGAGCCGTTCTGCGAATCCGGCGAGCGCTTCTACACGTCCGGCTGGACGGGTGAAGCCCCGGCCGGATGGACGGTCGAGCTCGAGGCGACGATGGAGCTGATGGTCTGGGCGGGCGGCACGCCGGTGGAGGAAGCCATCGAAGCGGTGCCGCTGGGTACGGCGCATGCCGATCAGATGGTCGAGCTGGCGAAGCTGACGAAGCCCGGCCCCTTCGGTCCGCGCAACCTGGAACTGGGCGGCTACCTCGGCTGTTTCGAGCAGGACCGGCTGGTGGCGATGGCGGGCGAGCGCATGCGGGCCGGCCACTGGCGCGAGGTCAGCGCCATCTGCACCCACCCCGACTGGCAGGGCCGCGGCCTGGCGCGGCGGCTGGTGCAGCGCATCGTCGCGGCCCAGCTGCGGCGCGGCGAGATGCCATTCCTGCACGTGATGAGCGCCAACGAGGGCGCGGTGCGCCTCTACAAGCAGCTGGGGTTTGCGATGCACCGCACTTGCGCCGTGCGGGTGGTCGGGAAGACCTAGCCGCTGTTGCGCTCGCGGCGGAGATCGGCGACGCGGTCGGCGATCGCGTCGATGTCCAGCGAGTCCTGGGCGTGGATGAGGTAAGTCTCCAGGTCCAGCACGGCGAGCGCAGCGTGGCCCTGCTCGGCATGCGCGAGGCCGCGGTCGCGGTACTCGGCCCAGGCGTCGGGCAGCAGGACCAGCAGGCGGTCCTGCACGGCGATCAGCCGCTGCCAGTCTTCCTGCGCGCGGTGGATCTCCTTCAGGTTGCGCAGCATGCGCGCGATGATGTCGCGCGGCGGCGCGGCCTGCAGGTAGAGGCCGAGCGGCACTTCGAAGTCGTCGACCAGGCCGCTGCGGCGCTTGTACGGCTCCAGCCGCTCGGACAGCTCCTCGCGCGAGAGCGACTGCCCCGTGAACGGATCGATCACCACCTGGCCCTTGGGCAGGTTGACCTTGACCATGAAGTGCCCCGGGAAGCACACGCCGCGCGCGTGCAGGCCCAGGCCCTGGGCCAGCTCGATCCACAGCACCGCCAGCGAGATCTGGATGCCGCGCCGCGTGCGCAGCACGACATTGAGGTAGCTGTTGTCCGGATCGCAGTAGTCGTTGACGTTGCCGCCGAACGAGAGGTCGCGGAAGAAGAACTGGTTGAGCGCGCGCAGCCTTTGCAGCGGCGCGGCGTCGGCGGGGAGCCGGCGCTTCAGCCGCGCGAGCAGCTGGTCGACGTCGCCGAGGACCTGCTGGACATCGAGGTCGGGGTATTCGTCCTGCGCGAGGCTGGCCGCCGCTTCGAGCAGCGGAAAGTGGTCGTCGTCCTGGACCAGCGAACGGAAGTATTCCAGTGGTGTCGGGACTTCGAGATTCAGCGACATGGTGCTGCCCGTTGTAATGGACAGGCCTGCCACCGTCAAGGCGAGGTCCGGGGCGCGCCGTCAGCGCGTGACAAACTGCCTCAGCTTCACGCCCGCGGCCCAGAGCGCGCCGAAGTAGATGGCGGCCGCGCCCGAGAGCATGCCCGCGAGCAAGGCCACGCGCAGCGATGCCTGCGCGCGCATCGCGGTCCACGGGAACTGCGCGGACGCCCACGTCAGGAACAGCGCGAGCAGCGCCGTGGCCGCGACCACCTGCAGCAGGAACCTGCCCCAGCCCGGCGACGGCTTCCAGCTGCCCCGGCGCAGCAGGCCCACCAGCAGCCAGCCCGCGTTGACCAGCGCGCCCAGGCCGATGGACAGCGCGAGGCCCGCATGCCGGAACAGCGGCACCAGCGCCAGGTTCAACAGCTGCGTGAGGATCAGCACCGCGATCGCGATGCGCACCGGCGTGCGCATGTCCTGGCTGGCGTAGAAGCCGGGCGCCAGCACCTTGATGCCCACGAGGCCAAGAAGGCCCACGCCGTAGCCGGCCAGCGCCAGCGAGACCTGCAGCACGTCGCTGTCGCGGAACGCGCCGTAGTGGAACAGCGTGGCCACCAGCGGCTGCGCGAACACCAGCAGCGCCGCGGACGCGGGCGCCGCGAGCAGCAGCACCAGGCGCAGGCCCCAATCGAGCATCGCCGAATAGCGCTCGTCGTCGCCGGCACCGCGCGCCGCGGCCAGTTGCGGCATCAGCACCACGCCGAGCGCCACGCCCAGCAGCGCCGTGGGAAATTCCATCAGGCGGTCGGCGTAGAACAGCCAGGTCACGCTGCCGGCGGGAAGGTGCGAGGCGATCTGCGTATTGATCAGCAGGGAGATCTGCGCAACGCTGACCCCGAGCAGCGCCGGCCCCATG
>JAEWBU010000264.1 GCA_023390985.1 Pseudomonadota bacterium
ACGCTTGCAAGCCCCGGCGCAGGCCCGTTTCTCTGCCGCGCAGGCTCCCAGATTCAGCGCCAGGCCGCGGTGCCGCTGTCCAGCGCGGGCGGCGGCAGTTCGGCCTGCGGACGCCGGCCGTCGAACCGGATGGGGTTGGCGATCATCGGCGGCACGCCGTGTGAGGGCGCATCCAGCCGCATCCCGCGCGCCACCACGTGAGGATGTTCGAGCACCTGCTGGATGTCCAGGATCCGCGCGCAAGGCACCGCGGCGCCGTCCAGCCGGTCCACCCACTCCTGCGTATCGCGCTGCAGCGTCCAGGACGTGATCAGCGGGATCAGCTCGGCGCGGTTCGCCACGCGCGCGTGGTTGGTCGCGAAGCGCTCGTCGCACGCCGCGTCGGCGTGACCGGCCAGCTCGCAGAAGCGCGCGAACTGCCCGTCGTTGCCGACCGCCAGCACCATCTGGCCGTCGCGCGTGGGAAACACCTGGTAGGGAACGATGTTCGGATGCGCGTTGCCCATGCGCGTGGGCGTGCGGCCGCCGATCAGGCGGTTGGAAGCCTGGTTGGCGAGCATCGCCACCTGCACGTCCAGCAGCGCGGCGTCGATGTGGCGCCCGCGGCCGGTGGACCGGCGCTCGTGCAGCGCCGCCAGGATCGCCGTGGTGGCGTACAGCCCCGTCATCAGGTCGCTGACGGCCACGCCGACCTTCTGCGGCTCGCCGCCCTTCTCGCCGGTGATGCTCATGAGGCCGCCCTCGGCCTGGATGGCGAAGTCGTAGCCGGCCTTGTGGGCCAGCGGCCCGTCCTGGCCGTAGCCGGTGACCGAGCAGTAGACGAGGCCCGGGTTGATCGCCTGCAGGCTGGCGCAATCGAGCCCGTACTTGGCAAGCTGGCCGACCTTGTAGTTCTCCAGCAGCACGTCGGCTTCGCGCGCGAGTTCGCGCACCCGCGCGGCGCCCGCCTCGCTCGCGATGTCGATCGCCACCGAGCGCTTGCCGCGGTTGGCGCAGACGAAGTAGGCCGCCACGCGGTTCTCGCCTTCGCCCCACCAGGGCGGGCCCCAGGCGCGCGTGTCGTCGCCCGCGCCCGGACGTTCCACCTTGATCACGTCGGCGCCGTAGTCGGCGAGCAGCTGGCCCGACCAGGGGCCTGCGAGCACGCGCGAGAGGTCCAGCACGCGCACGCCGGCCAGCGGGCGCGGTGCGTCGATCGTCTCCGTCATCGACTTCAGTTGGAGAAGGCGGCGATGCCGGTGATGGCGCGGCCGAGGATCAGCGCGTGGATGTCGTGCGTGCCCTCGTAGGTGTTGACCACTTCCAGGTTCACCAGGTGGCGCGCCACGCCGAATTCGTCGCTGATGCCGTTGCCGCCCATCATGTCGCGCGCCATCCGCGCGATGTCCAGCGCCTTGCCGCAGGAGTTGCGCTTGAGCACGGACGTGAGCTCGACGGCGGCCGTGCCTTCGTCCTTCATGCGCCCCAGGCGCAGGCATCCCTGCAGGCCCAGGCTGATGTCGGTGAGCATGTCGGCCAGCTTCTTCTGGATCAGCTGGTTGGCGGCCAGCGGGCGGCCGAACTGCTGGCGGTCCAGCATGTACTGGCGCGCGCGGTGGAAGCAGTCCTCGGCGGCGCCGAGAGCGCCCCAAGCGATGCCGTAGCGCGCCGAGTTGAGGCAGGTGAACGGACCCTTCAGGCCGCGCACCTCGGGGAACGCGTTCTCCTCGGGGCAGAACACCTCGTCCATCACGATCTCGCCGGTGATCGAGGCGCGCAGGCCCACCTTGCCGTGCACCGCCGGAGCGGAGAGGCCCTTCCAGCCCTTCTCCAGGATGAAGCCGCGGATCGCGCCGGCGTCGTCCTTGGCCCAGACCACGAACACGTCGGCGATCGGCGAGTTGGTGATCCACATCTTGCTGCCGGAGAGCTTGTAGCCGCCGTCGACCTTGCGGGCGCGCGTGACCATGCTGCCGGGGTCGGAGCCGTGGTTCGGCTCGGTCAGGCCGAAGCAGCCGATCCATTCGCCGCGCGCCAGCTTCGGCAGGTATTTCTGCTTCTGCGCCTCGGTGCCGAACTCGTTGATCGGCACCATCACCAGCGAGGACTGCACGCTCATCATCGAGCGGTAGCCGGAGTCGACGCGCTCCACTTCACGCGCCACCAGGCCGTAGCTGACGTAGTTGAGGCCGGCGCCGCCGTACTGCTCGGGGATGGTGGGGCCGAGCAGGCCCAGCTCGCCCATCTCGCGGAAGATGGACGCGTCGGTTCTCTCATGCCGGAAGGCTTCCTGCACGCGCGGCAGCAGCGCCTGCTGGCAGTAGGCGTGCGCGGCGTCGCGCACCTGGCGCTCGTCGTCGCTCAGCTGCCCGTCGAGCAGGAAGGGGTCGGACCAGGAGAAGCGGGCGGAAGAAGTCATGCTGTTCATTCACAAAGCTGTGGGCAATGGGGCGAGATGCTAGGAGCGCCGCATCGGCCGGGCAAACGATGATTTCTGCGGCTCATATGATGGAAGCTCATTTCTGAGAGTTCGAATGCGACGCCGACTGCCTTCCACCCAGGCCCTGCTGTGCTTCGAGGCGGCCGCGCGGCACCAGAGCTTCACCCGCGCAGCGCAGGAACTGGCGCTCACCCAGGGCGCGGTGTCGCGGCAGGTCGCCGCGCTGGAGGAACTGGCGGGCGTTCCGCTGTTCCGCCGCACCCGGCACGGCATGACGCTCACCGCGGCCGGTGCCGACTACGCCCGGCAGGTGGGCCAGCGGCTGGATGCGCTGGAGCGCGACACGCTCGACCTGCGCAGCCGCGGCGCCGAGGGCGACCACCTCACCATCGCCTCGGTGCCCACCTTCGCCGCCCGCTGGCTGATCCCGCGCCTGCCGGCCCTGCAGCGGCTGCATCCGCAGCTGCAGGTGCACATCGAGGCGCGCACCCGCCCGTTCCTGTTCAGTGACACGCAGGCCGATGCGGCCCTGTACGCGGGCACGCCGGACCAGTTGCGCCAGTGGGCCGGCACGCGGTCCGTGCTGCTGGTGCCCGAGGAGGTGGTGCCCGTGTGCAAGCCGTCGCTGCTCAAGGGCGGGCGTCCGTTGACGCCCAGGGCGCTGGCAGGCCTGCCCCTGCTGCAGCAGTCCACGCGGCCCGAAGCCTGGCGCCAGTGGTTCGCCGCGCAGGGCGTGGACGCGGAGCATGCGATGGCCGGGCCGCGCTACGAGCTGTTCTCCATGCAGGCGGCGGCCGCGGCCTGCGGGCTGGGCGTGGCGCTGGTGCCGACGCTGCTGGTGCGGCAGGAGCTGGACGAGGGCACGCTCGCGATCGCCTGCCAGCGGGCGCTGCCGGGCCCGCGTGGCTACTACCTGGTGCAGCCCGCCGAAGGCGAGCGCCCGGCGCTGGCGGCTTTCCGCGAGTGGCTGCTCGCCGAAGCCAACGGCTGACTTGTCCTATCGACAGTACCTGTCCTAGAATCAGGACAGGATGACGGCCTTCGACGCTTCACTGCCGATCTCCAAGTACCACCAGGTCTACCTGGTGCTGCTGGAGCAGCTCCAGGAGGGCCGCCACGCCGGCGGCCTGCCGGGCGAGCTGGAGCTGGCGCGCCAGTTCGGCGTGGGCCGGATCACGGTGCGGCGCGCGCTGGACCAGCTGGCGCAGGAAGGTCGCATCCTGCGCGAGGCCGGGCGACGCACACGCCCCGCGGTGCTCCTGGGCCGGCAGCTGGGGAGCGAGTCGAAGGCCGTGGGGACCCGGGCCGCGCCGCTCAAGGGCCTGCTCGGCAACATCGTCAATGCGAGCCGCGGCACCACCGTGAAGGTACTCGAGTGGCGGGTGATCGACGCTTCGCCCGAGATGGCGCAGGCCCTGCAGGTGCGCGAGGGCGACAAGGTGCGCAAGGCGGTTCGCCGCCGCAGCACGCCGGCCGGCCCCGTGTCCCACATCACCACCTACGTGCCCGAGGCGCTGGTGCGCGGCTTCGGCCGCGCCGAACTGGCCGGCAAGCCGATGCTGCAGCTGCTGCAGGAGGCGGGGCTGGAGGCCGGGCGCGCGGTGCAGACCGTGTCGGCGCGCCAGGCCGACGCCAGGGTCGCGGCCGAGCTGCAGGTGCCGGTGGGCGCCGCGCTGCTGTGGGTGCGCCGGCTCGTGTACGACGTGCACGAGCGGCCGATGCAGCTGCTGCACGGCCTTTACCGGCCCGATCGCTACGAATACCAGATGGAACTGTCGCAGGTGGGCGCGATCGACGCGCGCATCGTCGCCAAGGAAATGTTCTGAAGGAAGCAGGATGAAAGCCCAAGCTCGGCAGCCGCAGACGCTGCCGCAGAAGCTGATCGCCCGCGCCAGCGGCCGCGACCACGTGGCGCCTGGCGAGATCGTCAGCTGCCAGGTGGACCTGGCCATGTTCCACGACTCGTCCGGCCCGCGGCGCCTCAAGCCGATGCTGGAGGAGCTGGGCGCGCGGATCTGGAACAAGGACCGCGTCGTGCTGGTGATGGACCACTACGTGCCGGCACAGGACGAGGATTCGGGCCGCATCGTGCGCATCGCGCGCGACTGGGCCGCCGAACAGCAACTGCCCCACGTGTACGACAGCGTGGGGATCTGCCACGTGGTGCTGCCGCAGAAGGGGCACATCCGGCCCGGCATGTTCTGCGTGGGCGGCGATTCGCATTCGCCCACGGGCGGCGCTTTCGGCGCCTACATGTTCGGCATCGGTGCCACCGAGATGCTGGGCGTGGTGGTCACGGGCGAGATCTGGGTGCGCGTGCCGATGACGCTGCGCATGCAGTGGGACGGCCGGCTCGCTCCCGGCGTGATGGCCAAGGACATGGCGCTGCACATGATCGGCCGCTTCGGCATGAACGGCGGCGACTACCAGGCGGTGGAGTTCTGCGGGCCCGCCGTGAAGGCGCTGTCGATGCAGGAGCGCATGACGCTGTCGAACCTCAGCGCGGAGATGGGCGCGCAGGCCGGCCTGATCGCTCCCGACTCCACCACTCGTGAGTGGCTGCTTTCCGCCGGCGTGCCCGATGCGGAGATCGAACTCGATGGCTGGTGCACCGACGACGACGTCGATGAGTCGGTGGCCAGGACGTTCCACTTCGACGCGGGCGCGCTGGCGCCGCAGGTCGCGGCGCCGCACAGCCCGGCCAACACGAAAGCGGTGGGCGAGTACACGCAAGTGCCGGTGAACGTCGCCTATGTCGGCGCCTGCACCGGCGCCAAGCTGGACGACCTGCGCGCCGCCGCCAGCGTGCTGCGCGGCCGGCGCGTTGCCGCGGGCACGCGGTTGATGGTCGCGCCCGCCAGCGTGCAGGACCAGCAGGCCGCCGAGGCCGAGGGCGTGATGGGCATCCTGCGCGAGGCGGGCGCCGAGCTGCTGCCCAACGCCTGCGGTGCCTGCTCCGGTTACGGTGGCAGCATTCCCGACGGCGCCAACGTGCTCGCCACCACCGCGCGCAATTTCAAGGGCCGCATGGGCTCGGCCACCGCGCAGGTCTACCTGGCGTCGCCGTACACGGTGGCGGCTTCCGCGCTGCGCGGGCGCATCACCGATCCGCGCGAGGTGATGGCATGAGCACGGCCGCGCACAAGGTCTGGCGCTTCGGCGCGGACATCGACACCGACCAGCTCGCGCCCGGCGCCTACATGAAGCTGGGCATCGAAGGCATCGCGCCGCATTGCCTGGAAGCGGTGCGGCCGGAGTTCGCCGGCGCGGTGCGCCCCGGCGACGTGATCGCCGCGGGGCCGAACTTCGGCATCGGTTCCTCGCGCGAGCAGGCGGCCGCGGCGCTGGTGCAGCTGGGCGTGCGCGCGGTGATCGCGCCTTCGTTCAGCGGCCTCTTCTTCCGCAATGCCTTCAACCTGGGCCTGCTGCTGCTCACCTGCCGCGAGGCCGGCGAGCTGCGCGAAGGCGAGCAGGTCGCGCTCGACCTGCAAGGCATGGCGGTCGTCAACGCGGACGGCCGGCGCCTGCCCTGCGATCCGATCCCCGAGTTCCTGCTGGACATGGTCCAGGCGGGCGGGCTCATGAACCAGCTGCGGCGCAAGCTGCAAATCCACGAATGACTTCCACGCAAACGTTCAAGCAGCGCCTGCAAGCCAACACCGCCGTGCTGGCGCCCGGCATCTACGACGCGCTCACCGCCCTGGTGGCCGAGCAGGCCGGCTTCGAGGCCCTGTACCTCTCGGGCGCTTCGATCGCCTACACGCGCCTCGGCCGCTCCGACGTGGGCCTCACCACCGCGACCGAAGTGGCCGACACGCTGGCCCGCATCACCGAACGGGTGTCGCTGCCCGTCATCGTGGATGGCGACACCGGCTTCGGCAACGCGCTGAACACGCAGCGCACCGTGCGCGCCTTCGAGCGCGCCGGTGCGGCCATGGTGCAGCTGGAGGACCAGACCTTCCCGAAGCGCTGCGGCCACCTCGACGGCAAGGGCGTGATCCCGCGCGCCGAGATGTGCGGCAAGCTGCGCGCCGCGCTGGACGCCCGCCATTCGGCCGACACGCTGATCCTGGCGCGCACCGACGCACTGGCGGTGGAAGGTTTCGACGCCGCCATGGAGCGGGCCGAGGCCTACCTGGAATGCGGCGTGGACGCGCTCTTCATCGAGGCGCTGCGCACCCCCGAGCAGATGCGGGCCGCCTGCGAACGCTTCGCCTCCCGCATCCCGCTGCTGGCCAACATGGTCGAGGGCGGCAAGACGCCGGTGACGGCGGCGAGCGAGCTGGGAAGGATCGGCTTTCGCATCGTCATCTTCCCGGGCGGCACCGCCCGCGCGGTGGCCCACACGCTGCAGCGCTACTACGCGAGCCTGCGCGCGCACGAGACCACGGCGCCCGAGCGCGAGCGCATGCTCGATTTCGACCAGCTCAACGCCCTGATCGGCACCCCCGAGCTGCTGCAACAAGCGGCGCGCTACGACGCCGCCCCACAAGACTGACCAAGGAGAGACATTCATGAATCGCTTCCCCACCCGCCGCGTCGTCCTGGGCGCCGTGCTGGCGCTCGCCGCGGCGGCATCCCATGCCGCCTTCCCGTCCAAGCCGATCCGCCTGTTCGTCGGCGCGTCCGCCGGCGGCACCACCGACACCCTGGCGCGCGAAGTCGCGGAGGACATGTCGAAGACGCTGGGCCAGCCCGTGATCGTGGAGAACAAGCCGGGCGCCGGCGGCAACATCGCCGCGATGGAGGTGATGCGCTCCGCGCCCGACGGCCACACGCTGCTGGTGTCCTTCACCAGCCACACGATGAACGCTTCGCTGTTCAGGAAGCTGCCCTACGACCCGATCGCCGACTTCACGCCGGTCGCGCTGCTCGCCAAGGTGTCGAGCGTGCTGGTCACCCGCACGGAAGCGCCGTTCCGCGACGTGCGCGACGTCGTCGCCAAGGGCAAGGCCAACAAGAACGGTTTGACGTTCGCCATCGGGGGCACCGGCTCCTCGCTGCACATGGACACCTACGAGTTCGAGAAGTCGGCCGGCGTACCGGTGACGCAGATCCCGTTCAAAGGCACGGCCCCGGCGCTGGCCGATGTGCTGGCGGGCCACGTGGACCTGATGTTCGCGCCGGTGAACGGGGCGCGTCCGCTGATCCAGTCGGGCAAGCTGCGCGCGCTGGCCGTCGCCGGCCCCAAGCGCATCGCCGCCTTCCCGGACGCCGCCCCCGTCACGGAAGCGGTGCCCAGCTACACGACCAACTACGGCTGGTTCGGCATCCTCGGCCCGGCCAAGCTGCCGGCCGACGTGACGCGCGCGCTCAACGGCGCGATCAACAAGGCGATGCAGCAGCCCAAGGTGAAGGCCCGCCTCGAGGCCGACGGCAGCACGCCGGAAACCGGCACGCCCGATCAGTTCGCGACCTTCCTCGCGGGGGACGTCAAGCACTGGGCCTCGCAGGTCAAGGCGTTCGGCATCCAGCCGGAGTGAGGCGCCGCGACGGCAAAAAGAAAGCCGGCCAACGAAAGTTGGCCGGCTTTTTCGATTCTGGTGCCCAGGAAGGGACTCGAACCCCCACGATGTTACTCGCTAGTACCTGAAACTAGTGCGTCTACCAATTCCGCCACCTGGGCATTTCAGGAAGGGGTGGATTCTATATTGATCAGCAGGCCGGTCTTCGAAATTCGCGCTAGCCGGACCTCCTGGCCGTCGTGGGCGCGACCGGAGCGGCAGCCGCATCGAGCTCGGCCCTGAGATGGTCCACGATGGCACGCGTCTGCTCCTGCATGGCGTGGAAGTCGGCCACCGATGCCCGGCATTCCGCGATCAGTTTCCGGTTTTCCGCGCGCAATCGCGCGAGCGTGGAAGCGGAAACGGAAACGGATGCAGCCGATGGATGGGCCTGGGCGTCCGCCCGAAGCCGGCGCTTGATCGATGGGGGTCCGCTCATGGCGCACTCCAGTGGAAGAGTGCGAGAGCCAGGAGGCGGCCTGCCTGTTGTGCGGCGCAGCTTAGGGCACCAGGGAAGCTGCTCGGACCAAAGGAGTGCAGCTTACTCCGGCTTCAGCCGGCCAGGAGCGCCGCGATGGCTTCGAGGTGCGAGTCCTTCAGCACCTGGGGCTTGACCTCGTCTTCCGCGGCGGTTTCGTTCTCGTGGTCCTGCAGCGCGGACCGGATCTCTTCGGGGCTGGACCAGACGATGACCTGATCCCTCGGGCACAGGTGCCGCATCGTGTGGTACCAGTAGTAGCCGTCGGCCCCGCCGAACAACCTGTCGATGCCCGCCAGGTCGTTGGGCTTGATCCGGTGCTTCTGCAGGATCTCGTCGAGCACTTTGTGGGACAGGGTATAGGGCATGGCGTGCGATTCTAAAGAGCCGCGTCACTCCGCCTTGATGTTGGCGTCCCTGACGATCCTGGCGTTGGCGGCGAACTCCCTCTCGATGGTCGCGGCGAACTGCTGCGGCGTGCCCGGGCTCACGACGTTGTCCAGCTTGCGCAGCTGCTCCTGCACGTCCTTGTCGGCCAGCACCTGGTTCACCGCGGCATTGAACCGCTGGACGTGCTCCGCCGGCATCGAGGCGGGCGCATAGAAGCCGAACAGCGAGGTGAGGTTCGCCTCCGGGTAGCCCAGCTCGGCGAGCGTGGCCACGTCGGGCATCGCCGGCAACCGACGCGGGCCGGTGACGGCCAGCACGCGCAGCTTGCCTTCGGAGATCAGGTTGTTGATCGGCGCGAACGGGTTGGCGACGAACAGGTCGAACTGGCCGCCGGCGGCGTCGGTGACCAGCTGGCTACCGCCCTTGTAGGGGACGTGCGTCAGGTCGGCGCCCGACTTGCGCCGGATCTGCTCGATCATCACGTGGCCCAGCGTGCCGTAGCCGGAGCTGGCGATGCTCAGGCGGCCGGGCGAGGCCTTGGCGGCCGCGATCGCATCCGCGAAGCTCGCGCCCTTGAAGCGCGACGTCGCCATCACGTACACCGGCGAGTACATCACCGAGGCGACCGCCACGAAATCCTTCAGCGGGTCGTACTGCACCTTCATCACGTGCGGGTTCAGCGTGAGCGGACTGATCGCCGCGAAGGCCAGCGTGTGGCCGTCATCGGCCTTGGCCGCCGCGTCCATGCCGATGGTTCCGCCGGCGCCGGCACGGTTGTCCACCACGATGGCCTGGCCGAGCAGCGGGCGCAGGCGCTCGCCCAGCATGCGCGTGACCACGTCGTTCACGCCGCCGGCCGGATACGGGACGATGATCTTCACCGGCCGCGTCGGCCAGCGTGCCTGAGCACGCGCCAGCGGCGCGAGCACCGTGGCCGCGAGGGAACCCAGGCCCAGCATCAGGGCGCTGCGGCGGGATGTCATTGAAGTTTCTCCCTTCGGATGTTGTCGTCGTCCTCGAACCAGCGGCGCACCAGCAGGTCCCAGAAGGCCGCGCCGGGGCCGAGGATGTCGTCGTTGAAGTCGTAGGCCGGGTTGTGCAGGTTGACGCCGGGCTTGCCGCCCGCGCCGTTGCCGATGAACCCGTAGGCCCCGGGCACCTGCTCCAGCATGAAGCCGAAGTCCTCGGCCGTCATCGCGGGTGGCACGTCGGCATGCGCATTGGGCGCGCCGACCGCCTCCGCCATGATCCGTGCCATGAAGCGCGCCTCGTGGGGATGGTTGACGGTGGGCGGGTAGCCCGGCTTGATGATCACCTGCGCGGTGGCGCGGTGCGCCTGCGCCATGAAGGTGCTGATGCGCTGCAGGCCTTCGATCAGCAGCTCCTGCGTCGCCGGCGTCAGCGCGCGGCAGGTGCCGTAGATGACGGCCTCGTCGGGAATGATGTTCTCCACCGTGCCCGAGTCGATCTTGCCGACCGTGAGCACCGCGCTGTCCAGCGGATCGACGGTGCGCGAGACCAGGGTCTGCAGTTCGCCGACGAGGGCGCAGGCGACCGGGATCGGGTCGATCGTGGTGTGCGGCTGCGCGGCATGCCCGCCCTGGCCGCGGATACGGATCTCGAACCGGAAGGTGGCGGCCATGATCGGACCGACCCGCACGCCCATCTGCCCGGCCGGCAGCGCCGGCCAGTTGTGCAGCGCGAACACGGCACGCACCGGGAAGCGCTCGAACAGGCCGTCTTCCATCATCTTGCGGGCGCCGGCGCCGCCTTCCTCGCCGGGCTGGAAGATGAAGTGCACGGTGCCGTTGAAGTCCGGCTGCTTGGCCAGCAGCGTCGCGGCGCCCAGCAGCATCGCGGTGTGGCCGTCGTGGCCGCAGGCGTGCATGCGGCCGGGATTCGCGCTGGCGTGCTCGAAGGTGTTCACCTCCTGCACCGGCAAGGCATCCATGTCGGCGCGCAGCCCGATGGCGCGCGCCGGATCGCCGGCGTCGGGCCCCTGGCCGCGCAGCGTCGCCACCAGGCCGGTGCCGCCCAGACCGCGC
>JAEWBU010000380.1 GCA_023390985.1 Pseudomonadota bacterium
GGGGGGGGGGGGGGGGGGGGGGCGGCAGCGCTTCCCAGGCGGGACCGCAGGACGCGAGCGCGGGAGCGCAGTTGCAGCAGCCGGCCGAAACGGCCGGCGGCGCGCCTCAGCAGCAGCGGCAGCCCGAAGCGGCGGCTCCGTCGCCGGGCACCGCGCCCGCGCAGCGCCCGGACGTGATGGTCGCTTCCATGGACGAGATCGCGGCCTGGAACGCCACCTGCACCACCGACAGCTGCCGCATCGCGCTGCCGCCGCGCAGCGGCCGCAGCCTCACCTGGTGGGGGACCGATCCGCGCCTGATGGAGCAGGTCAACGAGACCTGCGGCCCGCAGCCCGGCTGCCGCGTGCCCGACGGCGACCTGCTGGTGTGGAACTTCGATTGCAGCCCGCAGCCCACCTGCCGCATCCGGCTGAGCCGGGCGTACTGAGCTAGCGGGCCGATCCCGCTTCGCTCTCGATCGCGCGGCGCACCTGCAGCAGCTTGGGCGCCACCTTCTGCAGCAGCATCTCGCGCGGCAGCTTGTAGGCGGGACCGCCGACGCTGACCGCGTACAGCTCGCCGCGCGGGCCGTGCAGCGGGAAGCCGAGGGCGTGGATGTCCGGATGCCATTCGCCGAACGAGCTGCAGAAGCCCGCCTCGGCGAACTCGGCCAGCGCGGCGTCGAGGCGCGACTTCACGGCGGGCCAGCCGTCGCCGCTGGCCGCGCGGATTTCTTCCAGCAGGACCGCACGTTCGGTCGCGGGCAGCGCCGAGAGGTAAGCGCGTCCCGCCGCGGACGTCGCGATGGCCATCCGCGAGCCGATGTCCATGCGTGACAGGATCAGCGCCGACTGCGGCCGCAGCGTGTCGATCAGCAGGATGTCCAGTCCGTCGCGCACGCCCAGGTGCACGTTGGCCGCGGCGGTTTCGGCCAGCTCCGCCAGGTGCAGCCGCGCCTCGGCGCGGAAGTCGAAGCCGCGCAGGTAGGCGTTGCCCAGGTGCAGGGCCGCCGGCCCGAGCGCGTAGCGGTCGCCGCCGGAGACGAGGCGCAGGTAGCCGGCCGACTGCAGGGTCGTGGCCAGCCGCGTCACGGTCGCCTTGGGGATCTGCGTGCGCTCGCCCAGTTCGCGGTGGGTCAGCGGGCCGGGGGCGTCCGCCACGATGCGCAGCAGCGCCAGGCCGCGGGCGAGGGCGCTGACCTCGTCCTTGACCGATTCGCCGCCCTTATCCGGGTTTCTGGAACTGTGTTTCATTATTTCTTCGGGATGCACTAGGATAACGGAACCGAGTTTCGAAATCCTCGCGCCATCAGGAGACAAACCTTGCGCTTCCTCCAGCTTTGCACGGCCCTCGTGGCCGGCGTCCTTGCGTTCGGCGCGGCCGGCCCCGCCGCCGCCCAGAACTTCCCGGCCGGTCCCGTGAAGATCATCATCCCGTTCCCGCCGGGCGGACCGACCGACACCGTCGGGCGCATCCTCGCCAAGAACCTGCAGGACACTTGGGGCCAGCCCGTGCTGATCGACTACAAGCCCGGCGCGGGCACGGTGATCGGGGCCGACTTCGTCGCGAAGTCCGCGCCCGACGGCCTGACCATCGGAATGGTGAACTCCTCGCTCGCGGTGAACCCGACGCTGCGCAAGCAGCTGCCGTACGACACGCTCAAGGACCTTTCCGGCGTCACCCAGCTGTTCGACATGCAGCTGGCCATCGTGGCCCGGCCCGATGCGCCGTTCAACAACCTCAAGGAACTGATCGCCTACGCCAGGAAGAACCCGGGCAAGCTGAACTACGGCACGCCCGGCGCCGGCAGTACCACCCACCTGGGCGGCGAGCTGCTGCAACGCGAAGCCGGCTTCGACATGCAGCACGTGGGCATGAAGGGCAGCGCGCCGGCGCACACCGAGCTGATGGGCGGCCGGCTGGACCTGGTGATCGATCCCTTCCTGTCGATCCTGCCGTACGTGCAGGCCGGCAGGATGAAGATGATCGCGACCATGGGCGACCAGCGCGTGGCCGGCCACGACTACCCGACCGTCGCCGAAACCATCCCCGGCTTCAACGTCGGCGCCTTGCTCGGCTTCGTCGTGCCCGCCGCCACGCCCAAGGCGGTGGTGCAGAAGATCCACGCCGACACCGCCAAGGCGCTGGCCGGCCCCGAGATCCAGGCGCGCGCCCGCGAGTACGGCCTCAAGGTCGTGGCGTCGAAGCCCGAGCAGTTCAACGGCCTGATCGCCAGCGAGATGAAGCGCTGGGGCAAGGTCGTCACCGATTCCAAGATCCAGATCGATTGAGCATCGCCATGAGCCTGAACCTCAAGCCCCTCCACAAGGTCTTCGCCGCGGAGGCCAGCGGCCTCGACCTCTCCAAGCCGCTGGCGGACCGCGACGTGCGCGCCATCAACGCCGCGATGAACGAATACGCCGTGCTGGTCTGGCGCGGCCAGCCGCTCACGCCGCAGCAGCAGCTCGATTTCGCGAAGCACTTCGGCCCGCTGGACATCGGCCTCAAGCGCGTGTTCAAGCGGCCCGAGCGGCTGGAGGACGAGCGCCTGATCGACATCTCCAACGTGGACGCGCAGGGCAACGTGGCGCGCCGCGATTCGCCCAAGAACCTGTCGAACTTCGCCAACCAGCTGTGGCACAGCGACAGCTCGTTCATGGACCCGCGCGCGGCCTACTCGATGCTGCATTGCGTCATCAAGCCCAGCTGGGGCGGCGACACCGAGTTCGCCGACCTGCGCCACGCCTACGACACGCTGGACGAGCGCACCCGCGCCGAGATCCAGGACCTGAAGGCGGAGCACTTCGCGCTGCACACGCGCATCCTGCTGGGCGACGACGCCTACACCGACGAGCAGAAGAAGGAGATCCCGCCCGCCGTCTGGCCGCTGGCGGATACGCACCCCGGCTCGGGCCGCAAGGTGCTGTTCGTCGGCGTGCACGCGCGCCAGATCCTGGGCTGGCCGACGGCCGAGAGCCGCATGTACCTGCAGGACCTGCTGGAGCACGCGACGCGGCGCGAGAACGTCTACACCCACCAGTGGCAGGTCGGCGACCTGGTGATGTGGGACAACCGCAGCACGCTGCACCGCGGCCGGCGCTTCGACGTCAGCGAACGCCGCGAGCTGCGCCGCACCACGGTGAACGACACGCCGGAGGCGATGCTGCTCGCGGCCTGACCGGCGATCCGCTTCAGCGCAGCCAGCCGGCCTGCGTCAACCTGCGGTTCACGCTCGCGGCCAGCAGCTCGTGGCCGCGCGGCGACGGGTGGAAGTTGTCCGAGTAGAACCAGGTCTTCCACCAGCCTGGGGCGAGGCCGGCAGGGGGCGAAGCATCGAGCGCAGCGTCGGTGCAGGCCGGGAAGTCGCCTTGCGGCGGGCAGGAGGCCTGCGTCGAGTTGGTCAGTCCGGACGCGGCGGGGTCGGTGTTCTGCGCGCTGAAGTCCGCGAAGTAGGGCACCACCACCACGCGTGAATCGCCGGCCGCGAGCCGGTTCAGCTCCGTGTTGAAACCGACGATCCATTGGCGCAGCGCGGTCTGGAAGGCGGTGGCCTGCGCCGTGCCTTGCGTGGCCGAGAGGTCCGCCGCGATGCCGCGGAACCGCGGCGTCAACGTGAGGTCCGGGATCTCGACCAGCGCGACGCGCGTCGCGCCCTTGTCGAGCGTGTTCGCCTTCACCGTGTTCCAGAAGGTCTGCGCCAATCGCTGCATGTAGAGGCCGGCGGCCACCGACTCGCCGTCGGACTGTGCGAGCGCCTGCGTGATCGCCGACGCGTCGAGCTGCTGGCGCAGCAGGGCCAGGAAGATGGCCTGGTCCCCGCCGCCGCCGCGCGCGTCGAGGAAGGCGTCCGCGAGCCCGGCCGCGTCGTTGCTGCCCGCATCGATGAGGATCAGGTCGCCGGGTTGCCACGCACCGCCGTTCGCGGCCACGGCCGATTCCAGCTGGAACTCCAGCGACAGGGGCACTTCGTTGCCGCGCCGGGTCACCGGGTTCACGACCTGGGCGCCGCCCACCGCGAAGTTGGTGCAACCGGCGTTCGTGGTGAACGTGGTGGTGATCGCCGTTCCGTCGCTGCTGGAGAAGAAGTTGCACTGGCGGCCCGTGCCCAGCGCGGAGCCGACGAGCTCCGGGTACACCGGATACCCCATGGATGGGTTGGCCGCGTTCTGCACCGTCGCCTTGAGGCCGAAGGTGCCGACGTCGGCCAGGCTGTCGCCGGCGACGATCAGTCGCGAGGCGGGCCCGGCCGCAGCCGCCGCCGGTGCGGGGGAGGGCGCCGAGGGCGGCTCACTGCCGCCTCCGCCGCCGCAGCCCGCAGTGATGAGGGCCGCGGACGCGGCCAGCGCCGCGGCGAAAGCGCGGCGGGGGAACGTGGATGCCATCGAGAACTCCGCGAGAGTCCTCGACTATGGGTTGGCGATGCAGCGCGATCGCCGGGCTGTCGTCTGAAGATCGTGTCAGCGCGGGTTGTCGCTCTCTGAAACGGATGAGCCTCGTTGGTAACCATCCTCCGGGGCGGCGGGTATTGAGGTCGAGCGCGAATGCGCTCAGCATGCGGGGATGATCGACACACGACGAGAGCCCACGTTTTCCCATTCGCGGCAGTCGGAGCCGCGGGCGCGCCGCCGCCGGCGTCCGATCGCGCCGATGATCCTCATCGCGGTGCTGGTGGCCCTCGCGGCCGCGGCGGCCGGCTGGTACTGGATGTCGCATCCGCAGATGTCGCGGGTGGTGCAGACGCCGCCCGCCCAGGAAAGCGCCGCGCAGCCGCAGGAGAGCACGCCCACGGCCGCGCTCCCGACCGAAGTGCAGCCACCCGCCGCGGATGAGGTGGTGAAGGCGCAGGACGTCACCGCCGCGCTCACGCAGCTGCTGGGCCGGGACGCGGTGCTGAAGTTCCTGGAGACCACCGACTTCCCGCGCAAGTTCGCCGCCACGCTGGACAACCTGGGCCGCGAGCACGCGCCGGTGCCGGTATGGCCGGTGCAACCACCTGCGGGCCGCTTCATCGTCTCCACGCAAGGCGGCGCGCAGGTGGTGGCCGCGGAGAACTCGCTGCGCTACAGCCCGTTCGTGGCCTTCGCGGGTTCGGTCAATTCCGCGCAGGCGGTGGGCCTCTACCGCCGCATGTACCCGGTGCTGGACCAGGCCTGGCGCGAACTCGGCTTCGCCAACCGTTCGCTGCACGCGCGGATGTTCGAGGTCATCGATCTCCTGCTCGCGACGCCGGAACCCGCCCAGCCGCCCAGGCTCACGCTCACCGAGGTGAAGGGCCCGATCGCTTCCGCGCGGCCGTGGACGCGCTACGAGTTCGACGACCCCAAGCTCCAGGGGCTCAGCTCCGGACAGAAGATGCTGCTGCGCATGGGCCCGGACAACCGCAAGGTGCTGAAGACCAAGCTGCAGGAACTGCGCACGGAACTGCTGCGCGTCTCGATCGAGCCGGCCAGGCCCTGACCTAGTCCGGCCGCAGCACCGGGTAGGCGACCGAGCAGATGTGCGAGTTGATCCGCTTCAACTCGCCGATCAGGTCCAGGTGCAGCGAGCTGGTCTCCATGCTCTGCACCGTGTTCTCGGACAGGCGCGTGAGGTGGTTGCCCGCGCAGGCGCGCTGAAGGTCGCGAAAGCGCGCCTTCTCCTCCAGCAGCCTTTGCGCATCGCGCGCCGATCCGTACAGGAACACGCTCATCCCCAGCCGCAGGTTGTCCACCAGGCGCGCATGCAGCTCGCAGATCTCGGCCATGCCGGCGTCGGAGAAGCGGCGGCCCTTGCGGATCTTCTTGTCCTCGATGCCGATCAGGATGCGCTCGATGGCGTCGCCGATCTGCTCCATGTTGATCGTGAAGCTGATGATGTCGGTCCAGCGGCGGCTCTCTTCCTCGCCGAGCGATTCGCGCGAGAGCCGGGCCAGGTAGTACTTGATCGCCGAATAGAGCTCGTCGACGGTGTCATCGAGCTTGCGCAGTTCTTCCGCCAGGCGCAGGTCGTCGTTCTTCAGCACCGTGAGCGTGCCTAGCAGCATGCTTTCCACCACGTCGGCCTGGTGCAGCGCTTCGCGCGCCGCGCAGGAGATGGCCAGCGAAGGCGTGGCCAGCGCCGAGGGATCCAGGTGGCGCGGTCGGGCGGTCGTCGTGCCGGGCTCGGCCTTGGGCAGGCAGCGCTCGACCCAGCGTGACACCACCTGCGTGAACGCCAGGAAGGCCAGCGCGATCAGGCTGTTGAAGAGCAGGTGGAACAGCACCACGGTCGAAGCCGGCTCGCGCAGGTGCGGTTGCAGCACTCCGGGTAGGAGCCCGATGAGGGGCGCCGCGGCGAGCACCCCCGCGGCCTTGAACACCAGGTTGCCCAGCGGCACCTGCCGCACTTCGACCGGCGACTTCGCGGTGGCCAGCACCGCGAGCAGGCCGCCGCCCAGGTTGGCGCCGAGGATCAGGCCGAACGCGACGTCGAGCGGGATGGTCCCGGAGCCGGCGAGCGTGGCCGTCAACAGCACGATGGCCAGGCTGGAATAGGCCGCGATCGTCATCACGGCGCCCACCGTGATCTCCAGCAGCAGGTCGCTGGAGAGCGAATGCAGCAGTTCGCGCGCGACCGGCGACTTCATCATCACGCCGGTGGACTCCGACACCAGCCGCAGGGCCAGCAGCATCAGGCCGAGGCCGATCAGCACCCGGCCCAGCCGGCCCACCGGCGTGGAGGGCCGCGTGATGAAGAGCACCACGCCCAGCAGGATCAGCAGCGGCGACAGCCAGGAGAGGTCGAGCGAGAACACCACCGACATCAGGCTGCTGCCCACGTCGGCGCCGAGCATCACGGCCAGCGCCGTCGGCAGGGCCACCAGGCCCTGGCCGACGAACGACGACACGATCAGCGCCGTCGCCGTGCTGGACTGCACCAGCGCCGTGACGCCCAGGCCGGCCAGCGCCGCCGCCGGCCGCGTGCCTATGCTGCGCGCCAGCACCTGCCGCAGGTTGGCGCCGAAGACGCGCAGGATGCCGGTGCGGACCAGGGACGTGCCCCACACCAGCAGCGCGATGGCCGCCAACAGGTTCAGCAGGTGCGTCATCAGCCGTCAGTCGACCTTGGCGCCCGACGTGCGCACGACCTCGCCCCAGGCCTTGAGTTCGTCCGCCATGAACTTGCCGAACGCCGCAGGCGTTCCGCCGCCCGGCTCGGCGCCGTCGGCCGCGAGCGCGGCTTTCACCGCGGGGCTGTTGAGCGAAGTGAGCGTCGCTTCAGTCAGCTTCGCCATCACGTCCTTGGGCGTGCCGGCCGGTGCGAGCAGCCCGGCCCACGACGTGACGGAGAAGCCCTTGAGGCCGGACTCCTGCATCGTGGGCAGGTCCGGCGCGGCGCCCGAGCGGCTTTCCGAGGTCACGCCGATGCCGCGCAGCTTGCCGCTGCGCGCATGGCCGATGGCGCTGGGGATGGTCTCGAAGCCGAACTGCACTTCATTGGCCATCAGCGCGAGCATCGCGGGGCCGCCGCCCTTGTACGGGACGTGCTTGACCTCGGTGCCCGTCACGCCCTTGAAGATCTCGCCCGCCAGGTGCGCCGGCGAGCCGCTGCCCGAGGAGGCGAAGAAGGTCTTGCCCGCGTTCGCCCTGGCGTAGGAGACGAGGTCCTGCACGCTGTTCACCGGGATCTGCGGCGGGACCACCAGCAGCAGCGGGTACTTGGCGACCAGCGTGACCGGCTCGAAGCTCCTGATCGGATCGAACTTCAGCTTGTACAGGTGCGGATTGATCGCCTGGCTGCTCACGGTGGCCATGAACACCGTGTAGCCGTCCGGGGGTGAGCCGGCCACCAGCTCGGCCGCGATGTTTCCGGCCGCGCCCGGCCGGTTCTCCACCACCACCTGCTGCCCGAGCACCTCGCCCATGCGCTGCGCCAGCACGCGCGCCAGCTTGTCGGTGGAGCCGCCGGCGGCGAACCCGACCACCATGCGGACCGGCTTGGCGGGAAAGGCCTGCGCCCACGCACCGGCGCCTGCCAGCATCCCCGCGCACGCGAGGGCACAACCGAATCTTCTTCTGATCACTCTTGTCTCCTTCTCGTCCGACGGCGCGGGGTGCCGTCAACCCACCCGGTTCAAGGCCAGGTCCATCACGTCGAAGTTGCGAAGGCGCCGCTGCGGCACGTCGTGCAGGCGCCGGTTGAAGAGGAGCGGCACGCGCTGCTCGGAGCCGCCGCCGTGCGAGCGCAGCGGAACGGTCAGGCCGGAGAGGTCGTGGCGATGGGCCGAGGTGCCCAGCACCGACAGGCGCTCGCTCACCACCACCAGGTCGCCGATGCGGTCGGCCGGCAGCTCGAACTCGGTGGCGGCCTCGGCGCGCGTGAGCACGCGCTCGACCTGCGGGAGCGCCGCGATGCGGTGCGCCGCTTCCACGCGCAGCGCCGCTTCCTTGACGTAGACGGTGGCGTAGGAGCCCAGGGCGCCGTGGTGGACCACGTAGGGATCGGTGATCGGCAGCAGCACGCGGGTGCGGCCCGTGCCGAACGCCCGGTCCAGCTCGTCCTGCAGGAACACGATGTTGGCCCGGCCCAGCGAATCGGTCTTGGCGTTCATGCCGTGGTCGGCCGTGATCGCCAGCACGCAGCCCATCTCGTCCAGCTCGCCCAGGTAGCGGTCCATCATGGCGTAGAACGCGTTGGCGCCCGCGGTGCCCGGCGCGAACTTGTGCTGCACGTAGTCGGTGGTGGACAGGTACATCAGGTCCGGCCGCACGGTGCGCATCAGCATCACGCCGGCGGCGAACACGAACTCCGAGAGGTCGGCGCTGTAGACCGAAGGCAGCGGCATCCCGACCCGGGCGAGCACGTCGTCGATGCCGTTCTCCGCCGCGCTCGCCTGGTCGGCCTTCTCCGCCGAGAAGCAGATGCCCTGCATGCCGTGGCCGAGCAGGGTGCGCAGCTTGTCCTTGGCCGTCACCACCGCCACCTTGCGGCCCGCGGCCGCGACGCGCGCGAGGATGCTCGGCGCGCGCAGGTAGCGCGGATCGTTCATCAGCACTTCCGCGTCGCGCTCCGGGTCGAGGAAGAAGTTGCCGCAGATGCCGTGCACGTTGGGCGGCGCGCCGGTGACGATCGAGAGGTTGTTGGGATTGGTGAAGGAGGGCATCACGCAATCGCCCGCGAGCACCGTGCCGCGCTGCGCCAGCGAGGCGAAGAAGGGCGCCACCCCCGCCTGCACCGCCTGGTTGATGTACTCCTGCTCGCAGCCGTCGATGCACACCACCACCGTCGGTTGCCCCGGCAGCGAGTACCGGCGGTCGTTCACTGAGATCGTTTGAGGTTCCATGGCCGCCAAGGTAAGGCGCCAGCGAACTTCACACAATCGAGAAAAAGTCGCATGTGCGTGATAAAACCTGACGCATGCCGCACCAGCTTCCGCCCCTCAACGCCTTGCGCGTGTTCGAAGTGACGGCCCGCGCCGGCAGCTACACCGAGGCCGCGCGCGAGCTGCATCTCACGCACGGCGCCATCAGCCGGCAGATCCAGCTGCTGGAGGAGGCGCTCGGCCAGCCGTTGTTCCGCAAGGAAGGCCAGCGGATGGTGGCCACCGGGCATGCCAAGGCCTTCGCGCGAGAGATCAGCGCGGCGTTCGACCACATCAGCGACGCCGCGCGCCGCTACGGCAAGCAGGCGAGCACCAAGGTGATCCGGGTGAACGCGCCGGCCACGCTGGCGATGCGCTGGCTGATCCCGCAGCTGCCGTCGTTCCGCGCGCGGCATCCGCAGGTGGAGGTGAGGATCTCGACCGCCTTCAGCAACGACCCGGTGCTGCGCGGCAGCTTCGACGTCGGCATCCGGCGCTCGGCGGACGACCGGGCGCAGTTCGAGGTGCTGCCGCTGCTGGCGGAGCAGACCACGGTGATCGCGAGCCCGGCGTACCTGAAGCAGCGCAAGGTCCGCAAGCCCGCCGACCTGGCGCAGGCGGTGTGGCTGTCCACCGAGTCACGGCCGGGCGACTGGGAGAACTGGCTGGCGTCGGCCGGCTGCGCCGAATTGCGGCCCGCGCAGACGCTGCGGTTCGATCACTTCTTCGTCACGCTGCAGGCGGTGGTGGATGGGATGGGGCTGGGCATCGGCCCGTTCCCCACGCTGGACAGCGACCTGGAAAGCGGGCGCATCGTCACGCCGTTTCCCAAGCTGATCAGCCGTGGGAGCGAGTACTTCGCTCTGGTGCCGCGGGATTCGGACAAGCCGAAGTTCTTGCGCGACTTCCTGGAGTGGTTGCAGGGCATCGCGGCGTAGGCTCCGTCATTCCCGCGAAGGCGGGAATCCAGTGCTTCCGGAACTCAGGGCACAGCGGCGAACCACACGAGCTGCTGCACCTTCACGGCCAGCCGGCCGTCGGGCCACCACAGCGTGCCGCTCTCGTCGCCGAAGCCGCCCGCCAGTTGCACGGTGCGGAAGTGCGCCTGCAGCCAGTCGTCTTCTCCCAGTTCGACCGATTCATCGACGCTGCCGAAGACCAGCGACATCGAGACCGTGCTGGCGGGCACGTGCTCGGCAGCGCCGGACCAGGCCGCGGGGAACCAGGCATCCGCGAGCATCGCCAGCGCTTCGGGCGTGACGCGGCGTTCGAAGCGGGGGCGTACGAAGCCGCTGGTCGTGCCTCGTGTCGACCCGGTGCCCGGCCATCCGCAGGCGATGCGGTAGTCGAACATGCGCGGGAACGCCGCGAGGGATTCCAGTGCATCGAGTGCCGGATGTTCTTGCGCCGCGCCGAGTTGCGGAGCGCGTGCCAGCTGGCGGACGTCGGGCGAACGGACGGCGGCCAGGACGGCGGAGGCCTGCACGCGGGCCTTGCCGCCTTGCATCAGCACCGCCCGCTCGAAGGCCACCGAACGTTGCCGCGCGACCGGCTCCACGTCGATGTCGAACCCGCCGGGCTCCACGCGTCCCATGAACTCCACGTTGAGCGATCGCACTACGCGTTCCGGCCCGTGCCGCCGGCGGATCGCGCCGAGCAGGCACGCCGCCAGCCAGCCGCCGTGCGGCCCGATCTGGTTCCAGTAGCGCGCGTCGGTGTCCATCAGGCCATCGCCGCGGCGCGGTCCGCCTGCGAGCGTCCGTCGTAGCCCCACGAGGCGGCCGGGACTTCCTGCACCACGATGTAGAAGGGCGACGCCGGCGCCGACAGGTGCCGCGAGAGCAGGGCGTGCGCGGCCTGCAGGAAGCGGGCCTTCTCCTCCTCGGTGTTCGTGCCTTCGGTGACGTACGCGATGAGTCGCCCCGACCAGGCCTGCGGCCCCAGGCGGCGGCCGCCGATCGCGATGGAAGCGCCGGGCTGCAGCCCCACGCTGACGACCGTGAGGTCGGCGCGCTTGCGGAGGATGTCGGCCATCAGGCCGGTGAGGCCCTGCTGGACGGCTTCGATGGCCGCCTGGGTGGGCACGGAGTGCTGGATCGTGAGGTCGAGGAAGGGCATGGTGGACTCCGAGGGGAAGGGGTGAAGCCGCATGGTCCGTCGTTCGACCTTGCTCCACAATCCAGCTCCCGGGAAATAGACTGTGGCCTCCAGGGAGACAATCGAATGCAAGACGCCCTCGACGCCGACCTGCTCGCCGGCCTGGCCGCGTTCGCCGCGGTCAGCGAAGCCGGCAGCTTCAGCGAAGCGGCGCGCCGGCTCGGCGCGTCCAAGTCGGCCCTCAGCAAGCAGGTCCAGCGGCTGGAGCAGCGGCTCGGCGCGCGGCTGCTGCAGAGGACCACGCGCTCGCTCTCCCTCACGCAGCCCGGCCGCCTGGCCTACGAGCACGCCGCTCAACTCGCCCGCAGCGCCGATGCGGCCCGCTCGGCCGTCGCCTCGCTCACCAGCGCGCCGCGCGGGCTGCTGCGCGTCACGACCTCGGTGGCCTACGGCAAGGCGGTGCTGCTCGGGCTGGTGTCCGAGTTCGTGCAGCGCTACCGCGAAGTGGAGGTGGACGTGCTGCTGCTCGACCGCATGATCGATTTCGCCGAGGAGGGCATCGACGTCGCGATCCGGCTGGCCGACCAGCCGCCGGACCTCTCGATCGCGCGGCCGCTGCGGCCGATCGCGTACTACCTGGTGGCGGCGCGCGGCAGCGCGATCGCCGGCCGCATCCGCCAGCCGTCCGACCTGCGCAAGGCGGACGTCCTCAACTACGCGCGCGAGGCGCAGGGCGCCGAATGGACGTTCACGCGCGACGGCCAGCCGGAGAGCGTGAGGACGCGCGGCCGCGTGTCGGTCAACAACAGCGAAGGGCTGGCCGCGCTGGTGGCGGGCGGACTCGGCGTGGCCGTGGTGCCGGACTACGTGGCCGCGGCGGAACTGAAGCGGCGGCGCCTGGTGCGGCTGCTGCCCGAGTGGTCGATCACGGGCCGGTTCGGAGCCAAAGTGTGGATCGTCCGGCCGGCGGACCGCGCGGTGCTGCCCGCCGTGCGCGCCTTCAGTGACTTCATGGTGGAGAAGCTGGCCCGGGAAGCCTGATCGCCTCGCCGAGGTGCTGGTATGCCGCCGCGATGCGGCGCAGGTGGCGCGACTCCGGATGCGCCAGCAGCCACAGCGACGACTCGCAGCCGTCCAGCGGCTCGGAGATCGCCTTGAGCTGCGGCTCCACCTCCAGCATGAACAGCGGCACGATGCCCACGCCCAGCCCGGACTTGATCGCATCGACCACGCCGACGATGCCGTCGACCAGGTGGCGCGGCGCCAGCTTCGGGAAATGCCTGCGCCGCCAGCGCACCGAGGGATGCTCCGGCATGGCTTCGTCGGGGGCGATCCAGTCCAGCTGGTCCAGCGCCGCGGACTTCGAACCTCGCGCACGCAGCGCGCACACCGCGAACTCGATCGTGCCGAGGCAACGGCCGACGAGGTGCTCCGGCGGCTTGGGCGTGGCGCGCAGGGCCAGGTCGGCGTCGCGCTTGCTCAGGCTCATGAGCTCGTTGGTGGCGCGCAGTTCCAGCTGCAGCAGCGGATGCTCGCGCGCCAGCGCGGGCAGGCAGGGCAGCACGAGGCCGCGCAGGACCGAGTCGGTG
>JAEWBU010000411.1 GCA_023390985.1 Pseudomonadota bacterium
AGATCCAGCCCCAGCTGGTGCTGCTGCAGAAGACGCTGCTGAACATCGAGGGCCTGGGCCGCCAGCTCGATCCGGACCTGGACCTGTGGGCCACCGCCAAGCCGTTCCTCGAGCGCTGGATGCTGGAGCAGGTGGGCCCGCAGCGCCTACTGGACGAGCTTCGCGACCAGGCGCCGCGCTGGGCCAAGCTGCTGCCGGAACTGCCGCGGCTGATGCACGATTTCCTGCGGCACCGCGCGCAACCCGAGCGGCGCGAGCTGCAGACCCTGATCGACGAACAGCGCCGCACCAACCGCCTGCTTCAGGCATTCCTTTACGGCGGCGTAGGGTTCGCGCTGGGCCTGCTGGCGATGCAGGTCATCGCGCGGATCCGGATTTTTTAGCCCTTCCACGGGGGGCATAATCCGCCCGCCCTTTGTCGCGGGCAGGAGGTCCGTTGGTGAACTACACGCTGATAACTTTCGTCGTCCTGTACCTCTTGGGCACGCTGGCCATCGGGGTCTGGGCGGGCACTCGCATCAGGAACACGACCGACTTCGCGATCGCCGGCCGCAGCCTGCCGCTGGTGATGGTGGTGACCACCACCTTCGCCACCTGGTTCGGCGCCGAGACCGTGATGGGCATCCCGGCCAAGTTCGTGCAGGGCGGCCTCAATGCCATCGTCGAGGACCCGTTCGGCGCCGGCACCTGCCTGATCCTGGTGGGCGCCTTCTTCGCGGCCAAGCTTTACAAGCAGAACCTGCTGACCATCGGCGACTTCTACCGCCAGCGTTACGGCAAGGGCGTGGAAGTGTTCTGCTCGGTCGCCATCATCCTGAGCTACCTGGGCTGGGTGGCGGCGCAGATCACCGCGCTGGGCCTGGTGTTCTCGGTGCTGACCGGCGGCGCGATGTCCGAAACCACCGGGATGATCGTCGGCACGCTCGCGGTGCTGGTCTACGTGGTCATCGGCGGCTTCCTGGCCGTCGCCTGGACCGACTTCATCCAGATGATCGTGCTGGTGGTGGGCCTGGCCATCATCGCCATGTTCTCGGCCCAGCTGGCCGGCGGCGCCGACCAGGTGATCGCGCTGGCCACGTCGCAGAACCTGTTCCACTTCTTGCCGCCGCCCACGTTCACCGACATCGCCTTCTTCATCGGCGCGGGCCTGACCATGATGCTGGGCAGCATCCCGCAGCAGGACGTGTTCCAGCGCGTGATGTCCGCCAAGGATGCCGACACCGCCCGCAACGGCGCCATGATCGGCGGCTTCAGCTACATCCTGTTCGCCTTCGTGCCGATGTTCATCGTGGCCAGCGCCGTGGTGGTGATGGGCAACAGCGCGATGGAGATGGCCAAGGACGACTACCAGCGCCTGCTGCCGACCTTCGTGCTGACCAAGATGCCGCTCGTGATGCAGATCCTGTTCTTCGGCGCGCTGCTGTCGGCGATCAAGAGCACGTCCTCGGCCACGCTGCTGGCGCCTTCGACCAGCTTCGTCGAGAACATCCTGAAGAACCTGCGCCCCGGAATAAGCGACCGCCAGCAGCTGCTGGCGATGCGCGTCACCATCGTGGCCTTCACCGGCATCGTGCTGGCCTACGCCATCGCGATGAAGGGCACCTCGATCTACGACCTGGTGTCCTCGGCCTACCAGGTCACCCTGGTCGGCGCCTTCGTGCCGCTGGTGATGGGCCTGTACTGGAAGCGCGCCACCACCCAGGGCGCCATCTGCTCGATCGCCCTCGGCATCGGCGTCTGGGTGCTGTTCTTCCCGCAGATCAACCACGCGCTCAGCGAGCAGTTCCCGGGCCAGCTGGCCGGCCTGATCGCCGCGCTGGCCGGCATGGTGGCCGGTTCGCTGGCGCCGCAGGTGCTGCGCAACCGCCACGAGCCCCGCAAGCCGCTTCACGCCTGACCGGCGCGCGTGGGGGCAGGGCGGCCGCGGCGGGGTTGGGTTCCGCCCCGCCGCCTATAATTGAGGGCTTTGCCCCCTCGCGTCACTTCCTTACAGCCATGCCCATCTACGCCTACAAATGCGGCTCCTGTGGCCATGCCAAGGACGTCCTGCAAAAAGTGTCGGATGCGCCCCTGACCGACTGCCCCGCCTGCGGCGCGCCGGCGTTCTCCAAGCAGATCACGGCCGCGGGCTTCCAGCTCAAGGGCTCCGGCTGGTACGTCACCGACTTCCGCGGCGGCAGCAACGGAGGCGGGTCTTCCTCCTCGTCCAAGTCGGCCGAAGGTTCGGGCGACGCCAAGCCGTCCTCCGACGCCAAGCCGTCCTCCGACGCCAAGCCCGCCGACGGCGGCTCCTCCACCAAGTCCGAAACCCCGTCCGCTTCGGCCGGCGGTTGCGGCGGCGGCTGCGCCTGCCACTGAAGGCGAGCTGCGCAACGTGATGGCCGCACTTCGCCGTTGGCTGTTTGCCGGCCTCCTCGTGCTCGCTCCCCTGGGCATCACCCTCTGGGTGCTGCAGTGGATCGTCGGCACGCTCGACCAGACCCTGCTGATCCTGCCGCTGGCCTGGCAGCCCGACCGGCTGCTGGGCTACCGCATCCCGGGCCTGGGCGTGCTGCTCGCCCTGGGCATCCTGCTGCTGGTGGGCGCCGTCACCAGCAACTTCGTCGGCCGCAAGCTGGTGAGCTGGGGCGACGCGATCCTGCATCGCATCCCGGTGGTGCGGTCGATCTATTCCAGCGTCAAGCAGGTCTCCGACACGCTGTTCTCGCCCTCGGGCAACGCTTTCCGCACCGCGGTGCTGATCGAATGGCCCCGCCAGGGCGTGTGGACCATCGCCTTCGTCACCGGCGCGCCGGGCGGCGACGTGGCCACCCACCTGCCCGAGGACTTCGTCAGCGTCTACGTGCCCACCACGCCCAACCCCACGGGCGGCTATTTCGTGATGCTTCGCCGCAGCGACTGCATCGAACTCAAGATGAGCGTCGACGAGGCGCTGCGCTACGTCATCTCCATGGGTGTCGTTGTGCCGAACGCGCCCGCCGTCAACGCCCGCTGAACGCGCCAGCCGAGCGCGTCGCGTCCCTTTCCGGAAGGTTTCCTCCATGTCCTCACAGCAGCAAATGCGCACCACGTACAGCGGCCTCGTCGACGAGACGCTGCTCGGCCAGACCGTCACGCTGACCGGCTGGGTCAACCGCCGGCGCGACCACGGCGGCGTGATCTTCGTGGACCTGCGCGACCGCGAGGGCTACGTGCAGGTGGTGTGCGACCCCGACCGGCCGGAGATGTTCAAGGCCGCCGAGGGCCTGCGCAACGAGTTCTGCATCCAGGTCACGGGCCTGGTGCGCGGGCGCCCGGGCGGCACCACCAACGACCAGCTGCGCAGCGGCAAGGTCGAGGTGCTGTGCCACGAGCTCAAGGTGCTCAACCCCTCCGTCACCCCGCCGTTCCAGCTGGACGACGAGAACCTGTCGGAGACCACCCGCCTGCTGCACCGCGTGCTGGACCTGCGCCGCCCGTACATGCAGAAGAACCTGATGCTGCGCTACAAGGTGACGATGGAGGTGCGCAAGTTCCTCGACGCCAACGGCTTCATCGACATCGAGACGCCGATGCTCACCAAGAGCACGCCCGAGGGCGCGCGCGACTACCTGGTGCCCAGCCGCGTGCACGACGGCATGTTCTTCGCGCTGCCGCAGTCGCCGCAGCTGTTCAAGCAGCTGCTGATGGTGGCCGGCTTCGACCGCTACTACCAGATCACCAAGTGCTTCCGCGACGAGGACCTGCGCGCCGACCGCCAGCCCGAGTTCACCCAGATCGACGTGGAGACCTCCTTCATGAAGGAGGAGGAGATCCGCACGATGTTCGAGGGGATGATCCGCAGCACCTTCCAGAACGTCCTGGGCATCGACATCGGCGCCTTCCCGGTGATGAAGCACGAGGACGCGATGCGCCTGTACGGCTCGGACAAGCCCGACCTGCGCGTCAAGCTGGAGTTCACCGAACTCACCGACGTCATGAAGGACGTCGACTTCAAGGTGTTCTCCGGTCCCGCCAACCAGGAAGACGGCCGCGTGGTGGGCCTGCGCATTCCGAACGGCAGCGACATGAGCCGCGGCGAGATCGACGGCTACACCGAGTTCGTCAAGATCTACGGCGCCAAGGGCCTGGCCTGGATCAAGGTCAACGACGTGGCGGCCGGCCGTGAAGGCCTGCAGTCGCCGATCGTGAAGAACCTGCACGACGCGGCCATCGCCAAGATCCTCGAGCGCACGGGCGCGAAGAACGGCGACCTGATCTTCTTCGGCGCCGACAAGGCCAAGATCGTCAACGACGCCATCGGCGCGCTGCGCGTGAAGGTGGGCCACAGCGAGTTCGGCAAGGGCAAGGGCCTGATCGAAGGCGAATGGCGTCCGCTGTGGGTGGTGGACTTCCCGATGTTCGAGTACGACGACGACGCCCAGCGCTGGAACGCCGTGCACCACCCGTTCACCTCGCCCAAGGACGGCCACGAGGACTGGCTGGAGACCGACCCCGGCCGCTGCGTGGCCAAGGCCTACGACGCGGTGCTCAACGGCATCGAACTCGGCGGCGGTTCGGTCCGTATCCACCGCGAGGACGTGCAGAGCAAGGTGTTCCGCGCGCTCAAGATCGGACCGGAGGAAGCCAAGGCCAAGTTCGGCTTCCTGCTGGACGCGCTGCAGTACGGCGCCCCGCCGCACGGCGGCATCGCCATCGGCCTGGACCGCTTCGTCATGCTGATGACCGGCGCCGAGAGCCTGCGCGACGTCATCGCCTTCCCCAAGACCCAGCGCGCCCAGGACTTGCTGACCCAGGCGCCGGGTCCGGTGGACGAGAAGCAGCTGCGTGAGTTGCACATCCGGTTGCGCAACGTGCAGCCGGCGCAGTAACGCCTGCGTCATTCCCGCGAAGGCGGGAACCCAGAAAAGGCGGCTCAGGCCGCCTTTCTTCTTTCTGCCCTCGATGTGTAGGAGGGATCCGCTTGCGGTATGAGATGGGTTGGCTAAAATGGCTAACAGGAGAGTCGCATGCAAGTCACCGCCACTGAAGCCAAGAACCGCTTCGGCTACCTGTGCAGCCAAGCCAAGATCGAACCTGTGATCGTGGAGAAGGATGGGCGGCCCGATACCGTGCTGCTGGCCTACGACGAGTTCCAGACGCTGAAGGCGGCCGCCGAGCGCAAGACGCTGGCCCAGCGGCGCAAGGAATTCAACGACACGTACCGCGACTGGATCCGTGCGCAGCACGAGGACTTCGAGAAGAACGGTATCTGGTCCGACGGACTGGTCCCCTGGCAGAAGGGCTGACGTGGCCCAGTACGACGTGTTCGTGAATCCGCATCCGGGCAGTCGCGACACCGTGCCATTCGTTGTCGATGTGCAAAGCGGACTGATCGACCAATTGCCGACTCGGTTGGTCATGCCGCTCTCGCGGGTGGGCACGAACGAGGCCCGCCTGCCGATCAGCCTCTGTCCTCTCGTTGACGTCGAAGGCGAGACCTTGTCACTGATGGCGCATCTCGCCGCCGCAGTACCGACAAGGTTGCTCAGGAACCCGGTCGCGTCGATCGGCCATCGTGCCGGCGACGTCCGCTCCGCAATGGACGCTGTTGTCAGTGGAATCTGAACCGCGCCCCTTCAAGATCCCCCAATCCGTCCTGGTCGTGATCCACACGCCGGACCTCGACGTCCTGCTCATCAACAGGGCCGACGCGCCGAACTTCTGGCAGTCGGTGACCGGGTCCAAGGACCACGAGGACGAGCCCTTCGAGGAGACCGCCGTGCGCGAGGTCTTCGAGGAAACCGGCATCGACGCCCGCGCCGGCGTGCTCACCGACTGGGACCTGGAGAACATCTACGAGATCTACCCGCGCTGGCGCCACCGCTATGCCGAGGGCGTGACGCGCAACACCGAGCACGTGTTCGGCCTGCGCGTGCCGGCCGGCACTGAAGTTCGCCTCAACCCGCGCGAGCACACGGGCTTCATGTGGCTGCCCTGGAAGGACGCTGCAGACCGCTGTTTCTCCCCCAGCAACGCCGAAGCCATCCTGCTGCTGCCACAATTTGCGCAATGACGTTGCTGCGGGTCGCCACGTACAACATCCATAAAGGTGTCCAGGGGTTCGGGCCAACGCGGCGGCTGGAGATCCACAACCTCGGCCATGCGGTCGAGCAGCTGGATGCCGACATCGTGTGCCTGCAGGAAGTGCGCAAGCTCCACCGTCGCGAGGAGCGCTACTTCACCCGCTGGCCGGAGCTGCCGCAGGCCGAGTTCCTGTGCCCGGAAGGCTATGCCGCCGTCTACCAGACCAACGCGACCACGCGCCACGGCGAGCACGGCAACGCGCTGCTGTCGCGCTGGCCGGTGGTGTCGCACGGGCACGAGGACATGTCCGACCACCGCTTCGAGCAGCGCGGCCTGCTGCACGTCACGGTGCGCGTCGCCCGGCACGAGGTGCACGTGGTCGTGCTGCACCTGGGCCTGATCGCCGCGAGCCGGGTGCGCCAGGTGGAGCAGCTCGGGCGCTTCATCGAGCGCGAGATCCCTCGCCGCGCGCCGCTGGTGGTCGCCGGCGACCTCAACGACTGGGGCGGCAAGCTGCGTCCCGTGATGGCCCGGTTCGGCCTGCGCGACCACTTCGAGGAGAAGGCGCGCACCTACCCTTCGCGCCTGCCGCTCACGCAGCTGGACTATGTGTACGCGCGCGGCTTGCGGCCGGTGGGCGTGGAGATTCCCCGCGGCCGCGTCTGGGGCCAGATGTCCGATCACCTGCCGCTGATCGCGTCCTTCACGATGTAGGGGCCGCCGCGATGACGCACCGGATCCCGCCGCTGCGTGCCGGCCACGCGCTGCGGCTGCTGGAAGGCAGCGCGGCCTACTTCCCGGCGCTGGTCGAGGCGATCGACGCCGCCCGCCGGGAGGTCTGGCTGGAGACCTACATCTTCGACTTCACCGGCGCCAGCGCCGAAGTGGCGTGGGCGCTCGAGCGCGCCGCGCGGCGCGGCGTGCACGTGCGCGTGGCGGTCGACGGTTTCGGCAGCGAACCCATGCCGCCGGACTGGCGCCTGCGCATGCTGGCCGCCGGCGTCGACTGGCGCGTGTTCGCTCCGGTCGGCGGCCTGGGCGTGCTGCGCCCCGCCAGCTGGCGCCGGCTGCACCGCAAGCTGTGCCTGGTGGACGACCGCGTGGCCTTCTGCGGCGGCATCAACATCCTGGACGACCTGCACGATCCCAACCACGGCCCGTTGTCGGCCCCGCGGCTGGACTTCGCGGTGCAGGTCACCGGCCCGCTGGTGATGCAGGTGCGCGTCGCCATGCAGCGCCTGTGGCAGCGCATGCGCGCGTTCGAATCGCTGCGGCACGCGGAACTGGGCGGCGCCCTGACATCGCTGCGCGGCGCGCGACCGCTGCCGCTGCCGCGCCAGGCGCCTACCGACACGCGCCAGGGCAGCCGCGCGGCGCTGGCGCTGCGCGACAACTTCCGGCACCGCTCGGACATCGAGCGCGCCTACCGCCGCGCCATCGGCCGCGCCCGCGACGAGGTCATCATCCCCAATGCCTACTTCGTGCCGGGCCGCAAGATGCGCGCGGCCCTGATCAATGCGGCGCGGCGCGGCGTGCGCGTGGTGCTGCTGCTGCAGGGGCGCTACGAGTACTTCATGCAGTACTACGCGGCGCGGCCGATCTACGGCGCGCTGCTGCGCGCGGGCGTGGCCATCCACGAGTACTCGCCGAGCTTCCTGCACGCGAAGGTGGCGGTGATCGACGGTCGCTGGGCGACGGTGGGCTCGTCCAACATCGATCCGCTCAGCCTGCTGCTCGCGCGCGAGGCCAACGTGCTGATCGAGGACCACGGCTTCGCGCAGGCGCTGCGCGCGCGGCTGCTGCACGCGGTGGCGCACGAAGGCACCGCGATGGAGCCGGCGCAGTACGCGGTGCGGCCGTGGCGCGAGCGCTTCCTGGAGCGCATCGCGCAGGCCGTGATGCGCGTGGCCCTGGCGATCCAGGGCAAGAGGACCTACTGGTGAAGCCGGGCGACCTGGTCGTGCAGCGGCCCGAGGGCCTGTACTGCCCGCCGGGCGACTTCTACATCGATCCCTGGCGGCCGGTGCCGCGCGCCGTGATCACGCACGCGCACGCCGACCATGCGCGCATGGGCAACGGCCACTACCTGGCCGCCGCGCCGGCCGAAGGCGTGCTGCGTGCGCGCCTGGGCGAGATCGATCTGCAGACCCTGAGCTACGGCGAGGCCATCGAGCACAACGGCGTGCGCGTGTCCCTGCATCCCGCCGGCCACGTTCTGGGCTCGGCCCAGGTGCGGCTGGAGCATGGCGGCCAGGTGTGGGTGGCGAGCGGCGACTACAAGGTGGCGCCGGACCGCACCTGCGACCCTTTCGAGCCGGTGCGCTGCGACGTCTTCATCACCGAATCGACGTTCGGCTTGCCGATCTACCGCTGGAGCCCGGACGAGCAGCTGTTCGCGCAGGTCAACGACTGGTGGTCGCGCAACGTGATCGCGGGCCGCGCGAGCGTGCTGGCCTGCTACAGCTTCGGCAAGGCGCAGCGCGTCCTGAGCGGGGTCGATCCGACCATCGGACCGATCGTCGTGCACGGCGCGGTGCGCCCGCTCAACGACGCCTACCGCGCGGCCGGCGTGCCGCTGCCCGACACGCGCATGGTCACCGAGATCAGCGACAAGACGGAGCTGCGCCGCGCGCTCGTGCTGTGCCCACCCAGCGCCGTCGCCAGCACCTGGCTGCGCCGCTTCGGCGAGACCAGCACCGCGTTCGCCAGCGGCTGGATGCAGCTGCGCGGGGCGCGCCGGCGCGGCGGCTACGACCGGGGATTCGTGCTCTCCGACCACGCCGACTGGCCCGGCCTGCTGGGCGCGATCGGCGCGACGGGCGCGCAGCGCGTGATCGTCACCCACGGCAGCGTGCCGGTGATGGTCCGCTACCTGCAGGAGCAGGGGCTCGAAGCCGAGGGCTTCGACACCGAGTACGGCGACGACGTGGTGGAAGCCGACCAGGCGCCGCAGGAAACGGCAGGCGAGGGCAAGTGAAGCAGTTCACCCAGCTCTTCACCGAGCTCGACGCCACCACCTCCACCAACGCCAAGGTCGAGGCGCTGCAGCGCTACTTCGCGGCCGCCACGCCGGCCGACGCGGCGTGGGCGGTGTACTTCCTCGCGGGCGGCAAGCCGCGGCAGGTGGTGAACATGGCGCTGCTCGCGCAGCTGGCGTGCGAGGAGGCCGGCATCGAGGCCTGGCTGTTCGACGAGTGCTACCAGGCCGTGGGCGACCTGGCCGAGACCATCGCGCACGTGCTGCCGCGCGCCGCCGAGACCTCGGACGTGGGCCTCGCGGTCTGGATCGAGGAGCGCCTGCTGCCGCTGCGCGGCCTGCCGCCGGAGGAGGTCGCGCCGCGCGTTCGCGCGTGGTGGCGCGAGCTCGACGACATGGGCCGTTTCCTGCTCACCAAGCTGGTGGGCGGCGGCTTCCGCGTCGGCGTGAGCACGCTGCTGGTGCAGCGCGCGCTGGCCGCGCATGCCGGCATCGATGCCAAGCGCGTGGCCCAGCGGATGATGGGCTACACCGATGGCAAGGTGATGCCTTCGGCGGAGCGCTTCGCCGCGCTGGTGGCGCAGGTGGAAGAGGGCGCGACCGAGCGCGCCGACGAGGGCCAGCCCTATCCCTTCTTCCTGGCGCACCAGCTCGACGGCACGGCCGAGGTGTTCGCCTCGCGCCTCGGGCCGGTGACGGACTGGCAGGTCGAATGGAAGTACGACGGCATCCGCGGGCAGGTCGTCAAGCGCGCCGGCCGGGTGTGGGTCTGGTCCCGCGGCGAGGAACTCGTCACCGAACGCTTTCCCGAGATCGTCGCGCTCGCTCAGCCGCTGCCCGACGGCACGGTGCTCGACGGCGAGATCATGGTGTGGAAGGACGAAGACGGGGGGCCGGGCCGCCCCGCGCCGTTCTCGCTGCTGCAGCAGCGCATCGGCCGCAAGACGCTGACGAAGAAGATCCTGGCCGATGCGCCGGTCACCTTCATGGCCTACGACCTGATCGAGCAGGGCGGCATCGACCTGCGCGAGTTGCCGCAACGCGAGCGCCGCGCCCGCCTCGAAGCGCTGCTGGCGGGCACGCGGCTCAAGCTCTCTCCGATCGAGACGGCCCCGTCGTGGCTGGAGTTCGCGCAACGCCGTGCGCAATCGCGCGAACTCGGCGTCGAGGGCTTCATGCTCAAGCGCCTGGACGCCGCCTACGGCACCGGCCGCACCAAGGCCGACGGCCTGTGGTGGAAGTGGAAGATCGACCCGATGACCGTGGACTGCGTGCTGGTGTACGCGCAGGCCGGCCACGGCCGCCGCGCCTCGGTCTACACCGACTACACCTTCGCCGTCTGGAACCGTCCGCCGGTCGACAAGGCCGAGGCCGATGCCGTGCTGGAGGCCATCGCGCGCAAGGAGCCGCCGCAGCCCGGCGCGCTGCAGCTGGTGGCGTTCGCCAAGGCCTACTCGGGCCTGACCGACGAGGAATTCCGGCAGGTGGACGCCATCATCCGCCGCACCACGATCGAGAAGTTCGGGCCGGTGCGCAGCGTGCGGCCTTCGCTGGTGTTCGAGCTGGGCTTCGAGGGCATCAACCGCAGCACGCGCCACAAGAGCGGCATCGCGGTGCGCTTCCCGCGCATGCTGCGCATCCGGCACGACAAGCCGCTGCACGAAGCCGACACCCTTGCGCAGCTGGAGTCATTGCTGGGCGCGGGGCGCTGACCCGGCAACCTTGTTACCATCCTCCATGCTCATGAAAGCAGACCCGACCCAGCAGCTGCAGCCGGCCGACGAAGGCACGCCCGTCTCGGTGAAGATCCGTGAGCGCCTGCTGGCGGCCCGCAAGCGCTTCCATTCCAACGACAACATCTCCGACTTCATCGAGCCCGGCGAACTCGAGGCGCTGCTCGAGGAAGTCGAGCACAAGATGCAGGGCGTGCTGGACAGCCTGGTGATCGACACCGCCAGCGACCACAACACCGGCGACACCGCCCGCCGCGTCGCCAAGATGTACCTGAACGAGGTGTTCCGCGGCCGCTACACGCGCGCGCCCAGCATCACCGAGTTCCCGAACGCCGAGCACCTGAACGAGCTGATGATCGTCGGCCCGATCACCGTGCGCTCCGCCTGCAGCCACCACTTCTGCCCGGTCATCGGCAAGGTGTGGATCGGCGTGCTGCCCAACGAGCACACCAACGTCATCGGCCTGTCCAAGTACGCGCGCCTCGCCGAATGGGTGATGGGCCGTCCGCAGATCCAGGAAGAGGCCGTGGTGCAGCTGGCCGACCTGATCATGGACAAGACGCAACCCGACGGCCTGGCCATCGTCATGGAAGCCAGCCACTACTGCATGGCCTGGCGCGGCGTGAAGGACATGGACAGCAAGATGATCAACTCGGTCATGCGCGGCGTGTTCCTGAAGGACGCGGCGCTGCGCCGCGAATTCCTCGCCCTGATCCCCAAGCGCAACGGAGGCTGAGATGCTGGTGCGTCTCCTTTACTGCAGCCGCGCGGTGAACACTTCCGCCGACGCCATCGAGTCCATCCTCGCGCAGGCGCGCGAGCACAACCCGGTCAGCGGCATCACCGGCATCCTCTGCTACGGCGGCGGCATCTTCCTGCAGGCCATCGAGGGCGGCCGCATGCAGGTGTCCGACCTGTTCGGCCACATCCAGAAGGATCCGCGCCACAAGGACGTCGCCTTGCTGCACTACGAGGAGATCTCGGAGCGGCGCTTCGGCGGCTGGACCATGGGCCAGGTCAACCTCAGCAAGCTCAACCATTCGATCCTGCTGAAGTACTCCGAGAAGCCCGAGCTCGATCCCTACGCCGTCTCCGGCAAGGTATCGCTCGCGCTGCTGGAGGACCTGATGGCCACCGCGGCCATCTGCGGCCGCGCCTGATCTCCGTGGCGACCACCTTTCGGCTGAAGCGCTCGCTGAGCTGGGGCGACTGCGACCCGGCCGGCATCATCTTCTATCCCACCTACTACCGCTGGATGGACGCGGCCACCTGGTCGCTGCTGGCCGAGTGCGGCTGGCCCGGCACGCGCATGCGCGCGGAGCATCTGAGCATCCCGCTGCTGGACTCGCAGTGCAGCTTCATCGCCTCGCCGATGTTCGGCGACGAGATCGAGGTGCGCTCGGTGCTCGACCGCGTCGGCCGCAGCTCGTTCGCGCTGCGCCACGAGTTCTTCCTGCTCGGCACCGAGGAGAAGCTGCTGGCCCGCGGCCTCGAGGCGCGCGTCTGGGCCCGCTACGAGAACGGTCCCGGCACGCCGCTGCGCAGCACGCCCGTGCCCGACCTGCTGCGCACCGCGCTGGGCGCGACGCCCGCGTGAGCGCCGGCGCGCTGGTCGGCTGCGATTTCTCCAGCAGCCCGACACGGCGCAAGCCGATCGTGCTGGCCCACGGCCGCGACGACGGCGCCCGCGTGGTGCTGGAGCGGCTCGAGAAGCTCGACAGTCTCCCCGCGTTCGCCGCGTGGCTTGCCCAGCCCGGTCCCTGGGTCGGCGGCTTCGACTTCCCCTTCGGCCTGCCGCGCGAACTGGTCGAGCATCTCGGCTGGCCGCTCACCTGGCGCGAATGCATCGGGCACTACGCCGGTCTCACGCGCGCGGAGATCCGCACGACCTTCGCGGCCTTCTGCGACGCACGGCCGGCGGGCGGCAAGTTCGCCAACCGCCGCTTCGATCGCCTGGCCGGGTCCAGCCCGTCGATGAAGTGGGTGAACCCGCCCGTCGCCTTCATGCTGCACGCGGCCGTGCCGCTGCTGCTGGAAGCGGGTGTGCACCTGCCCGGCCTGCACGACGGCGATCCGCAGCGGGTCGCGCTGGAGGCCTATCCCGGGCTGCTGGCGCGGGAGCTCATCGGCCGGCGCAGCTACAAGAGCGACGAGCGCTCCAAGCAGACGCCCGATCGCCTGATCGCGCGCAAGGACCTCCTCACCGGCCTGGAAGCCGGCACCACGCGACTGGGCGTGCGCCTGAAACTCACGCACGCGCAGCGCGACGCGCTGGCGCAGGACGCCACCGGCGATTCGCTCGATGCGGTGCTCTGCCTGCTGCAGGCCGCATGGGCCCAGCGCATCGGTCCGCCGCGCTGGGGACTGCCGGATGAGCTGGACCCATTGGAGGGTTGGATCGTCTCCGCGTAGGAGGTCGCCGCGTCCAACGGCCGAGCCATGGCCCGATGGAGCCAAGCGGGCTTTCCGGCCGCTACGGCCGACCTAGCATGCGCCACTTCGACGAGGAACCGCCCAAGCGGCTTCCACCGTCGCACTGGAGCTCATGCATGCTGAATGATCTGAATGCCGTGGACATCGCGGTCATCATCCCCTGCTACAACGAGGAGGTCGCGATCGGCCGCGTTGTCGAGGATTTCCGCCGGGCGCTGCCCCAGGCGCGCGTCTACGTCTACGACAACGCCTCCACGGACCGCACGGCCGAGGTGGCCGCGCGCGCCGGCGCCATCGTCGGCCACGAGCCCTTCAAGGGCAAGGGCAACGTGATGCGCCGCATGTTCAGCGACGTCGACGCGGACGTGTACGTGCTGGTGGACGGCGACGACACCTACGACGCCTCGGTCGCGCCCTCGCTCGTGCGCGCGCTGCTCGACCAGCAGCTGGACATGGTCAACGGCGCGCGCGTCACGCAGATCAAGGAGGCGTACCGGTTCGGCCATCGCTTCGGCAACCGCCTGCTCACGGGGCTGGTGCAGCGCATCTTCGGCAACCGGTTCGGCGACATGCTGTCGGGCTACCGCGTGTTCTCGCGCCGCTTCGTCAAGTCGTTCCCGGCCACCTCGAGCGGTTTCGAGATCGAGACCGAGCTCACGGTGCACGCGCTGGAGCTGCGCATGAAGACCGCCGAGCTGCCCACGCGCTACAAGGACCGGCCGGAGGGCTCGGCCTCCAAGCTCAACACCATCCGCGACGGGCTGCGCATCCTGCGCATGATCGGCCTGCTGGTGAAGGAGGAGCGGCCGCTGATGTTCTTCAGCTGCGCCGCCCTCGCGCTGGCCCTGCTGTCGGTCGGCCTCGCCGCGCCCGTCGTGATGGAGTTCCTGCGGACCGGCCTGGTGCCGCGCATGCCGACCGCCGTGCTGTCGGTGGGCATCATGCTGGTGGCCACGCTGTCGATGGTGTGCGGCCTCGTCCTGGACACCGTCACGCATTCGCGCCGCGAGCTCAAGCGGCTGGCCTACCTCGAGATCGCCGCGCCCCGGTGGCCGGCCTCGGTGCGGCGCACGGCGCCGGTTCATCGCCGCAGTGCCGTCGCGCAGCCTGAAGAAGCCGAGGCGCAGCGCCTGCCCGCGTCACTCGCCGTCTCCTGATGAAGGACGCCGTGCAGACCGATTCGGACTTCCTCTTCGGCGGCCCGCGGCGGGCGGCCCGCGCGCAGGCCGGGTCCCTGGCGAGCTGGGGACTGGCCTCGCTGGTGTTCGCGCTGTTCGCGGTGAACGCGGCGCTGCACTTCCCCGGCGTCATGAACAACGACTCGATCGGCCAGTACCGCGACGCGGTGAGCGGCCGCTTCGGCGACTGGCATCCGCCCATCATGGCGTGGACCTGGTCGTACCTGCGCCACGTCGGCGAAGGGCCCGCGCCTTTCCTGCTGCTGCACCTGGCGCTGTACTGGACCGGCTTCGGCCTGATCGCCGATGGCCTGCGCCGCGCCGGCCATCCCAGGACCGCGCTGGCCGTGACGCTGGCGGGCGCCTTCCCGCCTTTCCTGTACGTCAACGCGCAAGTCGTGAAGGACGTGGGCATGGCGGCCTCCTGGCTCGCCGCCGTGGGCGGGCTGTTCTGGTTCCGCGTGCAGCTGCGCCGCGTGCCGGCCGGTTGGGGCCTGGCGATCGCGGCGCTGGTGTTCTACGGCGCGATGGTGCGCACCAATGCCATCTTCGGCCTGGGCCCGCTGGTGCTGCTGGCGTTCGCGCCCAACCGCTGGCTGCGCAGCGTGCGGCTGCTGGTGGCGACGGTGCTGATCGCGATCGTCGCGCTGCCCGTCAGCGCGGTGGCCAACCGCGTGCTGTTCAACCCGGTCCCGCAGCATGCGGTGCAGTCGCTGTTCATGTTCGACCTGATGGGCATCGCGGTGCACACCGGCGATCCCGCGGTGCTCGAGCCGCGCGCCACGCTGACGAAGGACGACCTGCAGGCCTGCTACTCGCCCTACTGGTGGGACAGCGTGAGCCCGTGGGGCCGCTGCTCGGCCAAGGTGCATCGGCCCGCCGATGTCGACATGCCCACGCTGCCCGACGGCCTGGCCGCGCAGTGGGCGCGCAGCATCGCGGAGCACCCGGTCGCGTACGCGCAGCACCGCCTGAAGCACTTCAATTCCGCGCTGCTGTTCGCGGTGCCGCTCAAGCACGTCCGCCTGACGCCCGAGTACGGCACCGGCGATCCACGCGTCGCGCCGCTGGAAGTGGTGACCGAGCGCGACGTGCGCCTGGACCTGGTGCGCAAGAACCCCGCCGTGTGGCCGGTCACCTGGCTGGCCTGGGCCGCCTGCCTGCTGGTGCTGCTGCGGCGCGAACCGCCGGTGGCCAACGTGGCCCTGGCGCGCGTGCTGGCCGTGTCCGCGCTCTGCTACTCGGGCGCCTACCTGCTGATCGGCGTGGCGACCGACATGCGCTACCACTACTGGTCGCTGCTCGCCGTGCTGCTCGCCACGCTGGCGGTGACGCCGCGCCTCGGCCAGTGGCTGCGCCGGCGCGATCGCGAGCTGCTCGCTTGCGCGGGGCTGGTGGCGGTGGTCGTGTCGATCGGCGTCGCCGCACGACTGCTCGACTTCCGGGGGCTGATGTGATCGCGGCGGCACGGATCACGCAACTGCCGCCGCTGCTGCGCTTCGCCCTCGTCGGCGCGGTCGGATTCGCGGTCGACGGCGGCCTGCTGCAGCTGCTGGTGTCGCTGGGCTGGGGGCCGATCGCGGCCCGCGCGCTGTCGTTCCCCGCGGCGGTGCTGGCGACCTGGTGGCTCAATCGCAGCATCACCTTCCGCGGCCGCGAATCGGGCGGCCTGCTGGCGAGCCTGCTGCGCTACGTCGCGGTGAGCGTGGCGGGCACGGGCGTCAACTTCGGGATCTACGCCTCGCTGGTACTGGCGTCCGCGACGATGGCGGCGCATCCGCTGCTGCCTTTCGCCATCGCTTCGGCCATCGCCCTGGCGTTCAACTACCTGGGCAGCAAGCACTTCGCCTTCAGGGGCTGAGGCGACCGAAGGCGAGCAGCGCCTCCACGTCGGTGCGATAGAGGCGCAGCAGCGGCCCTTCGGGCAGCTCGCCCGCCTTGCGCAGCACCGTTTCCACTGGCAGCTTCATGCCGCTGACGTGCAGCGTGATGCCGCGATCCTGCAGCAGCCGCCGCAGCCGGCCGAACACTTCCACGCCGGTGGCGTCGATGCGGTTGATCGGCTGGGCGAACAGGCACACGTGGCGCATGTCGGGATGGGCCGCCAGGAATTCGACCAGCACGCGCTCCAGCGCGGAAGCGGAAGCGAAGTCGAGTTCGGCGTCCATGCGCAGCGCGTAGGTCTGCGGCGCGATCGGCGACAGGTGCCACAGGTGCCGGTCGCGCAGGCTGCCGTCGGGATGCAGGCCGACCTCGATGATGCGCGGATGCAGCCGCAGGTAGAGGAAGTGCGCGAGGCCGACCACCACGCCGGTCAGCACGCCCCAGTAGATGCGCGGGGCCGACAGCAGCGTGGCCGCGAAGGTGATGCCGGCCGTCACCGTCTCGACGCGGTCCACGTGCCAGAGCGAGACGAACACGCGCGGCTTGAGCAGCCCTGCCACGGCGCTGACCACCACCGCCGCCAGCACGCCCGCCGGCACGTGGTGCAGCGCGGGCGTGGCGACCAGCAGCACGAGCAGCACGAAGACGGTGACGGCGACGGTCGCCCAGCCGGTGCGCGCGCCCGAGGCCAGCGTGATGGCCGAGCGCGAGAACGAGGTGCTGGTGGGGAAGGCGCCCGAGAAGCCCGAGACCAGCTTGCCGACACCCTGGCCGATCAGGTCCTGGTTGGCGTCCCAGCGCTTGCCGTCGCGCTGGCTCTCGATCTTGGCGCTGGCCGCCATCTCCAGCGAGCTGACCAGGGCGATCACCACCGCCGGCGCGAGCAGCGCGCTGAAGGTGCCCCAGTCGGGCAGGCCGGGCCAGTAGAAGGCGGGCAGGCCCTCGGGCAGCTCGCCGACCACGCGGCCGCGGGTGGCATAGCCGGTGAAATAACTGACGGCCGCCGCGGCCGCCAGCACGATCAGCACGGTCGGCAGCTTCGGGATGACGCGCTTGCCGGCTTCGAACAGCGCCAGGCTCACGACACCGTAGGCCAGGCCTTCGAGGTCCACCGCGACGCCGCCTTGCAGCAGCGACGACAGCGGTCCCTTCAGCCCGAGCAGCGAGGGCAGCTGCGAAGCGATGATCAGCACCGCCGCCGCCTGGCTGAAGCCGGTGAGCACCGGCGAGCTGACCAGGTTCAGCATCCAGGCCGATCCGCTCGCCCCCACGGCCAGCTGCATCACGCCGGACAGCAGCGCCAGCCAGACCGCCAGCATCACCCACTGGGCCGAGCCGGGCTCGGCCAGGCCGATGAGCGAGGCGCCGACCAGCACGCAGCTGAGCGCCGAAGGCCCGACCGAGAGGCGCGTGGAGCTGCTGAACAGCACCGCGGCCAGCGCCGGCAGGAAGGTGGCGTAGAGGCCGGTGACGAGCGGCATGCCGGCGAGGCCGGCGTAGGCCACCGACTGCGGGATCATCACCACGGTGACGGTGAGCGCCGCGATGATCTCGCCGCGGATCAGCGTGGAGTCGGGGCGCGGCCAGCGGAGGAAAGGGAACCAGCGAATCAAGCTCTGCGGCATGGCCTGAGCTTAAGCCAGAGGACCGTCGTTCCCGCGGAGGCGGGAACCCAGTGCATCCGGAAGCCCTGGATCCCCGCCTTCGCGGGGATGACGGCAGGGGGCCATCACCGCTGCGGCATGTCCTTCACGCCATACCCCAGGCTCACCGTCGCGTCCTCCGGGATCGCCGGCATGCTTTCGTTCCAGGCCTCCCACGCCGCGCGCATCTTCTCCAGCCGCTGCGGCTGGCGGCCACCCAGGTTGGCCCGCTCGCGCTCGTCGGCCTCGATATCGAACAGGTAGTCGTGCCCGTCCACGCGCAGGTATTTCCAGCGGCCCTCGCGCAGCGCGCGCTGCCCGCGGTGGTTCATGCGCCAGTGCAGCGGACGCGGGAAGGCGGCGCGCGGGTCACGCAGCACCGGCAGCAGCGACACACCGTCCAGCGGGTAATCGGGATGCGCGTTCACTCCCGCGGCATCGAGGAAGGTCGCCGACCAATCCATCGTCATGCAGTGCTGCGTGCTCACGCCGCCCGGCGCGATGGCCGCCGGCCAGTGGGCGATCCAGGGCACGCGGATGCCGCCTTCGGTGAGGTCCATCTTGCCGCCCACCAGCGGCCAGTTGTCCGAGAAGCGCTCGCCGCCGTTGTCGCTGGTGAAGACCAGCAGCGTGTCGTCGGCCAGACCGTGGCGCTGCAGCGCCTGCATCACCCAGCCGATGCCCTCGTCCATGTGATGGATCATGCGGCGGTAGGTTTCGACGTTGCCGCCGTGCAGGTGGAAGAGGTTGTCCTTCACCTCGCCGGCCAGGTGCGCGTCGTCGCGCGTCTCCCAGGGCCAGTGCGGCGCGGTGTAGTGCAGGCTCAGGAAGAAGGGCGCGTCGCCCGCGGCCATGCGATCGATGTAGTCCACCGCGCGGCGCGAGATCAGGTCGGTGAGGTAGCCCTCTTCCTGCTTCTCTTCCTCGCCCAGGTACAGGTCGTGCGTGCCGTTGTTGCTGGCGTGGCTGAAGTAGTCGACGCCGCCGGACATCGGGCCGAAGAACTCCTCGTAGCCCGACTTGAGCGGCCCGAACACCGGCGGATAGCCCAGGTGCCACTTGCCGATCAGCGCCGTGCGCCAGCCCGCTTCCTTCAGCAGCGAGGGCAGGGTGGGATGCTCGGGCGGCAGCCCCAGCGTCTTGCTGCCCTTGCTGCGGCTGTTGATCGGCTCCTCGGCCGCGCCGCGCAGCCGGTACTGGTAGCGCGCCGTCATCAGCGCGAAGCGCGTGGGCGAGCACACGGGCGAGTTGGCGTAGCCCTGGGTGAACTTCAGGCCGCCGTCCGCCAGGCCGTCGAGCACCGGCGACACCCGGCCGAAGGATGCGTCGCGGCCGCCGTAGCAGCCCAGGTCGGCGTAGCCGAGGTCGTCGGCGACGATGAAGATGATGTTCGGGCGTCGGCCCTTCGGAGGGGTGGCGTTCATTCGACTTTCATTCCGGTGGCGCGGATGACCTTGCCGTAGCGTTCGGACAGGTCGGCCAGCCGCTTGGCCGCGGCCGCGCCTTGCTGGCCTTCATGGTGCATGTCCAGGCCCTGGAGCTTGGCACGCATGTCGGGCCGCGCGAGCGCATCGGCCACCGCCTTCTGCAAGGTCTGCGCGATCGGCTCGGGCGTGGCGGCCGGCACCATGACGAGATAGAGCACTTCCTGTTCCAGCTGCGGCAGTCCCGCTTCGGCCACCGTCGGCACGTCGGGCGCGAGCGGCGAGCGCTGGCGGCTGGTCACGGCCAGCGGCGCGATCTTGCCGGCCTTGACGTGCGGCAGCATGCCCGGCGTGGCCAGCACGCCGCCCGTGACCTCGCCGGACAGCACCGCCGTCACGGCGGGCGCGTTGCCCTTGTACGGGACATGCGTGATCTTCATGCCGGTCGCGTCGGTGAACATCTCGGCCGCCAGGTGGCCGGGCGAGCCGCTGCCGGCGCTGCTGAAGCTCACGCCCTTGCCCTTGCCGGCCGCGACCAGGTCGGCCAGCGTCTTGAAGCCGTTCGAAGGGTTCGTGCCCACCAGCAGGCCGGACGAGCTCATCACGACCAGCGGCCGCAGGTCCGCCGGCTTGAACGCCATGCTCTTGTAGATGTGCGGGTTCACCGTGAACGTGGAGTCGATGCCCAGCAGCACGGTGTGGCCGTCGGGCAGGGCCTTGGCCACCGCGTCGGCGCCGATGTTGCCGCCCGCGCCCGCGCGGTTCTCCACCACGAAGGGCTGCTTGAACTGGCCCTGCAGCACTTCGCCGACCGAGCGCGCCAGCACATCGAGCGGACCGCCCGGCGGGAAGTTGACGATCAGCTTCACCGGCCGCGAGGGCCAGTCGCCTTGCGCGTAGGCGCCGGACACCGCCGCCAGCGTGAGCGCCGCGGCCAGGACGAGTCGTTTCATGGGGCTGCTCCTTTTCGCGTCGATCTCAGTCGGCCTTCAGGTCCAGCCGCTTGACCAGCGGCTCCCAGCGGGCCACCTCGGTCTTCATCAGCTGCTCCGCCTGGGCCGAGGTCGTGCCCTGCGCGACCAGGTCCGAGGCCTGCAGCTTCGAGCGCACCTGCGGGTCCTTCATGATCTCGCCGGCATGGCGCTCGATCTGCGCCACCACGGCGGGCGGCGTGCCGCGCGGCGCCTGCAGCACCAGGCGGAAGGTGGCGTCGAGCTCCGGTTGACGCAGCGCCTTGGCGAGCGTGGGCACGTCCGGCGCCATCGGCGAAGGCGTCGCGGACGACACGGCCAGCGCGCGCAGCTTGTCGGCCTTGACGTGCGGGATCACGGTCGGCGTCGCGAGGAATCCGCAATCGACCTCGCCGGCCAGCACCGCCTGCGTGGCCGGCGCGGGACCGCGGTAGGGCACGTGCTGCATCTTCGCGCCCGAGGCCTGCAGGAACATCTCGGCGGCCAGGTGGCCCGGCACGCCGGGACCGCCGCTCGCGTACGTCATGCGGTCCGCCTTGGCCTTGGCCACGAGCTCGTCCAGGGTCTTCACGCCGACCTTGGGATTGCACACCAGCATCTGCGTGAAGCTGGTGAGCACCGACGCCGACACCAGGTCGTTGCGCGCGTCGAAGTTCTGGCCGCGGTAGACCAGCGGGTTGACGGTGAGCACCGTGTCCGGGCTGATCACCAGCGTATGCCCGTCGGCCTCGGACTTGGCGGCGACGCCGGCCGCCAGGTTGTTGCCCGCGCCCGGCCGGTTCTCCACGATGGCCGGCTGCCCCGTGCGCTTGGACAGCTGGTCCGCGAACACGCGCGCCGTGATGTCCGAAGGTCCGCCGGGCGGCGAGCCGACCAGGATCTTCACCGGCTTGGTGGGCCAGGTGGGCGCCTGCGCGCCGGCGAAGGAAGCCGTCAGCGCGGCCGCCAGCAGGACGGGAACGGAAGAGCGGATACGCATGGTCGGGTCTCCTCGAAGGGCGAACCGGCCACTCTAGGTGCCGCACAATCGATTGATCAAATCAATCTTTCCTCTCGGAAACCCTGAATGGCGAACCGGCTGGACCAGCCTGCCACGCTGGACGACCTGCTGCTCTACCGCCTGGCCCGGCTGACGGCGAGCGCGGGCAGCATGGTCATCCGGCTCTGCGAAGGCCGCTTCGGCATCACGCGCCGCGAATGGCGCGTGCTGGCGCTGCTGGCCCAGCACCCGGGATTGATGTCCTCGCAACTGGCCGAACGCGCCCAGCTCGACCGTGCCCGCACCTCGCGCGCCGTCACCTCGCTGGTGGCCAAGCAGCTCATCGCCCGCCAGGCGGGGCAGGCCGACCGCCGCCAGTCGCGGCTGGCGGTCACGCCCGAGGGGCAGGCGCTCTATGACGAGCTGTTCCCGCTGATCCGCGGCATCCACCACGAGCTGCTCGGCGCGCTGGAGGCCGGACAGGTCGGCGCGCTCGACGAGTCGCTGCAGCGCCTGCAATCGCGCGCCGAGTCCATGGCCGCCCACGCCGACCTGCCGAAGGCCGACCGCCGTCGTGGCGGCCGCTCGCGCAGGGCGCTCGGATGAGCCGTTCCATCCCCGGCCCGGGCTGGATGGCCGCTCGCGGCTGGGAGCCGTTCGCCTTCCAGCGCGAGGTGTGGCGGGCCATCGCCGAAGGCCGCGGCGGCCTGCTGCATGCGACCACGGGCGCGGGCAAGACCTACGCCGTGTGGCTGGGCGTGCTCGACGAGCTGCTGCGCCGCCATCCGGCCGGCCGCAACGCCGAGCCGCTG
>JAEWBU010000058.1 GCA_023390985.1 Pseudomonadota bacterium
GTGATGGCGATCAAGGCGCAGATGCTTCGCGTGGGGGACGTGAAGACGTTCAGGAACTTCATCGTGCCGCTGCCGTCCGGGACCGACGTCGAGAAGTACGACACCGTGCTGGTGTGGTGCGAGACGTCCAGCCAGTTCATCACGGCGGCGAAGTACCGCTGAACACGAATCCGTCATTCCCGCGAAGGCGGGAATGCAGTGCTCCCACCCGCCCCGAAAGCGGAAGCACTGGGTCCCCACCTCTGCGGGGACGACGGGTCATCGATTGCGACGAGCGAGCGCGTGAGGTTCTCGCGGGCCCTCGCTTCGAGGGCGTCGCGGTACGCGTCCGTCGAATAGATGCGCGGACGCGCCAGGAACGACTGGAGCAACTTCGCGCGGCCTTCGCGCCAGGCTTCGTCCGACACGTGGCCGTACTCGCGCCGCACCTGCCGCTCGTACTCGTCGAAGCGCGCCGGCGCCGAGCCGAGGATCGCCAGGTCGATGTCCACCAGCAGCCGCGCATCGGGCTCGTCGCCCTCGACCGCATGGGATTTCGTCGCCATCACCAGCGCATGCACGCGCTCGGCCACCTGCTCGTCGCAGCCCGCCGCCCGCACGCTGTCGCGCGCCCAGTCGGCGCTGCGTTCTTCGTTGTCGTCGCGCCGCGGGTCGTACACCGCGTCGTGGAACCAGATCGCCAGCTCGACTTCCGCCGGCCGGCGCGCCAGCATGGAGGCGGCCTCGAAATGCGCGAGGCACTCGCGCAGGTGCTGCAGCGTGTGGTACTGGCGATGCCGCTCGCCCCACGCAGCCACGAGCTGGTTCATCAGGCCGCCGTTGGCTTGCACGGCGCCGAGTTCGTCCCACAGGCGCTGCCAGTTCGCGAGGGTGAAGCTCATGAACCGTTGCCGCGCGGAAGCGCCTGCCTGACTTCGCGGCCGAGCTCGATCACCGCCATCGCGTAGTAGCTCGACCAGTTGTATCGCGTGATCACGTAGAAGTTCTCGGTGCCCGCCACGTAGACGGGCGGCGCGTCGGCGCCGTTCTGCAGTTCGACCAGGGCCAGCGGGCCGGTGTGCCGCACCGCCGTGTCGTCCAGCACCGCGCCCAGGGCCAGGAAGGTGGGCACGCTGAAGGTCGGCAGGATGTCGGGGGCGAGCAGCGTCTCCTTGTCCAGCCGCTCCTCGTCGAAGGTCACCGGATAGTGAGTGGGCATGCCCGGTTGCCAGCCGAAGGCCTTGAAGTAGTTGGCCACCGAGCCGATGACGTCGGTGGGGCTGCGCCACAGGTCCACCCGGCCGTCGCCGTCGTAGTCGACCGCCCAGCGCACCCAGCTGCTGGGCATGAACTGCGGCATGCCCATCGCGCCGGCGTAGCTGCCCAGCGGCCGCGTGGGGTCCGCGCCCAGGCGCTTCTGCAGCACGAGGAAATGCTCCAGCTCGCCCTGGAAGAACTTGGTGCGTTCGGCCGCGCGCGGATGCGATTCGGGGAAGTCGAACGCCAGCGTGGCCAACGCGTCCAGCACGCGGAAGCCGCCCATCTGCTGGCCGTAGATCGTCTCCACGCCGATGATGCCCACCACGACCTCGGGCGGCACGCCGTAGTCGCGCTCGGCGCGCTCCAGCGCCTCGCGGTTGTCCTGCCAGAAGCGCACGCCGGCCTGGATGCGCACCGGGTCGATGAAACGGCTGCGGTACACCGTCCAGTTCTTGGGCGTGCCGGAGGGCGCGGGCTGCATCAGCCGCACCACCACCGGCAGCATGCGCGCTTCTCGCAACGCGGAGCGCACCCAGTCGGCGTCGAGGCCGTGGCGCTCGGCCAGCTGGTCGGCGAACGCCATCGCTTCTTCGCGCCCGGCGTAGGGCGTGCCCTGGCGCGAGGGCGCGGACACCTTGGTTTTCTTGGGCGAGGAGTTCTTGGCCGGTGCCGCGACGGCGGCAATGGCGACGGCCGCCAGCACGGCGGCCAGGGAAATGGCTCGGATCATCGGAGGGCGGGCCAGGGCAATCGGTTCAGTTCGCGCTGCAGCGCGGGCAGGGGGGATTCGGGGACGCGGGCGTAGCGTTGCGCTTCCAGCCGCAGCAGCCAGTCTGCCAGCGGACGGCCCGGCTCGCCGAAACGCTTGGTGACCGCGTCGGCCATCTGGCGCGGGCCGGCGTTCGGCGCGAGCGGCATGCCGGCCTCGACCAGCCGATGGCGCACGCGCGACAGCAGCCGCAGCCAGGGGTCCTGGCGGCGGCGCTCCCAGCGGGCCCAGGCAATGCCCAGCAGGGCCGACGCGACCACCACGCCGATCAGCACGTACGTGAGGTCCTGCCAGTTTGGCGAGCGGAAGCCCAGCTTCTTCATCAGGTCGAGCTGCTTGCTCTGGGTGTAGTTCAGCACCCACTGGTTCCAGCGGTTGTTGACCGCTTCCCAGGCCTGGCGCACGTGGGCCAGCAGGTTGGGGCTCATCACGTTGCCGACGGCGCTGGCGAAGGGGCTTTCGGGCGCGCGCAGCCGCTGCAGCGCGCCGATGCGGGCGGGCTGCACCATCGCCGTGGGATCGACGCGCACCCAGCCGCGGCCGGCCAGCCAGACCTCGGCCCAGGCATGGGCGTCGGCGTGGCGCAGCGTCCAGTAGCCGTCCACGGTGTTCATCTCGCCGCCCTGGTAGCCGGTGACGATCCGGGACGGGATGTCCATGGCGCGCATCAGGACCACGAAGGCCGAGGCGATGTGCTCGCAGAAGCCGCGCTTGCGGTCGAACCAGAACTCGTCGGCCGTGTGCTCGCCGTAGAGGCCGGGCTCCAGCGTGTAGACGTAGCCGCCGGTGCGCAGCCGCTCCATCGCCGCCCGCACCAAAGCTTGCTTGTCGGCGCCGCCGCCCGGCGCCGCGGCCATCAGTTCGGTGGCGAGTTGCAGCGTGCGCGGGTTGAAACCGGCGGGCAGTTCCCGGTACTGCGGCGGCAGGCTGGCCACGTTGCCGGCCCGGCCGCCGGCGCGGTAGTCGACGTGGCTCTCGACCGTGTAGCGCAGCAGGTCGGTCACCGGCCGGGTGGCGATCCACTGCATCTCGCCGCCGCCCACCACGGTGAGGCCCGGGGCCTCGGGGGCCTTGACGGCCGCGTCCAGCACCAGCAGCCAGGGCCGGTTGTTGGGTTCCATCGTCACCGTGTAGCGCAGCGGCGCACCGAAGCCCTCGACCGGCGTCTGCGGCATCCAGGGGGACGTGTACGCGCCCGGTCGCGACAGCAGGGGCCGCCATTCGCGGCCGTCGAAGCTGGAGAGCACCGGCCCGCGGAAGTACAGGTATTCGTTGGGCGGCACCTCGCCCTCGAACTTCACCCGCATGGCCACGCCTTCCTCCAGCGCGAGCTGGGCCACGTTGCCCACCTGCATGGTCGAGGACAGGCCGGTGCGGCCGGACATGGCGTCGTTCGGGATGCCCCACAGCGGCGACAGGCGAGGGAACAGCATGAAGAGCAGCACCATCACCGGCGCGCCCAGCAGCGCCATCACGCCGGCGGTGCGCGCGGCCTGCGCCAGCGGCGGACGGCCGACCGGCATGTGGGCGTTGACCACCGCCGTGAGCAGCCCCAGCAGGCCGACCAGCATCGCCCCCGCGGTCAGCAGCGACTGCGAGAAGAAGAAGTTGGTGAGCATGGTGAAGAAGCCGAGGAAGAACACCACGAAGGCGTCGCGCCGCGCGCGCAGTTCCAGGGTCTTGAGCGCCAGCAGCACCACGATCAGCGTCACGCCGGCGTCGCGGCCGAGCAGGGTGCGGTGGGTCATGGCGGTGGCCGCGATGGCCAGCGCCAGCAGACCCAGCACCCAGGCGCTGCGCGGCAGCGGCGCGCCGCGCACGGCCAGCACGGCGCGCCACGCCAGGATGGCGACCACCATGCCGGTGCACCACCACGGCACGCGGCCGACCTGCGGCATCAGCACCCAGGCGATGACGGCCAGCAGGAACAGCGTGTCGCGCGCGTCGCGCGGCAGGGACTTGAGCTTGTCGGCGATCACCACAGCGCCAGGGCCTCCAGGCAGCGGCGGCGATGCGCTTCGCCGGAATCGGGCGCGATCTGCTGGCCGGGCAGGCGCAGGCCGTAGTCCACGCCCAGCTTGTCGGCCTGCAGCACCCAGGCGGCCAGGCGCGACAGGCGCGCCTCGGTGTCGGCGGCGCCGGCGTGGGTGAAGTCGAGCCAGAGTTCGCGCCGCTGGGCCTGCTGGGTGTCGCGGCTGACCAGCTCGTCGGACTTGGCCGCCTTCTTCCAGACCACCAGCTTCATCGGTCGCCGCGGCGGTAGGCGCGCACGCCATCGAATTCGCCGCTGCTCTGCACGCGCGCGGCGCCCGAGTGGCCGGCGCGCGGCTCGCCCTCGGGCAGCGGTGGCGGCAGCGCCTCGGGCGCGGGATAGACCAGCACCTGCGCGGCCGGCCGCCACACGGTCCAGACGCGGAAGGTGCCGAGCGGGAACCGGGTTTCGGCGGTCAGCGGCGGCACGCGGGCCAGGCCGCGGCGCTGCGGCTGGAACGCCACCGACACGGTGGCGCTGCCCAGGCCCGGCACGTCGGTCCAGGCCCAGCGGTCCTCGTGGCTGTCGTCCAGCACCGCCAGGCCGATGCCGTAGCGCGTGGCCTTGCGCTCGTTGGTGAGGACGATGCGCACGGGCGCGTTGCTGCCGGCGAAGACGGGCTCGGGCGCCGACAACGTCAGGCGCACGCCGCGCAGCGTGGCGTGGCAGACGTACATGCCGGCCACCGCGCTGCCCGCCAGCAGGAAGGTGAGCAGGTAGCCCAGGTTCAGCTGGTAGTTGATGGAGGCGACCAGCAGCACCAGCAGGGTGGCCGCCAGCATCAGGCCGGGGCGGGTGGGCAGGATGTAGACGTTGCGCTGCGTCAGCGCCAGCGTGTCGGTGAGCGGCAGCCGCGCCTGCCACCAGCCGCGGAAGCGCCGGCGGATGGCGGCGGCGGGGTTCAGGCCGTGCGAAGAAGCGGGACGCGCCGGCCGCGCTTCATTCGACATCGACGCCGAAGGCGTGCTCATGCGTCATTCCCTAGGGCAGGGGCACGGCGTCCAGCATCGCGCGCACCTGCTCGATCGGGCCGCGGCCGGCGTCGCCGACCGGCACCAGGCGGTGCGCGATGGTCTGCGGCAGGATGGCCTGGACGTCGTCGGGCGCCACGTAGTCGCGGCCGCTCAGCAGGGCCTGGGCCTTGGCCGCGCGCACCAGCGCGATGCCCGCTCGCGGCGACAGGCCCTGCAGGAACCAGCGGCCCGAGCGCGTCGCGGCCACCAGGTCCTGCACGTAGTTGAGCAGCGGATCGGCCGTGTGCACCGCCAGCACCTGGCGCTGCAGCCAGTCGAGGTCGAGCGGCGAGAGCGAGCCCTTCATGCCCACCACCATGTCGCGGCGATCGCCGCCGGCCAGCAGCTGGCGCTCGGCCGCCCGATCCGGGTAGCCGAGCGAGATGCGCATCAGGAAGCGGTCGAGCTGCGACTCCGGCAGCGCGAAGGTGCCCAGCTGGTCATGCGGGTTCTGGGTGGCGATGACGAAGAACGGCGCGGGCAGCGCGCGCGTCTCGCCTTCGATGGTGACCTGCTTCTCTTCCATCGCCTCGAGCAGCGCGCTCTGGGTCTTGGGGCTGGCGCGGTTGATCTCGTCGGCCAGCAGCACCTGGGCGAAGATCGGGCCGGGATGGAAGACGAAAGCTTCCTTGCCGCGCTCGTAGATCGACACGCCCGACAGGTCGCTGGGCATCAGGTCGGCGGTGAACTGCACCCGCGAGAAATGCAGGCCGAAGGAGCGGGCCAGCGCGTGGGCGAGGGTGGTCTTGCCGACGCCGGGAACGTCCTCGATCAGCAGGTGCCCGCCCGCGAGCAGGCACGCCACGCAATCGCGAACCTGCTCCGGTTTGCCCACGATCACCGTGTTAAGCTGGTCCAGCAGGGCCTTGAGCTTCTGTTGTGCTTCCATTGAGGCCCCGACGTTATCCGAATTTTCCGGCGGCAATCCCATGAGTGCGAACAAGACCGGGTATTTCAGCCACCCTTCGTGCCGCAAGCACGAGATGGGTCCGGGCCATCCGGAATGCCCCGAACGCCTGGACGCCATCGACGACCGCCTGCTGGCCACCGGCGTGATCGACGCGCTGGACCGCCGCGAGGCTCCTTCCGCCTCGCAGGGCGACCTGGAACTCGCGCACGACCGGATGCACGTCGCTTCCATTCGCGGCCTGGTCGAAGCCCTGGAAGAAGAGATCGCCGCGGGCGGCCCCGCCTACGCCGCGATCGATCCCGACACCGTCCTGAACTCGCACACGTGGGACGCCGCCCTGCACGCGGCCGGCGCGGCATTGGCCGCCACCGACGCGGTGATCGCCGGCGAGCTGGAGAACGCCTTCTGCTCGGTGCGTCCGCCCGGCCACCACGCCTGCCGCGACCGCGCGATGGGCTTCTGCTTCTTCAACAACGTGGCCATCGCGGCGCGCTACGCGCTGGAGCGCCATGGCTTCAAGCGCGTGGCGATCGTGGACTTCGACGTGCACCACGGCAACGGCACCGAGGACATCCTGTCGAACGATCCGCGCGTGCTGATGGTCGGGTTCTTCCAGCACCCGTTCTATCCGTACTCGGGCGGCCCGCCGGAGGCGGCCAACATGCTGAACCTGCCCGTGCCCGCGTACACGCGCGGCATGGAGATCCGCGAGCTGATCGAGATGCACTGGCTGCCGCGGCTGGAGGAATTCCGGCCCGAGATGGTGTTCATCAGCGCCGGCTTCGACGCGCACCGCGAGGACGACCTGGGCCAGCTGGGCCTGGTCGAGCAGGACTACGTCTGGATCACTTCGCGCATCAAGGACATCGCCCGCAGGCATTCGCGCGGGCGCATCGTGTCCAGCCTGGAAGGCGGCTACAACCTCGACGCGCTCGGCCGCAGCGTCGAGGCGCACGTGCGCGTGCTGGCCGACCTTTGAACGCGCAACACCAAGGACATTGCATGAGCGAATCGACAGAAGCCGTGCTCCACGAGCGCGACGCCCGCGGCGTGATCACGCTGACCCTGAACCGTCCGGGCAACTTCAACGCGCTGGGCGAGGAGATGCTCGACGCGCTGCAGGCCGCATTGGACAAGGCCGCCGACGACGCCACGGCGCGCGCGGTGGTGATCGCCGCCGCCGGCAAGGCGTTCTGCCCCGGCCACAACCTGAAGGAAATGGTGGCGCGGCCCGAGCTGGCCTACTACCAGCAGCTGTTCGCCCGCTGCAGCCGGATGATGCTGGCCATCCAGAAGCTGCCGGTGCCGGTGATCGCCCGCGTGCAGGGCATCGCCACCGCGGCCGGCTGCCAGCTGGTCGCGCAGTGCGACCTGGCGGTGGCGTCCACCGACGCGAAGTTCGCGGTGAGCGGCGTCAACTTCGGCCTGTTCTGCAGCACGCCCAGCGTGCCGCTGCTGCGCAACGTCGCGCCCAAGCAGGCGATGGAGATGCTGGTCACCGGCGACTTCATCGATGCGCAGGAAGCGCGCCAGCGCGGGCTGGTGAACCGCGTGGCGGCGCCGGACCGGCTGGACGAAGAGGTCGGGTCGCTGCTGGCCGCCATCCTGGCCAAGCCCCGCCAGGCGCTCGCGATGGGCAAGGACCTGTTCTACCGCCAGCGCGAGCTCGGCATCGAGGCGGCCTACCAGCTGGCCTCGCAGACCATGGCGGTGAACATGATGGACGGCTGCGCCCAGGAGGGCGTGACGGCGTTCACGGAGAAGCGCAAGCCGAACTGGAACTGAGAACAACGACAGCAACCCCGTCATGCCCGCGGAGGCGGGCATCCAGTGCTTCCATGAAGTCCGCTGAAAGCGGACGCTCTGGATTCCCGCCTTCGCGGGAATGACGAGAACAAGAGAAGAAACATGAGTCCGTTGGAAAAACTGGTCCGCGACCTGGGCCATCCGGGGATGCCTGCGGAACTGGTGGCGCTGCTGGGCTGCCTGGCCCTGGCGTTCGGCCTGTGCTGGGCGGCGGGGCGCAGGCGCTCGGCCGAATCGGTCTGGTTCGGCAAGCTGGTCGTCGATGGCCTGCTGTTCCCGCTGGTGGCGCTGGCCCTGACCTACGCGGCGATGCGCGCGCTGCAACTCTGGCAGCCGGTGGTGCTGCTGCGGCTGGCGGTGCCGGTGCTGATGGCGCTGGCGGGCATCCGCTTCATCGCGCGCGTGCTCACCGTGGCCTTCCCGATGTCGGCGCTGGCGCGCGCGGCCGAGCGCATCTTCTCCTGGGTGGCCTGGATCGCCACAGCGCTGTGGGTGATCGGCATCCTGCCGGCGGTGCGCGCGGAGATGGACACCATCCACTTCGCCATCGGCAAGTCGCGCCCCAGCCTGCTGTCGCTGGTGGAAGGCTCGCTGTCGGCGGGCGCGGTGCTGATCGGCGCGCTCTGGATCTCGGCGGTGCTCGAGCGCCAGGTGCTGCGCCAGGCGGTGCACGACCTGTCGCTGCGCAAGGTGGCCGCCAACGTGGTGCGCGCGGCGCTGCTGGTGGTGGGCTTCCTGTTCGCGCTGTCCGCGGTGGGCGTGGACATCACGGCGCTGTCGGTGCTGGGCGGCGCGCTCGGCGTCGGCCTGGGTTTCGGCCTGCAGAAGCTGGCCGCCAACTACGTGAGCGGCTTCGTCATCCTGTTCGAGCGCAGCCTGCGCATCGGCGACGTGGTGAAGGTGGACACGTTCGAGGGCACGGTGGTGGACATCAAGACCCGCTACACGCTGATCCGTTCCGTCAACGGCCGCGAGTCCATCGTGCCCAACGAGAAGCTGATCAGCGAACGCATCGAGAACCTCTCGCTCGTGGATCCGAGGATGCAGCTCACCACGGAGATCTCGGTGGGCTACGGCAGCGATGCCGATGAGGTGCGGAGGCTGCTGGTCGCCGCGGCGGCGGGCGCGCCGGGGGTGATGCAGGAGCCGTCGCCGGTGGCGCGCCTGGTGAAATTCGGCGCCGACGGGCTGGACTTCCACGTGCAGTACTGGATCGGCAAGCCGTCCACGCAGGCCGACGTGCGCTCCGAAGTGAACCTCACGCTGCTGCGATCGCTGCGGCAGGCCGGCATCGACATCCCCTACCCGCAGCGGGTGGTGCACCTCCAGCCGGCGCCGCCCCGGTCCGTCAGCGAACCATCGATGGCAGCCAGAGGCTGAGCTGCGGGAACGCGATCAGCACGCCCAGCATCAGCACCATCACGAACACGAACGGCCAGCAGCCGCGGAAGATGCGGCCCAGGCCGACGCCGGGCAGCAGCGAGTTCAGCACGAACAGGTTCATGCCGACGGGCGGCGAGATCAGGCCGATCTGCACGATCATCACGATCAGCACGCCGAACCACACCGGATCGAAACCCAGGCTCGTGACGATGGGGAAGAACAGCGGGATGGTCAGCAGCACCATGGTGAGCTCTTCCATCACCGTGCCCAGCAGCACGTAGATGGCCATCATCGCGACCACCACCATGGTGGGCGACAGCCCCAGGTGCGTGATCCAGTCCATCAGGTCCGTCGGCAGCGTCGTAAAGTTCACGAAGTTGGCGAAGATGGTCGCGGCGATCAGCAGCGTGAACAGCATGGCCGTGGTGCGGGCCGACTCCACCAGCACCTGGAACAGCACCGACCAGGTGAGGCGGCGGCGCGCCAGCGCGAAGAGGAAGGCGCCGAAGGCGCCGAAGCCCGCGCCCTCGGTGGCGGTGAAGAACCCGCCGTAGATGCCGCCCAGAACCACGATGACCAGCACCGCCACGCCCCAGATGCCGCGCAGCGCGCGCCAGCGCTCGGCCCAGCTGGCGCGCCGGCCCGCGGGGGCGTGGTCCGGGTCGCGCGAGGTCATCACCGCGATGGCCCCCATCAGCAGCAGCGCCGTCAGGATGCCCGGCAGGACGCCGGCGGCGAACAGCTTGCCGATGTTGGTCTGGGTGATGATCCCGTAGATCACCATGATGGTCGACGGCGGGATCATGATGCCCAGCGTGCCGCCCGCGGCCATCACGCCGGTGGACAGCTCGTCGCTGTAGCCCAGCTGGCGCATCGACGGGTAGGCGACGCGGCTCATGGTGGCGGCGGTGGCGATGGACGATCCGCAGATCGCGCCGAAGCCGGCGCAGGCGGCCACCGTCGCGTGGGCCAGTCCGCCGCGCACATGCCCGATGAACGCGTAGGCCGCCTGGAACAGCTCGTGCGCCAGGCCGGCGCGCGCGACGAAGTTGCCCATCAGGATGAAGAGCGGGATCACCGACAGCGTGTAGGCGAAGCCGGTCTCGTAGACCACCTGGGCCGCGCTGGCCAGGGCCGGATGCCAGCCGCGCGTGAGGCCCATGCCGACGAAGCCGACCAGGCCCATGGCGAACGCCAGCGGGACGCGGATGAGGGCCAGCGCGAAGATGGCGGCGAAGCCGAGCAGCGCCTCCGTCACAGCGCGACTCCCTCGGCCTGTTCGGCGCGCTCCTGCGGCACCTGGCCCATCATCAGGAGGTGCACCACGCCGGTGGCGGCGCACAGCACGCCCATGCCGTACAGGAACGGCGCCTTCAGGATCTGGAGCTGGGCCGTGGTCTCGCCGGTGGCGAGGAACTCACCGCCGGTGCGCCACATCAGCCAGCCCAGCGCCAGCAGCACGATGCCGCAGAGCAGGTGCACCACGAAGACCTGCGCGCGACGCAGCCAGCGCGGCAGGTACGGGTCGAGCGAATCGAACTCCACGTGCTCGCCGCGCCCGGACACCAGCGGCAGCGCACCGAAGATCACGACGACCATCAGCAGCTCGGTGAGCTCCAGCGAGCCGGTGATGGAGTTGGAGAAGAACTTGCGGCCGAGCACGTCGAAGAACGTCAGGGCCATGATGGCGAACAGCGCGCCGCCGGACAGCAGTCCGCACAGCAACTCCAGGATTCGTTTCATGGGGTGATCCGAAGCAAAAGAAAAGCGGCACCCCGGTGTCCAAGGTGCCGCCGGTCGCGCCGCGAGGCGCGGCTTACTTGGACGCCTTGTCGATCTCGGCGCGGAACTCGGCCAGCACCTTGGCCGGGTCCTTCAGGCCCTTGGCCTGGGCTTCCTGCGCCCACTTCTGCTCCAGCGGCGCGGTCCTGGCCTTGATGTCGTTGATGAACTTGGCATCGGCCTTGGTCACCTGCACGTTGTTGGCCTGCATCAGGCCGTAGGCGCGGCGGTCCACCTTGTCCCAGTTGCGGCCGAGGATGCGCGCCGCCACTTCGCCGGAGGCGGCGTCGACCGCCTTCTTCTCGTCGGGCGACAGCTTGTTGTAGCGGTCCTGGTTCATCATGAAGACGAAGCTGGTGTTGTACAGGCCGCCCGGGAAGGTGGTGGCGTACTTGATCACCTTGTCGATGCGGAACGACTCGATCGACTCCGCCGGGAACAGCGTGCCGTCCATCACGCCGCCCGTGAGCAGCTCGTACGACTCCGGCGCCGGCTTGAGCGTGACGTTCATGCCCAGGGCCTTGGAAATCTCGTTGACCATGCCGCCGCCCACGCGCCACTTCAGGCCCTGCAGGTCCTCCAGCCGGGTCACCGGCTTCTTGGTGTTGAACACGATGCCGGGGCCGTGCGTGAAGTAGGCCAGCACCTTGATGCCCTGGTGCTCGGCCGCGAACTCGGGGTACTTGGACGCGACCTTGTTGAAGGCCACCGAGATCGGCTCGGCCGAATCGCCGAGGAAGGGGAACTCGGCCATCTGCGTGAGCACGAAGCGGCCCGGCGTGTAGCCGTGCACCGTGAACGACACGTCGGCCAGCCCGTTGCGCACCGCGTCCAGCGTGCCGGGCGGCGCGGCGACGGCGCGCGGCAGCACGTTGCAGCGGATCTTGCCGTTGGCGTTCTTGGCGACCAGGTCGCACCATTCCTTCTGCGCGACGCTCAGCGAGTGGGTGGGCGGCACCCAGCTCGACAGCGTCAGCACCGTCTGCGCGGCGGCCGGTGCGCAGGCCAGCGCGGCGGCGAGGGCGGCGCTCGGGAACAGGATGCGTGCCATGAAAAAGTCTCCTTCATGCCTTGGTCGCAAGCAATGTAAGGGCGGGGGCGGAGGGGGCCGGTCCTGAATTACCCGAGTCCGGAAAGGCGCCCGTAAGCGCCACTGTCGTGGGGACGACAGTCTCGAGTCGCCGCTCCAGAAAGCGTCGCGGGCGCGTCCCTATAATCAAAATCGAACGATCGTTCTTTTTTGTCGAGCTCGATGCCGCGCCGCGGCATAGAATTTTCGACTTTACGTAAACGTCAATTCGTCCTTTAGGAGTTCCCTGCATGAAGGTTCTCGTCCCGGTCAAGCGGGTGGTGGACTACAACGTGAAGGTCCGGGTCAAGTCGGACAACACGGGTGTGGACATCGCCAACGTCAAGATGAGCATGAACCCGTTCGACGAGATCGCGGTCGAGGAGGCGGTCCGGCTGAAAGAGAAGGGCGTGGCCACCGAGGTCATCGCCGTGTCCTGCGGCGTGCAGCAGTGCCAGGAGACCCTGCGCACCGCCATGGCCATCGGCGCCGATCGCGCCATCCTGGTCCAGACCGACGAGGAGCTGCAGCCGCTGGCCGTCGCCAAGCTGCTCAAGGCGCTGGTCGACAAGGAACAGCCCGGCCTGATCATCCTGGGCAAGCAGGCGATCGACGACGACGCCAACCAGACCGGCCAGATGCTGGCGGCCCTCGCCGACCTGCCGCAGGCGACCTTCGCCTCGAAGGTGGAGATCGAAGGCGGCAAGGCCAAGGTGACGCGCGAAGTCGACGGCGGTTTGGAGACGATCTCCATCACGCTACCCGCGGTGGTCACCACCGACTTGCGCCTGAACGAGCCGCGCTACGTCACGCTGCCGAACATCATGAAGGCCAAGAAGAAGCAGCTGGACACGGTGACGCCCGCCGACCTGGGCGTGGACGCCAAGCCGCGCCTCAAGACCCTGAAGGTGACCGAGCCGCCCAAGCGCAGCGCCGGCGTGAAGGTGCCCGACGTGGCCACCCTGGTGCAGAAACTCAAGACCGAAGCGAAGGTGATCTGAACATGACGGCTCTCGTTATCGCCGAACACGACAACGCCTCCATCAAGGGCGCCACGCTCAACACCGTGACGGCTGCCGCGGCCTGCGGCGGCGACGTCCACGTGCTGGTGGCCGGCCACAACGCCGGTGAAGCGGCCAAGGCCGCCGCGCAGATCGCCGGCGTTTCCAAGGTGATCCACGCCGACGGCGAGCAGCTCGCCCACGGCCTGGCCGAGAACCTGGCCGCGCAGGTGCTGGCCCTGGCCGGCAACTACAGCCACATCCTGTTCCCGGCCACCGCCAGCGGCAAGAACACCGCGCCGCGCGTGGCCGCCAAGCTGGACGTGGCGCAGATCAGCGACATCACCAAGGTGGACGCGCCCGACACGTTCGAGCGCCCGATCTACGCCGGCAACGCCATCGCCATCGTGCAGAGCGCCGACGAGAAGAAGGTGATCACGGTTCGCACCACGGGCTTCGACCCGGCGGCCGCGACCGGCGGCAGCGCCTCGGTCGAGACCACCAACGCCATCGGCGACAGCGGCAAGAGCAGCTTCGTCGGTCAGGAGATCGCCAAGAGCGACCGCCCCGAGCTCACCGCCGCCAAGGTCATCGTCTCCGGTGGCCGCGCGCTGGGTTCGGCCGAGAAGTTCAATGAAGTGATGACGCCGCTGGCCGACAAGCTGGGCGCCGCGCTCGGCGCCTCGCGCGCCGCGGTCGACGCGGGCTACGCGCCCAACGACTGGCAGGTGGGCCAGACCGGCAAGATCGTCGCGCCGCAGCTGTACATCGCCGCGGGCATCTCGGGGGCCATCCACCACCTGGCCGGCATGAAGGACTCCAAGGTGATCGTGGCGATCAACAAGGACCCCGAGGCGCCGATCTTCTCGGTGGCCGACTACGGCCTCGAGGCCGACCTGTTCGCGGCCGTGCCGGAGCTCGTCAAAGCGCTTTGAGCTTTGACAAGCAGGGGCGAGGGGCGAGGGGCTAGGGAACAGCCCTGCTCCCTCCCTCGTCCCTCGCCCCTCGTCCCTCGCCCCTGGAGTCCCAAAATGACCTACCGCGCCCCCGTCAAGGACATGCTCTTCGACATCCGCCATCTCGCGGGCATCGACGAGATCGCGAAGATCTCCGGCTTCGAGGAAGCGGGCTTCGACACCGCGCAGGCGGTGCTGGAGGAATGCGCCCGGTTCAACGAAGAGGTGATCGCGCCGCTCAACGTCCCCGGCGACCGGAATCCCTCGAGCTGGAACGACGGCCAGGTGGCCACCACGCCCGGCTTCAAGGACGCCTACCGCCAGTACATCGAAGGTGGCTGGCAGGGGCTGCAGCATCCGGTGGACTACGGCGGCCAGGGCCTGCCCAAGACCATCGGCGCGGCCTGCGTGGAGATGCTGAACTCGGCCAACCTGAGCTTCGCCCTCTGCCCGCTGCTGACGGACGGCGCCATCGAGGCGCTGCTGACGGCCGGCTCGGAGCAGCTGCAGGCGACCTACCTGGAAAAACTGGTGAGCGGCAACTGGACCGGCACCATGAACCTCACGGAGCCGCAGGCCGGCAGCGACCTCGCGCTGGTGCGCACGCGCGCCGAGCCCCAGCCCGACGGCACCTACAAGATCTTCGGCACGAAGATCTTCATCACCTACGGCGAGCACGACATGGTGGACAACATCGTCCACCTGGTGCTGGCGCGGGTGGCCGGCGCGCCGGAAGGCGTCAAGGGCATCAGCCTGTTCGTCGTGCCCAAGTTCATGG